>CAZFOG010000177.1:0-12458 GCA_964520685.1 uncultured Nitrospiraceae bacterium | reverse complement strand
GGCCCAGTCTGAAACGCGCAACTAGACCTTAAGTTTGGCCTTTAGAGTTGCCACGAGGGTCTTGGGATCGATGGGCTTTTGGAAAATGCCGGCCAGGCCCAGCTCGCGCGCGTCCAGGTTGTAGCGCACCGTGTCGCCGGCCGAACTCAACATGTAGACCGGTCCGGCGTAGCCGCTTTCTTTCAGTTTCTGGGCGACGGTACTGCCGGAGTCAACGTTCTCCATCATTAGATCGACAATGATGGCATCGGGCTTCACGCGCTCAATGGATTTCAGGCCTTCCTCGCCGTTGGACGCCTCGCCCACGGAAAACCCTTCCGCCTCGAGGACAATGCGCAACGTGGCGCGAATGTCCGGGTCGTCGTCGATGGTAAGAATTGTTTTCTTACTGTCCATGCTTGTCTCCTTACACGCCCCTATCAGGGCCTGGACGCACGCTAAAGCACTTGCCATGTTTTCCCGGGCCTTTGGGGTCAGGCCCTCTTCAAATTCGAACGCATATCCGCGCACAGCCAGCACATACGCCTCGGGTTTCGCGTGGAAATGGTCCTGGCACAAGGCCAATACCGACTCGGGCGAAACGCTGTGGCTCGTGAACGTGATCTCCGCCGCGGGCGCGATCCGTTTCAGCGAGTACGGCTCCTGCGCGTCCACGCTGGCATCCACAAACACGACCACATCGTGCTCGGCCAGGGTAGCCGCGTCCTCGATATTCAACTGATATGGGGTTTCCGCAGTAACATTTGGCAACCCCCACGCTTCAACTGCCTCGGCAATCGCCGGGCCAAGCCCGTCATCCTGCCGTCCCGGGTTTCCGTACCCGAGGATCAACGCGCGCATGACAATCACCCGCGGAACTTCTCGTCGAGGATATTCCCTTCTGCGTCAACCAGTTCGACGTGCAGCCGCATCCTCCCAAGAGCATGGGTGGCGCAACTCAAGCACGGATCGTACGCACGGATGCCGACCTCGATGTGGTTCAGCAGTCCTTCCGTAATTTCGCTTTCGCTCTTGCCCTTGAGGTGCTGCTCGGCGATGATCTGCACCGTACGGTTCATCGGCTCGTTGTTGCTCGTGGTCGAAACGATGAGGTTCGCGAGTTTGATCTGGTCCGTCTCGGTGTTGATTTCGTAGTGGTGGAATAATGTGCCGCGGGGCGCTTCGATCCAGGCGACGCCTTTCTCGCGCTTCTTGCCCTGGGCCACGAGTTCGGTGCCTTGAAGGTCCGGGTCGTCCAGCAGCTCTTTCATCTTCTCGGCCGAATGCACCAGCTCGATGAGGCGCGCCCAGTGGTACGCCATGCTCGCATTGATGGGTTTGCCGTTGTTGAGCGCCATGAATTCCTGGCGCGCCTTTTCGGCAATCTCGGTGTCGATGAAATCGCAGCAATTGACACGCGACAGCGGCCCCACGCGGTACCAGCCCTTTTCTTTGCCCAGCGACTTGATGTGCGGGAACTTCATGTAGCTCCACGGGCGCACTTCCTCGCCGAGATAGTCCGCATACTCGAGGGGCGCGACCATGTCGAAAATCTTGTTGCCTTCCGCGTCGATGGCGCGCAGTTTGCCGTCGTAGAGGTCCATGCAGCCGTCTTCGCGCACGATGGACACGTGATTCGAGTCAAAACTTCCGAAGCCCAGGAGGAACTCGAGGTTATCTTTCGTGATTTTCTTGCAGAGTTCGAGGGCCTCGACCGACCACTCGATCATCGTGTCAGCGTCCTTCTTCAGAGAATCGCGTTCTTCGATGGACAGGTTCTTGTTGATCCCGCCGGGGATCGCGCCCGTCGGATGCACTTTCTTGCCGCCAGTCGCCTTGATGACTTCCTGGCCGTACTTGCGCATCAAAACGGCTTTCTTCGCGATTTCCGGGTAGGCCTCGATCACCCCAATCACGTTGCGCTTCTCGACCGGCGCGTCGAACCCGAACAGCAGGTCCGGCGATGCCAGGTGGAAGAAATGCAACGCATGGGATTGAAACGTCTGGCCGTAGTGCATCAGGCGGCGCATCTTCTCGGCCGTCACGGGAATCTTGCCGACGCCCGCGAGCATGTCGGTGGCTTTTGCGCCCGCCAGATGGTGGCTCACCGGGCAGATCCCGCAGAGCCGCTGCACCATCACCGGAGCCTCCCAATACAAGCGGCCCTGCACGAACCGCTCGAATCCGCGGAACTCGATGATGTGGAACCGCGCCTGCTCGATGTTGTTGTTCTCGTCCATGACGATCGTCACTTTGCCGTGACCTTCCACGCGCGTCACGGGATTGATGACGATCTTCCGTTTTCCGTTACTTGCGGTCTTTGCCATGCTATTTGCCTCCACGGCGCTCAGTCGTACTTGATCAGTTCATAAGGCAGCCCGACATCCTTGCCCGTCAGCAGCGCGGTAAGCGCTGCCCAGATGCTGTCCGCCGTAGGCGGACACCCTGGCAGGAAATAGTCTATTTTCACGATCTCGTGGCAAGGATAGACCTTGTCCAGCATGATCGGAATATCCGGGTCGTTCGGAAAGGTGCCGCCGTCTACGACGGTTGGGCCCTTTTTGTACGCTTCTTCGAGACACTCTCTCAGGGGCACGGTATTGCGGTAGGCAGGAACGCCACCCGTAATGGCACACTGCCCCACCGACACCAGGATTTTGCAGTGCTTGCGGAACAGCAGCAGTTGCTCGTAATTCTCGTCGTTGCTGATGCCTCCCTCGAGGAGACCCACGTCGACGGGACGCGTGAACTTCTTGATATCGTTGATGGGCGACTTGTGGAACTCGACCAACTCCACCAGATCGAGAATCCGTTCATCAATGTCCAGCAGGGACATATGACAACCGAAACAGCCCGTGAAGGGGGCGGTTGCTACTAGTGGCTTCGCCATGGTGTCTACCCTTTCCTGTATCGTTTAGCCTACCGGCTGTTTCTGCTCGATATCGCTTCCGATGGGAGTCTTGTCGTAACGCCGTTCGCCCACCGGCACTTTCCAGGCCGTGTGCTTGAGCGTCAGACAGCCGGTCGGGCACGCCTTGGCAGCCGTATCGGCGGCCTTCAGGCCAGCTTCCTTGAGGCCGTGCACGCCGTCCACCGCGATGCGTTTGTTGGTGCCGCGCCCCTCGAAACCGAAGACGCGCTTGCCCTCTGCTACCGACGCCCGGGCGCACCGGCCGCAGAGAATGCAGCGATCGCGATCGATGTAGACGTCGGGGTGGGTGGCATCGAGCTCGCGTGGTTTGCGCAGGAACGGCACCGTGACGGCGAGCATGCCCAGGCGATACGCCATGGCCTGCAGCTCGCAATTGCCGCTCGCTTCGCAGGATGGGCAAACGTGATTGCCTTCCGCGAAAAGCATCTCGACCACGTTGCGCCGCAGCTTCGTCAACTCTTCCGTGTCGTTCTCGATGACAAGGCCCTCGCTCACGGGGAAGGTGCACGAACTCGCCGGGCGGCCGTTGACCTTTACGGTGCAGATGCGGCAGTGCCCGCCGGGAATCAGGCCCTTCATATAGCACAGCCGTGGGATATAGATACCGGCGTCATCGGCGGCCTGAAGGATGGTCTGCCCTTCGTTCGCCTGGACTTCGACACCGTCAATGATGATGTTCACCGTGTTTTCGCTCATCCGAATTACACCTCCACGTCGTGCGGTTTCTGCCCGGTAATGGAGCACGCTTCCTTCATAGCTTCCTTGATATCGAAGGCCGGAATGAAATCCACCGGCTTAATGCGGGCCTCGTACAGGCCCGGGAAGTTGCGCAACGTGGTCAGCACCGGATTCCCCGCCGTCTGACCCAATCCGCAACGGCTCATGAACTTCACGGTATTGGCGATCTCTTCGAGCTTTTTCAGATCCTCGGCGGTACCGCGACCCTTCAGGATCTTTTCGAACTGCATCTTGAGAATGGTCGTGCCCGCACGGCAGGGCGCGCACCAGCCGCACGACTCCTCGACGAAGAATTCCAGGAACCCGTCCATGCACTCGAGAAGGTCCCGGTCCTGGCCGAAAACGATGGTCGAACCGCCGGTGGGCAGATCCTCGAAGCAAATGCTGCGTCCAAAATCTTTCGGTGCGATGCATTGCCCCGACGGCCCGCCGATCTGAACGGCTTGCGCACCGGCTCCGCCAACCATCTCGAGAAGGTTCTCGACGCTTATGCCGTACTCGACTTCGTAGACACCAGGAGATTCGCAGTCGCCCGAGACGCTGAGCAGTTTGGTGCCCGTCGAATCCTTCGTGCCCATCGCGGCGAACCAGTCCGCGCCGCGTTCCATAATGCGCGCCGCACAGCACAGCGTTTCGATGTTGTTCACGCTCGTTGGCCGGTCCAGATAGCCTTTTTGAACCGGGAACGGGGGTCTGTCGCGCGGGGCGCCCCGTTTGCCCTCGAGCGACTCGATAAGGGCCGATTCCTCGCCGCAGATATACGCCCCCGCGCCCATCTGGATGCGAATGTCGAAATCGAATCCTTCACTACCGCAGACGTTCTCGCCGAGAAGCCCCATACGGCGGCGTTTCGCCAGGACTTGCTCGAGGTGTGGTAGCAGGTGTTCGTACTCACCGCGCAGATAAAGAAACCCTTCCTTCGCACCAACGGCATAGCCGGCGATCGTCATGCCCTCGAACACCAAGTCGGGGCATTCCGTCAGGATCACCCGATCCTTGAACGTGCCGGGCTCGCCTTCGTCACCGTTGCAAATGACGTAATGCGCATCGGCCTTTGCTTTGCGGCAGAAATCCCATTTCATGGCGAGGGGGAATCCCGCACCGCCACGGCCGCGCACGCGCGACTTGTTCATTTCGCCGATAACTTCTTGGGGACTCATGCTGAGAGCCTTGCGAATGGCAATGCCCCGCTCCAATGGAGAAAAGACGACCGGGCCGGCCTGGCGCAGATTCGACTCCACTCCGCTTATACTCATCGCACCGCCCTCGTGCAGTTTTCCCGAACGCACAGCATCGACAATGGCCTTGACGTCTTTGGGCCGGATATTGGTCAACACCTTACCGTTCACAAGCGCCGCCGGCGCCTGGTCCGACATCCCGATGCAGGCCGTGTACTCGAGGCTGATCAGACCATCCGCGCTCGTTTCGCCAAACCGGCAACCCACGGCATCCTCGAACGCCTTGGCCACGGCAGCGGCCCCCTTCATACGCTCGACCACCGCGTTGCACAGGCGAATGGTCGTGGCGCCTTTCGGTTCCCGCGAAAAGAACGCGTAGAACGACGCCATGTCGCGCACTTCAACCCGGTGGCAGCCCAGGGCATCCGCAATGACGCCGACAACCTCTTCCGAGAGATGCCCCACCCTGGCATGCACGGCGCGCGCAATATCCATCAAGCGTTTCTTGTCCTTGCCGAACGTCTCGACAATTTCCTGGACGATTTCTCTGTAATCATCGCTCATGCTTATGGGCCTCCACCGTTGCGATAGTTTCGCTTACGGAACATACTGGCAGTCAGTGGTTTATACAGCTCAGCTGAGACGAGGGAAATGCGGGTAAGACTGAATCCGCCGTCTAATCGTGAACTTTATCACAATTCCGGGTGCATTTCAACAAGTCCACGCGTGTTTTGGTCACGCCTGCGCAGCAGCCTTCGAGCCCAGATCACCGGCCTCAAAAACCGTGCAGCGCATCCACGAGTTTTGCTCTACGCCGAATATCGCGATGTCGCATTGCGCTGCTGTTCTTGCTGAATTATAACGCGGTTCCTCGCGTGAGTGAGAACCCGTCTGCTCCGATGCACGCCGCACCGCGTGTCTCCCGTGCTATGGTGCGTAGTTGTCACGACACGTAGTTGTCTATTGAAAGCGTCATGATTCGTGTGTCATACTCGTTCCGGATGCCCGGCAGGCAGCAGGCTGGGCTGAAAGCAAGGGGATTGCAGCTATTGGCCCTGGCCATCAGGGCCTTCTTCAGTTTGGAGGCAGCGTTGCATGGCATGTGTTCTGGTGGTGGATGATGAAGAAGCGGTTCGCTCGCTGCTCCGCAAGCTCCTGGAACGGGAAGGCCACGAGGTTGTGGTGGTGTCCGAAGGCGAGGCGGCCCTCACCGTCTATGCCGAAAAAGCCTTCGACCTGGTCATCACGGACCTGGTGATGCCAAAGATGAACGGGCTTCAGGCCATTGGCGAGCTGTTGGGGGCTCATCCCACCGCGCGAATCATTGCGATTTCGGGCGGCGGTATCCGCACGGGCGACCCCTTACTGGCCTCCGCTCGTGATCTCGGAGCGTGTGTAACCCTGGCCAAACCATTCGACCGCGCCGCCCTTCTCCAGGCCGTCGCGCAAGCCCTGGAGGGTTCGTGAACCAGACGTTCCCCGCCGACTCCCTCTATCGCGGATACTTTCCATTTACGGACGGGCGCATCAATGATAGTCTAGTTCCCGGAAGCGCGGAGCAGCGTGGAAAGGACGGCGCTTGATGCGATACTCGCTTTTCTTGGGGAGGTGTTTTGCCGGGGCTCTCTTCTTCCTGGCGGGTCGGCAATCTCTGTCACAAGACGTGGCATGGTGGCTATCCTCCGAGGATATGCACCACGTCCTGTCGGAGCAGCCGGCACTATCGTTTGGCCCTGCAGCGGCCAGGGCAGACCTGAAGCTCGATGACGCCGTCCGCTACCAGTCCATCCTCGGGCTGGGTTCGTCTCTGGACCATGCCACGTGCTACAACATCAGCCTGCTTCCCCCCGAGGAGCAGGAACGTGCCGTGGAACGGATTGTCAGCCCTGAAACCGGTATCGGCATGAACCTGATGCGCATCTGCATCGGCACGCCCGACTTTACCGCCTCGCCGTGGTACACCTACGCCGACGTCCCGGACGATGCGTCGCTCGAACACTTCTCGATTGAAAAGGACCGTGAGTACGTCTTGCCGATTCTCCAGATAGCGCTCGAGAAGAACCCGGACCTGTTGTTCTTTGCCTCGCCCTGGAGTCCCCCCGGCTGGATGACCTCCAACGGGAAGATCGGAGGCGGACGGTTCGACTCGAAGTACTATGCTGTTTATGCCCGCTATTTAACGCATTTCATCCAGGCTTACAAAGCCGAGGGCATCCCCATCTACGCCCTGACGCTGCAGAACGAGCCGGACTACAATCCCCCCACCTATCCCACGTGCCGGTGGTCGTCGCAGCAGCAGGCCGAGTTTATCGCCGGCCATCTTGGACCCGAGCTCGCGCGACAGGACATCGACGTCAAGATCTGGTGCTGGGACCACAATTTCGAGCCGCTGGGGTGGCCCAAGAACGTCCTGAGCGATGAGAAAGCCGCCCAGTATATCGACGGCACGGGCTTTCACCACTATGAGGGAGCGCCCGAGGCCATGTCGCGCCTGCATGACCTGTTTCCGTCAAAAAACATCTATTTGACGGAAGGTTCCACCTTCGGCACACGGGGCGCTATCCAAATCATCGCGTTCCTGCGCAACTGGGCCCGCAGCTACAATGCGTGGGTGACCATCATCGACGACAAAGGGCAGCCCAATCCGGGCCCCCACCCCTGCTCGCCAACGTGCATCGTGCTCGATACCGCAACAAGGACCCTTGTTTACCGGCACGACTACTGCATGTACGGCCAGTTCATGCGATTCATCCAGCGCGACGCCGTCCGCATCGAGTCAACGGATTTCCGCAGCCAGCGGTTTGGTAATGTCGCCTTCCTGAATCCCGATGACACCATCGCGCTTGTTGTTGCCAATGCCGACCGCAATGCGAGCACCTTCACCATCGCGTGGCGCGGAAAATCTTTCGTGGCCGAGATTCCCGCCTGCGCCACCGCAACATTCGTGTGGCACCTTCACGAGACTGACGGATACACGAAGGAGTAGAGCGAAGCCGGCGGCGCCAGCGCGCGCCGCAAAGCGATTCTATTCGCCCGTGACCGCCGGCGGCTTCAGAAACTGCACCGCGAACGATGTATCGGACAGGGTCTTGAACGCATATCCCTTCGACCGCAATTCCCGGATGATCGCCGGTAGCGCTTTCGCCGTCGCCGCGCGCAAATAGCTGTCGTGCATGAGGACTATCGCCTCGTCATACCGCAAAACGCCCTCGGCGACCGTCTTGGCAATAGCATCCGCATTCCTGGCATTGACTCCATAATCACGCGAGTCCACATTCCAATCGAAATGCCGGTATCCCTTCTTCGCCATCCGGCTCACCAGCTCATGGGTGATGCTCGTGCCATCCGGTCCCTTCGTGATGCCGTTGTTGGAACCGCCCGGAAACCGCAACAGGCGCGGTCGGGTACCGGTGAACGTGTGGATCAGGTCATCGAGACGCGCTACGTTCTGCTCGAAAGCATCAGCCGACGCATACACTTTGTCGTAGCGGTGGGAAAAGGTGTGATTCCCCAGGGCATGGCCCTCGTCAAGGATGCGATTGTAGACCGTATTCCCGAATTCGGTGACGTTCCCGCAGACAAAAAACGTGGCCACGGCCTCGTGTTCTTTGAGTGTGTCGAGTATTGCCAAGGTCACTTCGGACGGCCCGTCGTCAAAGGTCAGATACACCGCCTTCCGCGAAGAGACAGCCTGTGCCTGGTCACTTGCGGCCCCATCGCCGGAATCGGCAAACGCGTCCAGCGCGAAAAAGAAGACCCCCGCGAGCAGTGTCCTAAGCAGACATGCGCCTGCGGCCTGCATGCAGTCACCCTCCCGACTGGCTAAACGAATACTCCTGGCGATGTCCCCAAAAGAGACTGCGAGGGAAATGCCCTTCCCTTGGCCCTCCCTCGCAGCTCACCGTACCATACAAACTAAACGCCCGCTTTCTGACGCAGGGCATCGGCGCGATCGGTCTGTTCCCAGCGCAGCCCGGCATCTTCGCGGCCGAAGTGGCCATAGTTGGTCGTCTTGCGGAAGATGGGCGTGCGCAGATTCAGCGTCTCGAGAATGGCGGCCGGGCGGCAATCGAATTCACCGGCAAGAATATCGGAGAGTGAATCGTCGTCAATTTTGCCGGTACCGAAGGTGGTCACATTGATGGATACGGGGCGCGCGACGCCGATCGCATACGCCAGCTGGACTTCGCACTTCTGCGCGAGGCCCGCCGCAACCACATTCTTCGCCATGTAACGCGCCATATAGGCCGCGGAGCGATCGACTTTCGAGGGGTCCTTGCCGCTGAAGGCGCCGCCGCCATGACGCCCCATGCCGCCATAGGTATCGACAATGATCTTGCGGCCGGTCAAGCCGCAATCGCCCACGGGGCCGCCCACCACAAACCGCCCGGTCGGATTCACATGGTAGATAATGTCCCCGTTCACCAGGGCCTTTGGTACGACCGGTTCGCAGACTTCCCGGACAACGGTATCGAAGATCTCTTTCTGCGAGATATCCGGGGAATGCTGGTTCGAGATCACGATGGTATGAATGCGATGGGGTTTCTCGTCGCGGTACTCGACCGTGACCTGCGACTTGCCGTCCGGCTGAAGCCAGGGCAACGCACCGCTGTGACGCAGTTCGGAGAGTTTCAAGCCGAGTTTATGCGCCAGCGAAATCGGCAGCGGCATCAGTTCGGGGGTTTCATTACAGGCATATCCGAACATCATGCCCTGATCGCCGGCGCCCTGTTCCTTATCGCGTGTCGAGTCCACGCCCTGGGCGATATCGGGCGATTGCTTGTCCAGTGCGACAAGGACCCCGCAGGTCCGGCCGTCAAAGCCCGAGTCGCCTCCCTTGTATCCAATCGCCACAATGGCGTCGCGCGCCACTTGCTGATAGTCCACCACGGCATGGGTCGTGATCTCCCCCGCAACTACGCAGAAACCAGTCGTGACCAGCGTCTCGCAAGCCACGCGGCTCATCGGATCCTGCTCGAACAGGGCGTCAAGCACGGAATCGGACACGAAATCCGCAAGTTTGTCCGGATGCCCCTCCGTCACCGATTCCGACGTGAACAAGACCCCCTTCATCTCCTGGCTCATCGTACCCTCCTTCTGCTGCTTGCGAAATTCGCCCATCGCCGTTCCGGCGCTTCCACGTCCGGGATGAGCATCGTGTCACGAAAAAAGGACGCTGCCCCCGTGCGATCCGGGACGCTGCGCCCTTGCATGCGGTCAAAAACCTCCAACAGAACTCATCACGCGCGAAACTGGCTGAGCAGGCTCGGCGCGTCCATACGGAATCCGGGACCCATGGTGCTGCTCATGCTGCAGGTCTTCAAGTAGGTTCCTTTGCACGCCGAAGGACGGGCCTTGATAACCGACTCGATGACGGCAGCCGCGTTTTCCCTGATCTGCTCGGTAGTGAACGACGCTTTGCCAATCGGCACATGGATGTTGGCATTCTTGTCGACGCGGTAGTCGATCTTGCCTTTCATGATATCGATGACGGCTTCGCCGACTTTCGCCGTGACCGTCCCGGCCTTGGGGCTGGGCATCAATCCCCGGGGACCCAGTACTTTACCCAGCTTGCCGACTTCGCGCATCATGTCCGGCGAGGCCACGGCAACGTCGAAATCGGTCCAGCCGCCTTGCACTTTCGCGACCAGCTCTTCCGCACCCACTTCGAAGGCGCCGGCTTCTTTGGCCGCGTTGACCTGTTCGGTCTCCTTGCAAAAGACCACCACGCGCACCTGCTTGCCGGTGCCGTGGGGAAGCGACACGGAACCGCGAACCATCTGCTCCGCGTGGCGCGGATCCACGCCCAACGTAAAAGCGAGTTCGATCGTCTCGTCGAACTTCGCCGTCGCACACGCCTTGACCCCCTCGGCAGCTTCTTCCAGGGTGCAGCCGATTTGCTTGAGGCCCTTTTCGTCCAATACTTTTCTACGCTTCGATACCGTCGCCATTGCACTACCTCCCTGTGGTCACCGGGCCCATTGCCCTCCCACATCTGGTTACGCAAAAAAGCGCGGCCCCGGGGCCGGGGACGCGACGCTCAGTTCTCTACCAGAATGCCCATGCTTCGGGCCGTGCCCGCGAGCATGCGCACCGCCGCATCCATATCGGCGGCATTGAGATCGTTCTTCTTGATTGTTGCAATCTCTTCGAGCTGTGCCCGCGTCACCGAACCCACCTTGGTACGGTTGGGCTCGCCGCTTGCCTTGGCAAGCTTGGCGGCACGCTTGATGAGCACGGCCGCAGGCGGACTCTTCGTGATGAACGAAAAACTCCGATCCTCGAACACCGTGATCACGACCGGAATGATAAGGCCCTGCTGGTCCTTGGTCCGCTCGTTGAACTGCTTGCAGAAATCCATAATGTTGACGCCGTGTTGACCCAAGGCCGGACCCACCGGCGGCGCCGGATTGGCCTGGCCCGCGGGACACTGCAACTTTATCAGCGCCGTAACATTCTTGCCCTTCTTACCCTTCGCCATCGCACCGTATTCTCCGTACGTTAAGGTAAATCAGATCTTCTCGACTTGCCAGAATTCGACTTCAACGCTCGTCAAGCGCTCGAATATCTCAACCATCACCTTCAGGGTGCCGCGATCCACGTCGATATCGTCAATGTTGCCCAGGAAATTCGAGAAGGGGCCGTCTATGATCTTGACCCGCTCACCTACCTCGAATTTGACCTTCGGCTTGGGCCGGGTCCGCTCACCGCGAATTTCGTCGATGATCGCGTTGACCTCGGCGTCTTCCAGCGGCACCGGGGTGTGCCGCGACCCGATGAATCCGCTCACGCCGGGCGTATTGTTGATCAAGTGCCACAATTCCGGTTGCCGTTCCGGGTGTTCCGGAAGCCGCACCAACACATACCCCGGGAAAAACTTGCGCTTCGAAATACGCTTTTCACCGCCCTTGATCTCGGCCACCTGCTCCATGGGCACCAGCACGCCGCCGATCATATCATCGAGCCCCTGCTGCTCCGCCTGCACCAGAAGGTTCTTTCGCACGCTTCCTTCCTGGCCCGAGTAGGCGTGCAACGCATACCACCGGCGGCGAATGCCATCGTCGGGATCCGGCTTGAGGCTCGCAAGAACGGGATCCTCTTTCGGTCCCTCGTCAGCGTCCTCCTCGTCGCCCGCTGAAAGGGTTGCAGGAAACCGCGCTTCGACTTCGACGGACTTCTGGGCGCGGTCGCTGTCATCGCCGGCAAGAAACCGGCGTGCCTGCAATTCCGCCGTGGCCTCGTCTTCCTCCTGCTCCTGCTGCTCCTTGCGCAGTTCTTCCGTGAGCGCTTTGCGCGCCTCGGCCTCGGCAGCGTCCTCTTCCTCGGAAGGTTCCTTCTTCACATCGCCGAAAAAGCTCGCGGCGAACTCGCGGTCCGCCGCGTCTTCCGCGGCGCGCTCCGATTGACGCTCCCGGAGCTCCTCGTCGAGTCCCTGGGGCTTTTTGTCGTTCTTTTCCTCGGACACCGCTGGAGACTCCTACCCGAGTTTAAGCAGCAGCCAGACAAACACCACGGACACCTTGTCGTACAGCCCGATGATGATCGCCATGAGACCAAGCATAAAAAGCACCACCGAGGTGGATGAACGCACCTCATCCTTGGCCGGCCAAGTCACTTTTCGCATCTCGACT
>CAZFOG010000176.1:0-12468 GCA_964520685.1 uncultured Nitrospiraceae bacterium | reverse complement strand
ACGGGTATGCCCTTGTATGCGACGGGGGCTCGGTGCGTGTCCCGAACCGCCCGGTTCTCTCGGTAGAATCGGCGATGTCGGTCGAATGCTGGGTGCACTCCGCTGTAATGGGCCAAAAGAACGCGTGGTTTCTGAACCGCGTCTTCTCGGGGGGCACGTGGACGGGCTACCGCATGGGGGTGCTGGATGGCAAGCCCTGTTTCGAGATTCCGTTGACGCCCTGGAGCCATCATCTCAAAGCGGAGACGGACCTTCCGGCGGGGCGCTGGGTGCATCTCGCCGGGACATACGACGGCCAGGCACTGCGGATCTATGTGGACGGCGAAGAACAGGGCGTTATGGAACGGTCCGGCCCGATCCGGCCCAACACATTTCCGCTGGTGCTGGGGAACTATGCGGTGGGCCACGACGCATATTTCGCGGGATTGCTGGACGAGGTTAAGCTGTACGACCGGGCCTTGTCCGCGGACGAGGTGCGGGAGCGCTATGAACGGTTGGCGGGAAAGGCAGCCGGGCGGTGATAACGCAATGTTGCGGGCCTTCAGCCCGCCTTCTTCTGTTGATACCGTTTTCCTGGCCCTTCAGGCCGGGCTGGTATATCCCGCGCCGTTGGCGCTGTAATTGCGAATACCTGAGCGAATCTGTCACGGCCGGGCCGCTTCAGACACACGCGCATGCAACGTGAACGAAGTATCTGCACCGCTCTCTGAGCGCAGGGATTTCCGCCAGCTATCTGGCGGTTTGATTACGGTGCCCTTGGCCGCCTTTGTATGCTATATTCGTGCGCATGGCGGAGTATGTAGTGGAATTCGTGGGCGCGTTTGGCGAAGACCAGGCGTAAATAACCGGGATACGCAGATGGCTTCGAATATCTCTGCATTGCTGAAGCGTTCAGTCGTCAAGAAACAGATTGTCGCCGTGACGGGCATCATGCTGGTGACGTTCATCTTCGGGCATCTGGCGGGCAATTTCCTCATTTTTGCGGGGCCGGATGCGCTGAACGCCTACGCCGAGAAGATCCAGGGGCTGGGAGCCTTTTTGTGGGTTGTCCGTTCGGGGCTACTTGCCGCATTTGTGACGCATATCACGTTCACGGTGTGGGTGACTCTGGAGAACCGTGCGGCGCGGGGCGAGCGCTATATCGCGCGCAACACGCTGGGCGAGACCACGTGGGCGAAGCGCACCATGATTCTGTCCGGGGCGCTGGTATTCCTCTACGTCTTTGTGCACCTTAACGATTTCACGTTTCCGGAGAAGGTTGGCCCGTCGACGGTGATTGCGGGGGTGAACAATGACGAGAGCCTGGGCCTGTTCGGGCTGGTCTGGAATTCGTTTTTGAACCCGTTGCGGGCGGGATTTTACATCCTGGCGGTGTCGTTGCTGGGAATGCATCTGAGTCACGGGATTGAAAGCGTCTTCCAGTCGCTGGGGACGCCTCTGGGGCAGCAACGGCCGAAGCTGTTGCGAATAAGCCGCATCATCGGGTTGCTGGTGGCTCTGGGCTACAGTTCGATTCCGGTTTATGTGATCGTCCGTCACTATACGATAGGCATTGGAGTGTGAGCATGAGTCTAGAGTCCAGAGTGCCTGCCGGCCCGATCGACCAGAAATGGACGCAGCACAAGTTTGACATGAAACTGGTGAACCCGGCGAACCGGCGGAAGTATGCGGTAATCGTTGTGGGAACGGGTTTGGCGGGGGCCTCGGCGGCGGCGACACTGGGCGAACTGGGGTATAACGTCAAGGCCTTTTGCATCCACGATACCCCGCGGCGCGCGCATAGCATCGCGGCGCAGGGAGGCATCAACGCCGCAAAAAACTACCAAAACGACGGCGACAGCGTTTACCGGCTGTTTTACGATACGATCAAGGGCGGCGACTACCGTTCGCGCGAGGCGAATGTTTACCGTTTGGCGGAACTGAGCGTGGACATCATCGACCAGTGTGTCGCGCAGGGAGTGCCGTTTGCGCGCGAGTATGGCGGCCTGCTCGACAACCGCTCGTTCGGGGGGGCGCAGGTATCGCGGACGTTTTACGCGCGGGGCCAGACGGGCCAGCAGTTGCTGCTCGGCGCCTACAGCGCCCTGATGAAAGAGGTCCAGAACGGGTCCGTGACCCTGTATCCGCGCCGCGAAATGCTTGAGCTGGTTGTGGTGGACGGCCGTGCGCGCGGAATCGTGGTTCGCAATTTGCTCACGGGGGCCATTGAATCGCACGTAGCCGACGCGGTGCTGTTGGCAACGGGCGGGTACGGCAACGCGTATTTTCTGTCAACCAACGCGAAGGCCAGTAATGCGACCGCCATTTGGCGGGCATACAAAAAGGGCGCGCATTTCGCCAATCCCTGTTTCACGCAGATTCACCCGACGTGCATTCCGGTGCACGGGGATTATCAGTCGAAATTGACGCTTATGAGCGAGAGTCTGCGCAACGACGGGCGGATCTGGGTACCCCGGAATCCCGAGGACCCGCGCCACCCGAACGAGATTCCCGAGGAGGACCGCCATTACTACCTTGAGGAGAAGTACCCGGCCTTCGGCAACCTGGTGCCGCGCGACGTGGCCTCGCGCAACGCCAAAGACCAGTGCGACAGCGGGCGTGGCGTGGGCCCGACGCGCATGGCCGTTTACCTGGACTTTCGTGACTCCATCGAGCGGCTGGGGAGAGACACCATCGAGGCGCGTTACGGCAACCTTTTCCAGATGTACGAGCGTATCGTGGCGGAAGATCCCTATGTGCAGCCCATGATGATCTACCCCGCGGTGCACTACACCATGGGCGGATTGTGGGTGGATTACAACCTGATGAGCAATTTGCCGGGGCTGTTTGTGGCCGGCGAGGCGAATTTCTCGGACCACGGCGCAAACCGCCTTGGCGCGAGCGCGTTGATGCAGGGCTTGGCGGACGGGTATTTCGTCATTTCGTACACGATGGCGGACTATCTTGCGCGGATTCAGCCGGACCAGCTCGACGGTTCGCACCCGGAGTTTCGGGCAACGGAGAAGGCGGTGTCGGAGCGGATGCACAGACTGCTGGCCATCAAGGGCAAGCGCACGGTGGACGAGCTCCATCGCGAGCTGGGCATGGTGGTGTGGGACAAGATCGGGATGTCGCGCAACCGCAAAGGTTTGGAGGATGCGCTTTCCGAGATTCCCGCAATACGCGAGGAGTTCTGGAAGAATGTTATCGTAACGGGAGAAAACGAAGACCTGAACCAAAGCCTCGAGAAGGCGGGACGGGTGGCCGATTTCCTTGAATTGACGGAATTGATGGCCATTGACGCGCTGCACCGCGAGGAATCGTGCGGCGGGCATTTCCGCGAGGAATACCAGACCGAAGACGGCGAAGCGCAGCGCAACGACGAGGCATTCGCCTACGTGGCGGCGTGGGAGTACCAGGGAGACGGCCGGGCGCCCGCGCTGCACAAAGAAGAATTGACATTTGAAGTGGTCACGCCGACGCAACGGAGTTACAAGTGATGCGAGTGATTTCCGGGAGTTGCATGGATGGGTAAGACCATAAATTTGACGGTCAAGGTCTGGCGACAGAAGAATGCGCGCGCGAAGGGACGCCTCGAGACATATGAGATGAAGGCCGTCGATACGGACGCGTCGTTTCTCGAAATGCTCGATATCCTGAACGCCCAGCTCGAGAAGCGCGGTGAAGAACCCGTGGCGTTCGAGCACGACTGTCGCGAGGGCATCTGCGGAAGCTGCGGCGCGGTGGTGAACGGGCAGGCGCACGGCCCGGAACGCGAGACGACGCTCTGTCAGTTGCACATGCGGCATTTCAACGACGGCGACACGATTGTTATCGAACCGTGGCGGTCGCGCGCGTTTCCCTTAATCAAGGATCTGGTAGTGGATCGGTCGGCGTTCGACCGGGTCATACGCGCGGGCGGGTACATAACGATGCGGACGGGCTCGGCGCCCGACGCCCACTCGATCCCCGTTGAAAAAGAAGAAGCGGACGTGGCCATGGATGCTGCCCAGTGCATCGGGTGCGGGGCGTGTGTGGCGGCGTGTCCGAACGGGTCGGCCATGTTGTTCGTGGCGGCGAAGGTGAGCCACCTTGCCCACCTTCCCCAGGGGCGCGTCGAGGCGAACCGCCGCGTCTTGAATATGGTCGAGCAGATGGACCGGGAAGGGTTCGGCAACTGTTCGAACCATTACGAGTGCGGGGCCGCATGCCCGAAGGGTATCAGCGTCGAGCACATCGCGAAAATGAATCGCGAACATCTGCGCGCCGCCCTGAAACCTACGGGGAGCTGAGGGATAGACGGGCGCGTGATTCTGGCCGTGGGGGGTCAGGGAATTTCGGGCAACGCCCCGGCAAAGGGAACTGAATACGCGGCGTTGGGCATGACGTAGCAGGTGGGGTCGTTGACCCCGGCAGCGGCCAGGTCTTCTCGCGCATATTCGAGGGCAACCGCGAGGGACGGGGCTTTCCGCGCTTTGAGGGCGGCGACGTCTTCCGGCGGCAGATCAGTCACAAACCATGTGATGGGGGCTTTCTCGATGGTCGAGAGCGCGGTCTGGCCATTGATTTCGCTGCGCTGGCGCAAGCCTTCGATGACGGCGTCACGGCTGCCGAGGCGGAGCCATTTCTCGAACTGCTCGCCGCCCAGTCCCTCTTCACACCGGGCCGCCAGCACGATGCGCCCGGTTGGTTTCACGGCCTGGTACGCGTTGAACAAGGCCTTGTGCGATTGCACATAGTTTTTGCGCGGCCCGGCCGAGGCGATGACGAGATCGGCCTTTTCCGTGATGCGCAGGCCGAACATCCGGAGGGCGAAGGCGGCGGCCTTGCGGTGCGCGGATTCCAGTTCTCCCGCGAATACCCCCGCAATGGCGCCATCCCGGTTGAGCACTGTGTTGATGATGCCGGTGACCGGGAGCATGCGCGCGCCTTCGAGCATATCCTCGGCGACCGGATTTCCTTGGAGACGCCCGATCCCCACGTCGGGATTCAACTCGCCACGCTTGGGGTCAAGGTTCAGCGAATGATTGCGGGATATGGTCTCGACCGCGCTTATGCCGGGCACGAGCGACTTGCATCCGCCGCCGAATCCGCCGAAATAGTGCAGGACTGTCGCCCCCGTGACGATAACGTGGTCCGCTTCGAGCGCGGCGCTATTTACCATGACGGGAGTTCCACGCGAGGTGGCGCCGAGGTAGGTCATGTTGCCGGCGTCGTGAGGATTGTGGCAAAGGATCCGGCTGCAGAAACGCTCGAACACCTCATGCCCGAGGATGGCGCACAGTTCGATCTCCGTGGGAGGCCGATGGGTTCCGGTAGCGACGAGGAAGGCAATGTCGCCGTCACGCACGCCCCGGCCGGCCAATTCATCGAGCAGTGCGGGAAGTAGCTGATCGACACCGGTCCGCCGGAAGCTGTCCGAGACGATGACGAGTACGCGCTGGCGCGGCCTGATGGAGTCCAACAGGGGAGCACAAAGACCGATGGGCTTCTGGAGGCCTTCCCGCAGCGCGGCGGCCGGGTCGGAGAGAGGCGCCGCCGGAGCCACATCCAGCACGCCAAGACAGCGTCCCCAATCGAGATTGGCTTCGATGAGGCATTCGCCGTATGAGAATTGAACCAGCATGAGCCACCTGCGCGAATCAGAAGTCGAAATCGTCGCCCTCGGGTTCCGCCTCGCGGTCCATGATACAGATGAACCAGGTGGCGGCAAAGACCATGCATTCGGTGAATCCGCTGGGGATTTCGATAAGCGGACGCATCCAGAGCCGGTCAGCGGTGGCGGGGAGCACGATAAAGAGCAACGCCACGAGGATACACGCGCTGAACGCCACTACCATAAAGGTTGCGAAAAACTGGCGGCCAAGAGGGGCCAGGCTTTG
Organism: uncultured Nitrospiraceae bacterium; assembly: GCA_964520685.1. Classification (GTDB taxonomy): domain Bacteria; phylum Hydrogenedentota; class Hydrogenedentia; order Hydrogenedentales; family SLHB01; genus UBA2224. The sequence goes on along the minus strand of CAZFOG010000176.1, from coordinate 6,607 downwards.
GCCCAATTCCCGCCACTTCAGTTCACCGTGAAACATAATGGCCGCGCCAATCGGGATGGCAATGACCTGCATGGTCATGAAGAGGAGCAGCATGAACTGGCCCATCGGGCTGGTAATGTCGGCCTCGAGGAGTTTTCCGGCGATGGTGCTGAACACGATGATCAGCAAATCGAGCATAAGCCACAGATAGAAGAAGCGCGCCATGGCGTCGCGGATACCTTTGATGCGCCACAGGGGGCGGTCCAAGTCCTGGCCGAGCCATGAGAAGGCAACGGTCTGTGCGAATGCCCAGGTCCCGGCGAGCACCAGGTCGGTGACCAACTCGACGAGGCGCACGGGCATTTCGGGGTCATCGGGCATGTCACCGCCCCCGGTCAATGCGTACATGATGGCGAGTTTGAGGCTGACGACGCCCATGGCCAGGGCGATGTACAGCGCGAGTGCACGGGGACTGCGGAGCACGGCGCGGAATGCATCCGGAAGAATGGTGAAGGGATCAGTGCTCGGATTCATGGGCCTCTGAAAGACGCTGCTGGCGGCGCATGATGTACCGCGCAATTTTGTCCCGTTTTTCGTCGTCGATTGCGACAAACGAAGTCCGCACGAACGTCCGCCCCCCCGAAATGGGCGTGGTCGCGACAATGCGCGCGAAAAGGTCGAAGGGCTCCCAATCGTCGAGTTCCACGACGATCCGGAGCAGCACCTGGCCGGGAATGGACTGTTGGACGACGAGGGCGCAGCCACCGGCGCTGAGATTGGTGATGCGGCCGCGAAGCTTGGTCACGAGAGGGCGTTCCGCGAGGCGTTGCACGTCCAGCTCGTCCAGCGGCTTGCTGATCACGCCGATGGACGTGGTTTGCTCGTGGCGTATCCGGTAATCGCTGCGCGCCTGGAGACGGTCAAGTTGTGCACTGTGGCAGAAAATGTACGACGGCGGGGTTTCGCGCATGCCCGCACAGGTCAACATGAAGGCGTACCGGGCATCATCTTCGCGCCAGAGCCGGGCGCGGACCTCGGTGTCGGGCTGCAATTCGTTGAGAGACCGGGCGTCCATATCATCAAGTGCGATGAAGAGATAGGCCTCGTCCAGGGATTCGACGCGCCCGGAATGCCATCGGGGCTTGGTATCCGAGGCGAGCGCCAGGGAAATCAATTGTCCTCCCGACAACTCGCGCGTGGACTGAATGCGCTGGCCAAAGGGGACGTAATCGAGGGCCAGGGCGACGCGCACGTCGCGTAACAGCGCCCCGGTCTCGGCGTATTGCCGGTGATCCCTGGATTGACCGAGGGACTCCATCATGCGGTCCACACACTCGTCGAAGTGCTGGCGGACAGTGACGACCCGCAGCGGCTCACGGGGAGACTGCTTGCGAATCAGGGTCCGCAACGCTTTCTGTTCCTCGGGAGTCAGTTCTTTGTCACGGATGATGGTCTCGACGGTGCTCCATTCAGCCGCGAGCTGTCTGCCGCTGCGCTTGCGCTGGCGAAAGCGCTCGACTGAGAACGCGACAATGATCAGACCGACGAAAAGTCCTACCCCCCAAAGCAATTGCCCGAGGGTAGCCCGGGGTAACTCCACCATGTACGGGCCCTTCCTGCGAACACAAGCGATTATTTGCGGCATTGATTATAGGGAGGGCTGGGGCGGGATGCAATTATCGAGATGGACGGGGTGAAGAAACACGGACACACGGACACACGGACAAACACGGACCCGCACGGACGGAATGGACGGGGTGGACAAGCTGGACAAGGTGGACGGGGTGGACAAGGTGGACGGAGTGGACGGAGTGGACGGGGTGATAGAGCGAGTAATGGTCACGCGGGTTCCATCCCTTCGGGGGGTACGGTATTGCGGGTTTTCGTTTACGCCAACAGATCCTCGTCGCCGACGGAACTGACGAGGATCATGGTGGGTTTGTCGAGAAGCATCTGCTCGTACTGATGGAACCATGTCCGTTCGTGGCCTACAGGCGGCACTTCGAACCCGAGAAACACGCAGTCTGCATCAGCGGAGTGCTGCTCGAGGACCTCGTGAAAGGGCTGTTGGCTTACGACCACTTCGACGTGCGCCTCCATGCGCGCCTCGCGCAGGAGTTGGAGAAGGTCGGCCCGGGTAGATTCGCGTCCGGCTTCATGTTCAATTTGCCGCAGGAGGCGGATGTCGGTGCGCGCCCATTCCCAGTTGCGGGTGAGCAAATGGGCGAGGATGACCATGAGCCCGCCGTTCTTGAGTCCGCGCCACCAGATATCCACGCGTTTGCGGCCCCGCGGCAAGAGGATACGCCCTTCATGGATGACGACTACGCTCATGCCGAGGCTTTTGGCGCGGCAGAATTCGCGCAAATGCGTCTTCACGCGGGCAGGTTCGGCGGACCAGCCGAAGATGGCCATGTTGGCGCGGATTGGCCCCAGGCTGAGCGCCTGCATGACGCCTGTCATGCCGTTCTCGAGATTCTCGTCGATTACAATTACGGGAAAGGCATTGATGGTTCGTTTGCGGCAGAATTCGCGCAGCTGCTGCGCGGCGGTCATGCGGTGGCCAACGAATTCCTCGAAATTGCCCACGAGCACATTTGCGAGGAATACGACGCCACGGCCGGCTTCCATCCAGATGGCGAAGGTTACGAGGGCCTCGCGACTTTCGGGATTGCCGGAAAAAACGACGGCGGTGGGCCGCCAATTCCTGGGCGATTCCTCCATTTCGGCAAGCTGGAGCAGGCTGTTTCGGGCGGAACGGTATACGAAGCCCCGCCGCGCATCGCCGAAGGCGGTATCGAGTTCGCGGCGCTTGATGTTCCATACCAGCGCGCCGAGGAACAGCATGGCCACGACGGCCTGCCAGGGATTGATGATGAGCGCGACGCCCACGCACCCGATGCTCCCCGCGAGGGCCGTGCCCCAGTGAAAGAACCGGAACCGCGGCCGGAACGAGGGATTTCCGCCGACGCCCTCGATAAACGCGGCGACGTTCAGCATGCCGTAGGTGTAGAGGAAGAATTGCGTGATAATCTGCGCGACAAAGTCGAGGGCGCCGTCGCCCGCCACGGTTGTGGCCCAGTAGATGACGCCGAAGGACATGGCGCCGCACACGATGATTCCGCGGCGGGGCTCGTCTTTACCGCGCGAGCCCCTGGCGAAGGGGCGGAGCGTCGCGAGGATGCCGTCGCGGGCAACGGCTTGGAGTACGCGGGGGGCGCCCATGAAACTCGACAGGGCGCTCGAGAGGGTGGCCGCGAACATGCCGGCGGCGACCAGGAAGCCCATCTGGAACAGGGCGTTGTCTTTCAATGCCAGATAGGGCTCATCGAGCAGCCGTTCGCGGGAGAATGCGCCGCCCGAGATGAGAATCTGCGCGAGATAGATGCCCAGCCCCACCAATATGGCGGCCAACGTGCCCCGCGGGAGGCTTTTTGCGGGGTCCTTGAGGTCCCCGGACATGTTGACGCCCGCCATAATGCCGGTGGCCGCGGGGAAATAGATTGCGAATACCATCCAGAAGGAATAATTCGCGCCGTCGGCACCTTGCGCGGTGATGGCCGTGAAATCGGGATGGAGGTTCGCGACGAAGGTATCGGGGGAAAACCGCAGTGCCGACCCGGCCATGAACGCGAAAATGGACAGGCCCAGCACCGCCATGATGGCGAATTGGACCTTAATGGCCCACCCTGCCCCTACGTACGTCACGATGAACAGACAGGCCGCCGTGACCAGGGCCACTGCCTGGCCATGACCCTGCAAGTCCGGGCAGGTCTGCACCAGCGCCTCGGTGAATCCGAGCACATAGAACGGTACGGATACGCCCTGGGCCAGGAAGAGCATCACACCGATGGCGCCCCCGAACTCGGGACCCAGCACGCGGCTGATAAGGTAATACGCCCCGCCTCCGCGCACTTGCATATTGGTGCCGATAGCGCTCGTGGACAGGGCGGTGAGAAACGTGATCGATTTGGCCAGAAGAAGAATGAGCACGGCCCCGAGAATGCCTGCTTGGCCGACCACGAAATTGGACCGCATGAACAGGATCACGCCAAGAATGGTCAGCAGGCAGGGCGTGAACACCCCGGCAAACGTGCCGAACTGGTTTCGCTCGGTTCCTTCACTGCTGTAGCGGGTATCGTGAACGCTCATAAGTCGACTGCTTCTTCGCCTTGCCCTTGCGGCCCCTGTCAGGCCTCGAGCCCAAAGGCCGGCTTGCGGGTCTTCCAATTGCCGCGCGTGAAATCGGGCACTTCGACGGGCGCGCTGCCCTTCGCGATGGATTCGCCGGACAGGCCCACCACGCAGCTCATGGTGACCGAGTCGTAGACGTCGATGGGCGTCTGGGTTTTGTTGCGGACCGCGTCGAGGAAGAGAGCGAGTTCGAGGTAATCGGTGCCGCCATGTCCGCCCTGCTCGCCGCCCTCGCGCCACCATTTATGGTCGTACTTCTCCTGGTATGGCGGGAAGGGCTCCCATTCGTGATACTGGGGACTTTGACCGGTGAGGTAGACGGCATTGCGCTGTTCGTTGTACAGGCCGAGGGTACCCTGAATCAGCCAGCGGTTGTCGTAGGGCCGCGGCAACTGCATGTCGTAGTTGACGATGATCGTTTTTCCCCCGTGGGTTTTAATCGTTGTGGTAACGATGTCCCCCTGGGCGAATTCCTTCGTTGCGTTGGGATGATGGGGTCCGAACGTGCGCGCGAAATAGGCGTTGATGCCCCGCTGGGCAGTTGCGGTCGACGTGAGGGTCGCGAAGGCGTCGCCGCAATTGATGTCCATCCAGCTCAGGACCGGCCCGAGGCTGTGGGTGGGGTACTGGTCGCGGTTGTATTTGATGAGAAACTCCGCCGGCCAGCGGTCGTTGCCTTCTTTGTCAAAGAACCAGTGGTCGATGCAGTCGTGGGAATGGGCGCAGTGGCAATGCACGATTTCGCCCAGGAGGCCCTGCCGAACCATGTTGAGTACCGCCAGGTTGTCGCGCCGGTGGCTCCAGTTCTCGAGCATCATGCAGGGCACGCCGGTCTGCTCGGAGGTGTTGACCAGCTCCCAGCACCCCGCCACATCGAGCGCCGCAGGCACCTCGACGCCCGCGTACTTCCCGTTGCGCATGGCGCTCACGGCCATTGGGGTGTGCCACTGCCAGTAGGTCGCGATAATGACCGCGTCGAGGTCGTCGCGGGCCATAAACTTCTCGTAGGACAATTCGTTTTCGCCGTACCCTTCCGGCTTCGGCTGGCCGGCATTCTCCACGAGGCTTTGGGCGCGGGCGAGATGCTCGGGATTGATATCGCACACCGCAGGAATCTGCACACCGGGCATGCTGAGCATGGTTTGCATCAAGGACGTACCCCGGTTGCCCACGCCTGCGACGCCCACGCGCACGGGCTTGGAGCCAGTCCCTTGTGCCTGGGCCATGCCTGCGAGGGCAACTCCTGCCGATGCGGCCATTCCCATACCCACAAACTGCCTGCGTGACCAATGCCGTTTCATGGCGTACACTCCTCGTCAGTTTGGCGCTTCACCCTGGGAAACCTAGAGTGTAGCCATTTCGTTGTGTCGCGGCAAGGACGAAAGGCATGGAATCTCCGGTTTCGGGAAGTGGTATTATCCTGCGAAAAAGGAGGACTTGGATGTTATTTGAGATGCTGGACGCCGTCTTTTCCCGCCCCCGGCCATTCGAGCGTTACACGGCAAGGGAGCTGTGGACAGACCCGCACACGTCGGAGCGGATGTTGGCGTTTCACTTGAACGCAGATGTGGACGTCGCATCGAGGGAATTGGCCTTTATTGAGCGTTCCGTGGACTGGACCGTGTCGCGATTCGGCATCACCACGACCACCAGGACCGCGGATTTCGGATGCGGGCCGGGCTTGTATGCAAACAGGCTTGCAAAGGCGGGCGCAGCGGTGACGGGCATCGATTTCTCGCCGAGATCTATCGAATATGCCCGGCAATCTGCGCGGAAGGACGGGCTTGCGGTTCGTTATGTTAACGAAAACTATCTCGATTTCGAGACAGATGAGCGTTTCGAGCTGGTTCTGATGATTATGTGCGATTTCTGTGCGCTTAGCCCTGCTCAGCGAAATCAGATGCTGAAGAAATTCCACCGGTTCCTCGCGCCCGGCGGCCACGTGCTGCTTGATGTCTACTCGTTGAACGCGTTCGGGCAGCGCGAAGAGACGGTGCATTTCGAAAAGAACCTCATGGACGGGTTCTGGTCGGCCGAGGACTATTATGCATTCCTGAACACCTTCCGGTACGAGGAAGAAAAGGTGGTTCTGGACAAATACACCATTATCGAGGCTGCCCGAACACGTACCATATACAATTGGCTGCAATATTTCTCTCCCGAGGCACTGACAAACGAACTCGCGGCATGCGGGTTTGCGATTGACGAAATTCTCGCGGACGTGGCCGGCACCCCTTTCTGCGAAGACCGCTCTGAATTTGCAGTAGTCGCAAGCAACCGGTAGCAGGACATTTCCTGCTCACCAGTTCTGCGTGCTCCTCGCACCTTTCGATAATGGCCTGTCGATGGTAGCCTGTCGATCTTAGAGTCGATGGTAGACTGTCAAGACTCTTTAGAAATGTCACATGTTCGGACTCATTAGAAATGACCTCTC
>CAZFOG010000175.1:0-12531 GCA_964520685.1 uncultured Nitrospiraceae bacterium | reverse complement strand
CTGGAATTTCACGGCCTCCTCGGCTAGAGTGATGGGAGTCCCGGCGGTGTCTACGGGAATGTGGTTTGAATGGTCACTGGAGCAGTTGCGATTGCGGGCGTATTCTTCCCGCACATGAAATGGGGGACCCTGTCATGAAAAGTGTGCCAAGACTTTCCGGGTGCATGGGGCTGAGCCGCCGGGGTTTTCTGGCGACGGGCTGCGCGGCGTGTATCGGCATGGCTGGCTGCGCGAGCGCGAGGCGGGAAAAGAGGGGCACCGCAGCGGGCAAGGAGACGATGCGCATTCGCACGATCTACTCGTTGCACGCCGAGGTCCAGCCGGGACCCGATTGGCCGAATGTGGGGTTCGATTTCCGTCCCCCGATGGAGCAGATCAACGGGGCGCTGGCATCGGCGTTTCCGCGGTATGAATTCCTGCCCACCCTGGCGACGGGGCCGGAACAAGCCGAGCAGATTCTAGCCGATGACGGACCGGCCGGCGTGGACGGATACATCGTCTACCAGATGAACTGCTGGAACCGGGTGGTGCAGACGATCGCCAAGTCCGGCAAACCCGTGTTGTATGCCGATTTCCAATATGCGGGCAGTGGGGGATTCCTGGTCTATACCGCGGAATTTCTGCGCGCCAGCACGCCCAACGTCGGGTTCGTGGCCTCGTCGGATATGGATGACGTGCTCGCTGCTGTTCGGTGCTTTGATGTCGTGCGTAAGGGCGGGACTCCCGAGGAGTTCGTTGCCGCGACGGCGCAGGCTCGCGCGAAGGCCACTCCCAGACCCGGCAAACTTGCGTGTAAGGATGACCCGCTCCGGGTTCTGTCACCGAGCGAATGCATCGAGCGCATGAAGGCGTCCCGAATCCTGGCCGTACGCGATCAGGAGTCGGGCCCGGGTGGTGACTTCCTGGGGATTCCCATCACGAAAGTCGCATTTGCCGAATTGAACGAGGCCTGGGAAAAGGCCGATAAGGACCAGGCCCGGGCTATTGCGGACCAGTGGGAGAAGAATGCGGCGGTGATCGAGGACGTGTCGCGGGAAACACTCGAGGTGTCGGCGGCGATGTATCTGGCCGAAAAGGCCATGCTCAGCAAATACGAGGCCAATGCGATCACAATCAACTGCCTGGGCGGCTTTTATGGCGGGCATATCCACGCCTATCCGTGCCTCGGATTCCACGAGCTGAATAACCAGGCTCTGGTCGGTGCCTGCGAGTGCGACATCGCGTCCACGGCAACCATGGTTACGTTCACCGCGATGACTCAGGGTCGGCCGGGCTATATTTCGGACCCCGTAATTGACACGGCCAAGCGCGAGATCATCTATGCCCACTGTGTGGCATCGAACCGGGCGTTCGGTCCCGAAGGGCCGGCGAATCAATACGAGATTCTGACCCATTCGGAAGACCGGCAGGGGGCGTGTGTGCGTTCCATTCTCCCCTTGGAGTACATGACGACCTCGATGCAGCTTTCGTCCGATCGCAAGGAGGTCCTTTTCCACCAGGGCAAAGCGGTTGAAAACGATCCCGATGACCGCGCCTGCCGCACAAAACTGGGTGTCGAACCCGTTGGCGACATCGAGAAACTGTTCACCATGTGGGATCAGTGGGGCTGGCACCGGGTCACGTTCTACGGAGACCTCAGAGAACCGGTTTTTGCTCTCGCCGACGCCGCCGGATGGAAGGTGGTCGAAGAGGCCTGAGGGCCCCTCGTACTGCACAATGGACTTGGGCGCAGGCGTGTTCCCGAGAAGGGAGCGCGCCCGCCGTCATTTTTTCCACAACCTGATGGCGATGTTCAGGATGACCGTGAGGACGATGCTCGCCACGATGCAGGTGACGATGGGAAAATGGAACGACGAGCGCTCGCCTTCGACACGGATGTCGCCGGGCAGGCGGCCCAGGGGTATACCCGTCTTGGCAAGCAGCCACACCGTTCCCCCTGCAACCACAAGCACCAATCCGATGAGAACAATCCATTTTCCAATGTCTGCGGCGTCCATCATGTCTTTCCGGAAACCGGTCCTTTCGCCTCCTGTTGTCTATGCACCGAAGCAGGCTGTCAACGCAGATCGATCACGCGCTCCAGGGCCTCCGCCCGCGCGATCACCAATTCGGTCACGTTGCACCAGCGCGCGGCGCGATCGAGAATCCAGCCGTCCGATGAAACGGCAATACCCCCGGTCGAACCTACCGTTTCGTCCACTTTGTTGATGAGCTGGATATCCCAGTGCCAGCCGGCCTCTTCTGCGATTGCGGCCATCATGGTTTTGAGGCGGCCGCTGTTCGATACCGGTTTGTCGAAGAACCAGCGGATGGTATGCGGAGCGCACGACTCCAGGGCCGCGCCGAGCAAGCGGATGGCGGCCTCTGTCTCTGCCACTTTGCGATAGGAGCCGTGGACGCTTGCCATGTCGCGCACGCACCCGTCCCGCCCCCGGAGAAGCACGCCTTCGGATAGGATGCTTTCCGCGGTGATGAGAAGGTTGTACCCGTCAATGGCGAGTTCTGCGCCGTGGATTTCACGGGGGGATACCTCGGCCTGCCGGCGGTGTTCGAGTGACTGGTCAGAGCAGGACGCGCGCAAAACGGCTCTGCGGTGACGCGTCGTCAGCTGGTAGTGGTCCCCAACGATGGTGAGTGCAGCGCTTTCCGCATACCGGCGGGTTAACAGGAACGACAGATCGTGTACCGCGTCGCGAAGCAGGGGAACCCACCGCGGGGCAAACAAGACGGCATCCCGCGGATGCTTGCCTCTGTGTCCCAGTTGCGGCACGAGGACCCTCCTCTCTGGCCAGGAGCTCCAATGGCACTCATTCGCTGCGCTGCACCTTAGTCCTCGATGTTCCGCGCACCGGTCGACGAGGCCATTTCCGCCTTGATGCGGTCGCGCTCGATGGCCGCGTGGTTGATGCCATCCGTGGCCTGCTCGCTGGCGCGTTCCATGTCCTCGAAATACCGCTCGCGATTGAGCCCGAATTCCTCGAGCAGATGACCGTATTTGCGTTGCATCATCCGGGCGACAAGCCCCTCGGTGCGGTGGGCAATTTTGCGCGCCGGATTTCCTCCCCAGACCTCGAGAGGGCCGACATCCTTGGTGACCACGCTGTTGGGGGCAATTACGGCCCCGTCCCCGATGGCCACCCCCGGGCCAATGTATACGCGGCTGGTAATAAGCACGCAGTTTCCAATAATAATCGGCTCCGCGATATACGGAGTGAGCCGCCAATGGGCGGAGGTGCCCAGCACCATGTGATTGGTGTCGCGGACCACCGAAAACTCGGCCAATCCCGTAAAGTCGCCGATCTTGATGAGTTTGGTCGCTTCGAGAAAGCAGAAATAACTACATCCCGACCGAGTGCCGAAAATGATCTTGCCTTCTCCCTTCGTGCGCAGGATCACGTTGTTGCGGAACCGGCAGTCGTCACCCAGTTCGACATGGCCGCTAACTTCGAGGAACTTGGCCGGAAACCGGCAATGCGCGCCTTTCTTGGCAAATTTGCGGCCATGTAACCACGTCCGCCACGTCCTGATTAATGGATTCATAAATAGCATTCCTTCAATCCAGACCATCGGCGCAGCACGGAGTTCCCGTGCCGGCACAGCGGCGCCACGGTCACGATTTCGCGGCCCGCCTGCTGGAAGTGCTCAATAACGTTTCACGCGCACGAACTTCCCGGTCTTGCCCGAGGCGGCAATCGCATCGCACATGGCCACGGCATTGCGGCCCAGCTCGCCCGGTGTAATCGAAGGGGCCTTGCCGAGTATCGCGTCCACGAACCCCTGCTGGCTGGTTTTGCTCTTCGTCTCCAGTTTCGGATACGAAGTCTTGCGCTGGCCGCGTTTTGCTCCAGGCGTGATAACTTCTATTGGATGGTCGGGATCGAATCCCTGGCGGAGCGTGCCTTTTGTGCCATAGATTTCCAGATAGCCTGCCCCCACGGGAAATGTCCAGCTCAGTTCCAACACGCCCGTTGCGCCGTTTGCAAACCGGGTCAGCGCCATCACGTTGTCCGGAACGTCGATATGCTTGAGACGGGTGTCAACAAACGCCGCCACGTGGGTGATATTCCCCGCGACCCACCGCATCAAATCGGTCATATGCACCGCGATATCCAGAATCAGGCCCCCCTGGAATTTCTTCGAGACAAACCATTTCGCTCCGGGAGACCACCCGATGTCGGGCGTGGGTCCCCCGGCGCGGATGCACCGGATGTGGGTGACCGTCCCAATCGCCCCCTTGTGGACCAGTTGGGCAATGGTCTGGTAGAGCGGCAGATAGCGCAACGTCTGGTTGATCTGGAGCACACGCGCGGCACGTTTGGCGGCGGCGATCATGCGGCTGCACTCACCCGGAGTGGCCGCCATGGGCTTTTCGCAGAGCACGTGCAGGCCCTGTTTCAGCGCGCTAAGCACCTGCGGATAATGAAAGCAATTGGGCGTGCAAACCGTCACGGCGTCCAGCCCGGAATCGAGGAACTTCGCTTCATCGGTGAAGCCTTGTGCGCTCAAGTTAAATGCGCTCTTGAGTTTGTCGATCTGACTCTGCTTGATGTCGAGCAGCGACACGATCTCCGCGTTGCGCACGCGCAGGTAATGGGGTACGTGGTCCATGTGTGCGATCTTGCCGCAACCAATGATTCCGATCCGCAGCTTGCGTGGCATAGAAGCCTCCTCAATCCGTCGCCAGGGGGCTTTCCCAGAAGCTGCTCCCCCCGATTTGTATTGAACGCGATCTTAGCATTGTGCGGGCGGGTCTGCAATTGGATAGTCGTTGACCCGCGTGGGGGCAAGCAATGGCCCTTCTGCCAGGCCGAGAGAGGACCCACACGAGAGCAGGCACGTCAAGGGGTTCTATGGCGCGTAGCATCACGAAGCGTTACGGCAATGCTTGCGCCGAAATAGTAGGCCATGTAAAGGAGCGACCAATACCGCAGGTGCCACGGGTCCCGCGGATAGGTTACGAGCAACCATACTACACACGCCCCCCAGAGGCACGTGAGGCTCCATGTTAGCGCCGGCAGGTGCCTTGTCCGGCTGGGATAGACATACTTTACGGGGATGAATGCCCCGATGGCCAGAATCCACAGGATCGCCAAATTGCAGCACGGCGGCCAGGCGAGCACGTGCAGATAGAAGACCGCAATGTTCCAGTAGGACGGGAAACCTTTGAAGAAGTGGTCCGGAGTCTTGGCGTCCGTTTGGGAAAACTGATAGGCAGACGTCAGGATGATGGCGCTGGCGGTGACGAGGCGCGTGCCCGGTGCGAGGAGGTTGCTCTCCACCACGAATACGGCGGGAACGATCACATAGGTGAAAAAATCGATGATATTGTCCAGCAGAGCGCCGTCGATTCGTGGCGCGAACTCGCGGACCCGCGCGGCGCGGGCGAGGAGGCCGTCCACGGAGTCGATCGCGATGGTGACGGCCATCCACAAGAAGGCAGCCTTGTAGTTGCCGTTGGGAATCGCGAGGAGTGCCAGCAAACCTGCGATGGCTCCAGAAGCCGTCAGCGTGTGCACAAGCCACGCCGCGACTGTCCTGACCGTTGTTCGATTCCGATACTCCATAACGCTCCATTCCACGCCGGGCCGTCGCCCCGCACAACTATACCAAATCCAGAAAGCCGTCAAACGCTTCCGAGACCTCAGTGCCCGCCGGTCATTCTCACGTTCATCGTTTACGGCTGAGCCAGACGGCTCAAGCTTCGCCCATCCCGTCTATCCCGTCCGCTCGGTTCCCCCCGGCCTGCCGCGTCCGCTCGATATCGCCGGGTTTTCTCCGTATAATCAGGTCTGATTGCAGAGTGGGGAAACAATTCAACGGTGCCTTGATCTCCCAGCATAAAGTGGTGAACACGCAGGAGGGTATCGCCGTGCAAGGCGGGTTGGTTTTGGCCGATTATCTCATTCTGGCCGGTTTTTTTGCCATTATGCTTGGGATCGGATTCTACTTCTCCGGGAAAATGAAGGATCTCAAGGATTTCTTCTGCGGCGGCAACCATGTGCCGTGGTGGGTGTCTGGTGTATCGTTGTATATGACGACCTTCAGCGCCTTTGCATTCGTCTCCTACTCGGCGCTCGCGTACAAAGAGGGCCTCGTTTGCATCACCATCTGGTGGCTGACCGTGCCCTGTGCTGTGCTGAGCGCCCGCTTCTTCGCGGCGCGGTGGCGGCGGATTAACATCACCAGCCCCGTCGAATTCATCGAACAGCGCTACGGGCCGTCTTTGCGCCAATGCTTCTCGTGGGCCGGCGTGCCGTTGATTGTGGTAGACGACGCCTTGAAGCTGTTTGTCATCGGGACCATGGTCACCGTCAGCCTCGGGGTCGAGGGCCAGCATGCCATGCCGGTGACCATCATCGTGTGCGGCACGATCATGCTCACCTACACCCTCCTGGGCGGGTTGTGGGCGGTGATGATCACCGATGCCGTCCAGTTCGTTATCATGGGTGCTGCTGTGCTGGTCATGGTCCCCCTGGTCTTGCTCAAAGTGGGCGGCATCTCTCCAATCTTCCAGGGTGCGCCCGAGGGATACTGGAATCTCACCACCGAGGGGTATTCGTTCTGGTGGCTCCTCCCGTTTACCCTCATGCAGTTCCTGGTCTACACAACCAAGTGGCCTATTGTGCAGCGCTACTATTCCGTCGAGACCGACCAGGATGCGCGAAAGGTCGGCTACACCGTGGGATTCCTCACGTTTGTCGGCATACCCCTGCTCTTTCTTCCGGCGTTCGCGGCGCGTGTCTTCATGCCGGGCGTTGCGGATCCCAATACGGTCTATCCCGAGGTCTGCAAGGCCCTCTTGCCCGTGGGGCTGTTCGGCATGGTGATTGCCGGCATGTTCTCGGCAACCATGTCCATGCTGTCGAGCGACTACAACGCCGTCGCGTCGGTCATGACCAACGACATCTACAAGCGGCTGTTCGCGCCGGATGCGTCCGAGAAATCCCTGGTGCTCGTGGGGCGGCTGTCGACGCTGGCCATCGGGCTGGTTGCCGTGGCGATCGCGGTGGTCCTCTCCCAGATGGAAGATTTGCGCGACTTGGTGCAGATCATGGCGGGAGTGTTCAGCCTGTTACTTCCGCCCGTCGGAATCCCCATATTCTTCGGGTTCCTGACACGGCGCGTATCAAACCGTGGGGCGCTGCTCGGATTCCTCATGGGCGCGGGTTGCGGGCTGGTGGCCTACGTTTTGAGCTTAGTGTCGCCTGAAACCCTGGGCATGGATCCCCAAGGTCCGGGGCTGGCCTTTCTCAACACGGTTCCCTGGATGAGCTGGATCACCGCGCTGCCCACATTGCTGGGCGTGTTCGGGCTGAGTCCATTGCTGCCTGATGGCCCCGTAAAGACGAACGAGGTGATGGAGTTCCTGACGGGCGTAGAGACTCCCGAGCTGCCTGGTCCGGCCCGTACGGGACTCTCGCGCGACGCGGCGGTGGCCATCAGCATCATTGGCGCGTCCACCGGCCTCATCGGCCTTCTCTTGGCTGTTGCTGTCATTGCGACGGGGCACATTGCAGACGGGCTTTATTCGATAGGGGTTGGAACGGTTCTGGCGCTGGTGGGGTTTCTGGCCTGGCAATACGGTAAACGGGCCGCCTGGCGCGCAGGCCAGTCGGGGGAAACGGTCTAATGAGCGAAACCCAGGTATCTTTGGGCGTCGGACTGATAGGCTCGGGCTTTATGGGCCACACCTACGCGCGGGTGGCGTCGGCTATGGTGGATGGCGCGCATGTCGCGGGCGTTGCCGTGGGCAGCCGCGGGCCCGGTTTGGCCCGGGAGTACGGTGTCCCTTTCTACGACTCGTGCGAAGCGCTTGTGGCCGGCAGCGGCGTTGACGTTGTTTGTGTCGGAACGCCCCACGCGCAGCACGCGGAACACGCCTTGGCGGCCATTCGGGCGGGAAAACACGTGCTTATCGACAAACCCATGGCCACGACTCTCGAGGATTGCGACGCGATTGTCGGAGAATCCAAAGCCCGCAACGTGAAATGTTCGGTCATGTTTACCCAGCGCAACCGCGTGGCGTTTCGGGCAGTCATGGAACTCATACGCTCCGGCAGGGTCGGCCGGGTCATGCAGATCCGTACCTATCAGATGGTCCCCAACGGGATGAGCGTTGTCCCGAAATGGCAAATGATGCCGGAGAACGTGGGGCTTCTCATGGGCCACGGCATTCATAACTTCGACCTGCTCCGTGCCCTTACCGGAAGTGAATGCGCTGCCGTGTTTGCAAAATGCCGCTCCATGACTCATGGGCCCGTCGAAGGAACCACCGACGCCATCGTCACCATGCAGGACGGTACGGTTCACTATCTGTTCTGTTCGTTCGAGTTGCCGAAACCCGGATTCCCGCGCAGCGAAATCGCCGCGCGCATCATCTGCGAGAAGGGCCTCATCGATTTCGACCCGTACGATGAAGCCCGCGTTTCCTACGACGGCGGCTCGTGGGAAGTCCTGGCCAAGCAACCGCCCATCGACTGGGCCGGCCAGGGCTACCTCGACCCGAACCGTCTCCAGACGTACGCTGCAATGCTTCAAGACCTTGTGGACGCGGTTCGCGAGGACCGTCAACCGGGTGTGACGGCATGGGATGGACGCCAAGCCGTGGCGGCCGCCCTGGCTGCCTACCAATCCAGCACACTCGGCCGCGAGGTGGCCCCCGGGTGAAAACCGTGACTTGCCAGGATTCAGTGGCGGGAGGGAGACCATGAAGTTCGAGAAGTCCAGGGCACTGTACGAGCGCGCAAAACGGGTGACTCCGGGCGGTGTTCATAGCAACGTGCGCCTGCAATCGGTGCCGGTGCCTTTGTTCTATGACCGGGGCGAAGGGGCGCATATCTGGGATGTGGATGGCAATGAGTACATCGACTATGTAATGGGCCAGGGTCCGATGCTGCTTGGCTACACCCCGAAGCCGGTGCTCGATGCGGTGCGGGATCGCCTCGACAAAGGACTGGTCTATGCCGGCCAGACCGAGTTGGAGGTCCGGGCGGCAGAACTGATTTGCGAGATGGTTCCCTGCGCCGAGATGGTGCGGTTCAATTGTACGGGGTCTGAGGCCATCCATGCGGCTCTGCGCGCCGCCCGGGCCTTCACCGGCCGCGACAAGATCCTGCGCTTCGAAGGCCATTACCACGGATGGTTCGACTTGATTGCCTGGAATTATTGCGTTATGGACCCGTCGAAGCAGGGACCGCGAGACAATCCCCCGCTGCAGGCATCCTCCCTCGGCCAGCCCATGGCCTCCGGCGCCGACGTCTTCGTGCTGCCCTGGAACGACCTTGATCTCGTAGCCGACCTCTTCAAGAAGCACGGAGGCCAGATCGCGGCCGTCATCACCGAACCCATGATGTGCAACTGGGGCGGAATCCTGCCGGCGGACGGGTACCTCCACGGACTGCGCGACTTGTGCACGCGGTACGGCATCGTCCTCATCTTTGACGAGGTGATCACCGGATTCCGCCTCGCTCTCGGAGGGGCGCAAGAACGATTCAATGTCACACCCGATTTGGCTGTGTTTGCCAAGGCCATGGGCGGCGGCATGGTCGTCAGTGCCGTGGCCGGCCGGAGGGATATCATGAAGCGCTTCGGCGAAGGGTCGACCGTGCATGCGGGCACGTACAACTCGAATCCCCTCGCAATGGCGGGGACCGTTGCCGCACTCGAAATGCTCGCGAAGGATAACGGCGCCGAACTGAACAAGGCCCATGCCGCGGGAAGGAAGCTCATGGGAGGCCTGCGCGAAGTGGCAGAGTGGACCTGCGGTTTCGAGGTCCGCGGTGTCCCCGCGGTGTTCCAGGTGTCGTTCATGCCTGAAGGGGCCGACCCCGTGGTGGATTTCCGCTCGTCGTTGCAGGCAGACTTCGAGAAAGGCAAAGCCTTCTGGCAAGCCCTCCACGAGCGCGGCGTCCGGACCACGGCCCGCAATTTCTGGTTCCTTTCGACGGCTCACACCGACGAAGATATTGAGCGGACACTGAGGAGCACGGCTGAGGCATTGGGATGGCACTGGCCGAAACCGAATGAATTCTGGAACGAAGGAGAGACGACACCATGAGACTTGCACGCATTGTGGACGCGAATAACCAGGTGGCCTATGCGGCCGAACAGAAAGACGGCCGGCTGCTCAAGATCGAAGGAGACATCACGAGCGGAGAGTCGCGCATTACGGACGAGGCGGTCGAGCCCGTGCACTGGCTTCCGCCGCTGGATCCCACCGCCATCCTGTGCATTGGGCTGAATTACCGGAAACACGCCGAAGAGGGGGGGCAGGCGGTGCCCGAATACCCCGTGCTGTTCATGAAGAACCCGGCCGCCGCAACGGGGCACAAGGAGCCCATCAAGCTGCCCGCCGTCTGCAAGGACGAGGTGGATTACGAAGCCGAGCTGGCGGTCGTCATCGGGAAGCCCGCTTTTAATGTCTCGAAAGAAGAGGCCTTGAACCACGTCCTGGGCTACGCGTGCAGCAACGACGTGTCAGCCCGCATCTGGCAGTCCAAGCTGGGTGGTTCGCAATGGTGCCGGGGTAAGGGATTCGATACCTTTGCGCCGCTCGGTCCCGTGCTGTTGACTCCGGATGAGGTGCCCAATCCCAACGCGCTGGCGATCAAATGCATTCTGAACGGCGAGACCATGCAGTCGTCGAACACAAAGGACATGATCTTCGACGTACCCACGCTCATCAGTTTCCTTTCCCAGGACACTACCCTGCTTCCCGGCACCGTGATCATGACGGGGACTCCCGAGGGCATCGGATGGGCGCGGAATCCGAAGGTGGTGCTGAAGCCCGGCGACACGGTTGTCATCGAGATCGAGGGTCTTGGGCGTCTCGAGAACCCAGTCGTCGCGTAACCGGGCAAGCGCTTCCAGGGCGCAATTCCGTCCGGATAACAGGGCGGACTGTGTCTATACGTATTCCTCCATCGCCGGATTTCCTGTTGGCACATGGCTCGATTCGGCAGACCCTGGCGGAGCGGCCCCTCCGGTGTGGGGCCGGCCCCCTCGCCGGTCATTCTCACGTGCGCCGTTTGCATCCGCCCCGAACGGCCCATGCTTCACCGCCTCGAAAACTCACCCCGCGCGTCTCCGTGCTTGTCCGTGTCGCTTCGCTCCGCCCACTCGTATCCATATCGCGTTGCGTGCTGCAAAGCGCGCCGCGATCTGCCATAATGGCCGCAGGAGAAGGTATCTCGTTCCGAACCAGCGAGGGCCTGCGTCTTGAATGTCGTTCTCTGTATCGCTGAGGCGCTTCTGACGGCAGGATATGTCGTCCTGCATTTCGTAAACGTGGACTGGGTGGCGCAGAAGTTCGATGAGGCCACGCACCGCGTGCACCGCCTCCGGCTGCTCCGCATACACCATCCGGAGCTGCTCCGCCTGGCCGAGCGGATTCCCGTGCGGCGTCTCGCACAGGAGTCTTTCACGGCACAATTCAAGCGGGGTTCCTTCGATTCGCGCGGCCTCGTGTTTCTGACCGAGGACGCGGTGATGTACTGGGACCTGGGGCAGAGCACGCTTCTCGATCCGTATGTCTTTCGGCCCGGCGAAGCGTCGGCCATGCTGCACCGCTCCGAACCTTATCGGAGGGGCGAACATATATGGGTGCAGCTCGAGGGCCACGGTTCATCGCGGTACCTGCAGTGTGAGGAAGCTCCGGCCAACGAGAAGACCCTCGTGCTGTTCGAGCGGATTGACGCTATATTGCATAAGGGGGGCGCATCAGCGTGACATGCAGGTGGCAGGCATGTTGGGCTGGGCCAAGGCAGAGTCAGACTGGAGCCCGCCCGCCAATGAAAATACATCTGCCGCCGCGCCAGGGCTCAAATTAACTAGGGGCACCAATCGGCCGGTCGTTGTACGGAGGTTACACATGCGTCGTCCAGAGTTTGTAAGGCGGGGTGTTTCCGGATTTCTTGTCCTGTGCGGAGTCATGGCAGGCCCGTTCCCGGCCACATCTGCTGTGCTCGAAGAGATTCGGGTTTGCGAGGATTTCGAAGCGGCAGAGCCCGGCGTGACCGAATGGGCCAAGGATGGCCCTTGTACCGTTCATTATTCGGGCCTGTCGGATGAGCAGGCCTTCTCCGGGGACCGCTCGTTTAAGCTCGACGTCACCCTCGACGGCGGCAGCTATCACTATTTCGGTGCGCCCATGCGCATTCCGGCCGAGGGCTCATTGAGACTCACCGCACGGGTGTTTGTCGCGGAGGGTAACACGGCGCACGTCGGGTTCGGCACAAACATGCTCTACCCCTTGACGCATCATTCGGGCTGCGGTGCGTCCGAGAGCTTTGAGGGCCCCACGGGCGAGTGGAGGCTCGTGGACATCAATCTTAACGAGCGGGGGCGCGCAGGCGCCCATGGTGTTATCGGACGTCTCAGCGCCACGCTGACCGGGGAAGATGTTGGCTGGGTCATGGACCGCTGGTCGTTCTTCATTCGAGGTGGAGAAGGCAAGCGGGCCGTGGTCTATGTGGACGATATCCGGGTTGAGGGAATGGGCTATTCCGAGAGTGAGTACCAGGCGGTTCTCGA
>CAZFOG010000174.1:9516-12542 GCA_964520685.1 uncultured Nitrospiraceae bacterium | reverse complement strand
CTGGTCGATTTGTACACCGAGCAGAACTTCGGCCAGCCCCAGGTACAAGTTATTCCGGACAGGGAGGCCTGTGCGCGGCTGGGGATTGCGGTGGAACAGATTCTCGAGGTGGTCCGGCTGGCGGTTGGCGGAGACGTCATTGACCAGCTCTACCAGAACACGCGGCGCTTCGGCATCCATGTGCGTTTTCAGGAGCCGTACCGGAAGGACCCGGAAGCCATCCGGCGCATTCTGATCCCGACCGGGACCGGCAGTCTGATACCCCTCGGCCAGGTGGCGACTGTGCAGGAGGTGGTGGGACCAATCCAGATCAACCGCGAGAACAACCAGCGGCGATGGGTTGTCCAGGCCAATGTCCGCGGGCGCGACATGGGCGGAGTCGTGAGCGATATCAAGGCGCTCGTGGCCTCCTCGGTCGCGCTGCCCGAAGGGTATTGGGTGGAATATGGAGGCCAGTTCGAGAATCAGCAGCGGGCCATGCGGCGTCTCACCATCATCGTGCCCGTCGTGCTGGCCGCGGTGTTTCTGCTGCTATGGATTGCTTTCGGAGCGGTCCGCGAGGCGCTGATCATCCTCTTCAACGTGCCCCTGGCGCTCATTGGCGGCATCCTGGGGCTGTACCTCACGGGCGAATACCTGTCGGTGCCGGCGTCGGTTGGATTCATCGCTCTGTTCGGCATCGCGGTCCAGAACGGGGTAGTTTTGGTGAGCTATTTCGATGACTTGCGGAAAGCGGGGCATTCGAAGACCGCGGCCGTGCTCGAGGGCGCCCTGAGGCGCCTGCGGCCGGTGCTAATGACGGCCGTCACCACCATGCTTGGGTTGGTGCCCCTCCTCATGGCGCGCGGTATCGGTTCCGAGGTGCAGCGCCCCCTGGCCGTGGTGGTGGTGTTTGGCCTGGGCACGTCCACCCTGTTGACGCTATTTGTCATACCCGCCGCGTATGCGTGGTTTGGCCCTCGCAACGAATCCGTTTCACCCGCGCCCCATTGACCGGCGCGGCCCATTAACGCAACCAGGGCAAGTGCTGCTCCAGCCGGGTTTTTCCATGGTGTGTGCGGCTGTTGTGGGACGGTCGCCCTCCCGCCGGTAATTCGCCAGGAGAAGATGATGATGACCGCCGGAAGCGGCGGCGTTTTTCACCATCACTCCTGCGCTGCCGAACGGGGAACTGGACCCCTGCTTTCGCGTGGGAGACGGATGGGGCAGGAGCCACAATCGAGCCGTCTCACAACGACCTTCCGTGCGGGACGCATTGCGTGCGATCGCCCTGTCAACGCAAGAGGCGCCGACAGGCCCGAGTATGGTAGCCTTCAGTAGAGATAAAGAGGGGAGGAAGCTGTCATGGGCAACTGCTCGCGCCGTTCATTCATGAAGAAACTGGGCATCGCTGCAGCGCCGCTGATTGTGCCCTCGAGGGTGTTGGGGGCCGAGTCTCCGGGCAATCGCATTGCCGTCGGGATCGTTGGCTCGGGCCGCCAGAGCCACCAGATCAACATTCCGCAATTCCTGAATTCGCCAAACGCACAGATCGTGGCGATTTGCGACGTGGATGCGTGGCGTCTCGATGCGGTCAAGACCCAGATCGAATCCCATTACGCCGCCCAGACGGAACACGCGTATCGCGGATGCGCCGTCTTTCGCGATTTCAGGGAGTTGTTGGCGCGGGACGACGTCGACGCGGTCATGATATCGAGTCCCGACCACTGGCATGTGCCCATGGGCATCGCGGCGGCCAGGGCGGGCAAGCATTTCAGCGTCGAGAAACCGTTGAGTACGTGTGTTGCCCACGGTCGTCTCCTGTGCGAGGCGGCGAAGCGCCACGGCGTCGTGACGCGGACGGACAGCGAGTTCCGGTCGCTTCCCGAGATGTGGCGCGCGGTCGAGTGCGTGCGCAACGGGCGCATTGGCAAACTGAGACACATCAAGGTGCGCGTCCCCGGCGATTCGGAGGCTGTCGGCAATCCTCCGGAGATGCCCGTGCCGGAAGAACTCGATTACGACTTGTGGCTCGGACCCGCCTTCGAGAAGCCCTACACCGAGCAGCGTGTCCATCCGGTTCAAAAGCTCACAGGCCGTCCGGGATGGCTGCGCATTTCGGACTACACCAACGGGATGGTCTCCAATTGGGGCAGCCACCTCAACGATATCGCGCAATGGGCCAACGGCACGGATCGCACCGGTCCCGTCAGCGTGGAAGGCACGGGGACCTTTTCCGAAGGGCTATGGGACACCATCGTGACCTTCCAGCTTCACTACACCTATGCCGGCGGCGTGACCCTCGATTACGAAATGGGCAAAAGCCCGGGCGTCGAGTTCGAGGGAGAGGACGGCTGGCTCCGCGCGATATACCGGGGCGAGGTGACCGCGAGTGAGCCGGGCATCCTGCGGACGGAAAAGGACCCCGGCGACATCGATCTTAGCGGCACGTTAACGGACAAAGAAGATTTTCTGCACGCGATAAAGACCGGCGCACAAACCCTCGAACCCGTCGAAGTGGGCCACCGCACGGTGTCGATGTGCCAGATCGGGCTGGTCGCCATCGAACTCGGCCGCAAACTCGAGTGGGACCCCGAGCGCGAGCGTTTCGTAAACGACGACGAGGCCAACGCCCTTCTTGACCGCCCCGTCCGCGGGGATTGGCTGAAGTAGAAACACACCGTCATTTCGCGCCCGTGGCCATGCATGTATTTGGGGTACCGGTTGCAACAGAGCCTGATCGCGCTATGGCAACCCCCTCCACCGTATCAATGACTGATACAATGCTGATGTTGGCTGAGACCAATGTGACGGATCGAGGAAATATTCCATGTGTACCTTCACCGCAGTAGTGGAAACGTGTCCTGACACGGGTTTGCACGTAGGGTACATACCCGGTTTTCCCGGTGCCCATAGTCAGGGAGAAACTCTCGACGAAGTACGCCAGAATTTGAATGAGCTCGTCACAATGCTCCTCCAGGACGGAGAACCGACCCTGGAATCTGAGTTTGCCGGTCTTCAGACAATCACGGTTCCGTAGCCATGGC
>CAZFOG010000174.1:0-9506 GCA_964520685.1 uncultured Nitrospiraceae bacterium | reverse complement strand
TGCTCGGCAAACGCCGTCGGCGAACTCAGCCTTTCCGCGCCAGTGCCTTCTCGATGGTGCGCAGGAGTACGGGCAGATCATCGGGGACTCTCGACGTGATCTCGATTCGCATGCAGATATCGCTGTTGTAGGCACAGGTAACGCTGAAAAACCGCCGCCATATTTGCCCGCAAGCGAACCGTTTCTCTATTGCATCTTGTTGTAGGTATACGCCAGGGGTTTGCCGAAAAAGTGGTGGTTCGTGAAATCGAGCAGAACGCGGTAGTCTTCGGGAAGCTGGTCGTGTTTGCCTTCGCGGAAATGCATGGCATTGTTTTCGGGGACGCCCAGGAAGTCGAATACCGGTTGGGCTTCGCGGTGCGCGGCCGCCGTACCGATGGGGTTTGCCCACAAATCGCCGAGGGCGTCCGTGGACAGGACGGGTCGCGGGGCCACGAGCGCGCGCAGATAATGCTGGTCGAAGGGCAATTCCGCCTCTTTGTCCGCGAATTGCCGGAAATCCTTATGAAACCAGGCGGCAAATCGCGAGGGGCGCGTGATCAGCTCGAGGGTTTCGCACTCGGGCCCGTAACGCCGGTAGGCAGCGGCGCCGCCGCATCCCGAGCCGTTGGGGACCACCACCGCGAAGCGCTCGTCCAACGCACCGGCAAGCAACGCCGTTTTTCCAGTGCGCGAGTGGCCG
Organism: uncultured Nitrospiraceae bacterium; assembly: GCA_964520685.1. Lineage (GTDB taxonomy): Bacteria > Hydrogenedentota > Hydrogenedentia > Hydrogenedentales > SLHB01 > UBA2224. The sequence continues at coordinate 8,824 of CAZFOG010000174.1, read as the reverse complement.
GTGATCACGATGCGCTGCATGTCGACCTCGGGAAGGGTTGCAAGGTAGTCGAGCACGCGGGAAGCCCCCCATGCCCACACGGCAAGGCTCCCCCATTCGCAATCGGGAAACAGGGCCTGGGCGGGACCAATCCTGTCGTTGCCCAGCGTATCGGGATCGAAATCCTTGTTCTCATAGCACGCAAAAATGTAGCCGCTCTCGTTGATTTCCTTGATGACCGGACACCCCAGACCCACGCGGAGAATCACCGGATACGGCCGCGTGCCGCCCGCGGGCAAATAAAGCTCGACCTGGACGGGGAACGGGTTCTCGGAACCCACGGCGAGGCGCAGCGACCGGAAGAGCGTGGCGCCGTCGTTCTGCGATTCTTCGGCAAGGGTCTCGGCCAGCCTGACCGGTACGGGCGCCGACGGAATGGTTCCGTACTGGTAACGCAGCAAGAGGTCGCGCATCTCGGCCCGGCGCGTCTGCCAGTCTTCTCGCGTCTCGACGCGCTGGCCGTTCTCGAGAATCAGCGGAGCGGGGAAGGGTATTTCCAATGCGGCCGGCGCGATAGCAGAGATGGCGCAGATAAACGAGAGTAACATGAGGCCCTTCCCCCTCTTCCCCGGAGTTTCCCTGGGTGCCCGGATAGCATGCCATGAAGCGTCTGCAGACACAAAGAGAGGACACCGGCCCGGGGCCTGTCTTCAGAACGTCACGGCCCGAAGACGGTCCGGATTCCCTCGAGTTTCATCGTGCCGTCGCCGCGGGTGGGCGCTACGATGCCGCCTTCGCCGAACTCGTTCCAGGCGTAGATGGTGAAGGCTTTCCGGCCAGGCAGACCGAGTGTGTGGTACTCCTCGAGGGCAGCCTTCATCTCCGTGAGTGCATTTGCCCATTCTTCACGGTTGGGAAAGGCAAACCAGGGCCGGGGATCGGGCCAGGGCCGCGGCGACCAGCCCGCGGGCAGATAAGGCATGTGCGAAACGGCGTCACTGGCATGGTTGCGCCACGAAGTCCGCGCGCGGTCGATGAGAATCTCGTAGGGATAGTCTTCTTGGCGTTGCTCGAGGACCGGAACGCCCATGTAGACGGCGGTGAAATCAAAGAGCGCCACGGCTGGATGCCCCGCGGGAATTTCCTCGTGCTCGGCCACGCCGCATCCGATGAGGATCTCCCCCACTCCCGCGTCGCGGACGGACTGGCGCAGGCGGTCGAGCCGTTTTTTGCATAGAGACGGGTCACGGCCGTTTTGCACGAAGAAATGGTGGAACCCATGCACTTTGAACACGGGCCGTCCGTCGACACGGAGGTATTGCGGGTGCCGCATCCACGCGGTCCAGAGCTTGACGCAATGGTCCCAGTCTTCGTCCGTGGCCACCTCGAAAGGAGGATGGTTACAGAACTCGAGCATGAAACGCATGCGGTGGTTTTCGGGCGAAGCCACGAAATTAAGGACGCCGCGTTCGAGAAAGCGTGCGTTGGGCTCGGCCTCGGCGCCGGGCTTGTTGTAGTACCAGAGGATGGCAAAGAAATCGACGCCGTGTTCCGCTGCCGCGACAATCTCGCGGTCCATGGTCTCTTGCGTGTTGTACTCGCCGAGGAGCGGCACGCGCCCGGGAAAGCGGCAGCGCCAGTCCTGCCCGGTAGCGTCATGCCATTTGTTCGGGAGGGCCTCCCACCATCCGGCGAAATAGTTCACCCCGACGAGGACATCGTCCGGCGGTTGCTCAGGGGGGCTGGCAGCGAGGGCGAGGATGCTTGTCAGAACTGCCGTGGTTTGCATATTCATGCTCCAAAAGAAAGTCCGCGGCAATCGCAAAACAACGACAGAACTTCGCTACTGCCTGCCGGTGCTTCCGAATCCGCCCTCGCCGCGTGCCGTGTCTTGTAATTCGCTGACCACGTCCCATTCGGCACGCGTGACGGGTGCAATAATCATTTGGGCAATCCGGTCGCCGCGCTCGATGGTATACGGTTTCTGACCGAGATTAGCGATGATAATGCGGATTTCGCCCCGGTAGTCGGCATCGATGGTCCCCGGCGAATTCAACAGGGACAAACCGTGCTTGATGGCGAGGCCGCTCCGAGGGCGGATCTGCGCCTCGAAGCCGGGCGGCAGGGCGATGCGGAGACCCGTGGGGACGAGGGTGCGCTCACCGGGCTGAAGCGTTACCGGTTCAGTGACCGCGGCCCGCACGTCCATTCCCGCAGCGTGATCGGTCTCGTATTGGGGCAGGGGGATGTCTTCCGTGCCGGGCTGACGAGTGATCTGTACACGCAGGGACCTTGTCACAGGGGAATCTCCGGCATGTGCAGCGCGTTTTTCGGACCCAGGACCGTCACGAGGCACGTTCGCGCCTGCAGTATGTCGTTCGCGAGTTCATGGACTGCCTCGGACGTGACGGCGTCGATTTTTTCGATGATCTCGTCCACCGGGATGACGCGACCATGATACATGAACGATTTTGCCATGCGGCTCATGCGGTGAAACGTGTCTTCGAGAGCCATGAGCAGGCCGCCCTTGAGTTGTTCGCGGTTCAATTCGATCTCGCCGTCCGGGATGCGCACATCCCGGAACGCGCGTATTTCCTCGAACGTCATCGCGAGTGCCCGGTCCAGGTTCTCAGGAGCGACGGCCGCGTAGACGCCCAGCATACCGGCGCGGTGGTAGGCGGACTGAAAGGTGTAGATGGCGTAGGACAACCCTTCCTGCTCGCGTATCCGCTCGAAGAGGCGCGACGTCGAGCCGCCCCCCAATGTGTTACTCAAAACGTCGTACACGAAACGGTGCGGACTGTCCGTGCTCGGACCGGGGAAACCGATGCAATAATGGCTTTGTGCGATCTTCCGGCGGCACTCGTGGATGCCGGTCCCGAGCGTTGGGGTCTCGTAGGCAGGCACAAGCGGCCCATTTCCGGACCGCAGCGGGAGAAACGCCTTCTCGACAGAATCGAACGCTTCGTCCTCGCCGAAATTGCCCGCCACGGAAATGACGATATTTTGCGGCCGGTACCACGCGGTGTAGTACGCGCGGACGTCATCCAAGGTGATGTTCGAGACGGACTCCTGCGTGCCCGAGATGGGAGCGCCCAGCGGGTGAGCGGGAAACAGGTCTTCCATAAAGAGGTCGTGGACGAATTCCTCGGGCACGTCTTCATTCGAGGCGATCTCCTCGAGGATGACGTTGCGCTCCTTCTCGAAATCGCAGAATTGGGAATCGCAGAGAATATCCCCGAGGATTTCTGCGGCCGTGGCGAGCTGCGTATCGAGGGTCTTGGCATACAGGCAGGTATAATCGCGCGAAGTATAGGCATTGAGATGCCCCCCGCGGGACTCGATGGCCTCCATCAATTGATGGGCCGTGCGCGTTGAGGTGCCTTTGAAGAACAGATGCTCGAGAAAATGCGAGATACCCGTCTGAGCGGGCGATTCACTGGCGGAACCGGTCTTGATCCAGACACCCAGCGACACGGACCGGACATGCGGCAGGCGTTCCGTCAGGAGCGTAATGCCGTTGGCGAGACTGCGCACCTGCCGGCTCGTCTCGACCACGGATGAAAATGCTCGTGCCATAAGTCCCTTACAAGAACGATGGCGCTTCCGCGTGGGAAGCGCCATCGTAGGGTTGATTACCTGCGCGGCCGCCCGCGGGAACCGCCGCGGTCTCTGTCACGGCCGCCCCGGTCCCGATCGCGTCCGCCACGGGGGCGATCGCGGTCGCCGTGTCCCCGGTCGCGCTCCTGTCCGCGCGACCGCTCCATTTCGGCCATTTCTTCGTCGCTGAGATTGCCCATCTCGGCATCCGCCTGGACTTTCGAGAGGTTCAGCCGGCCCATATTGTCGATTTCGACGACTTTGACGTTTATCTCGTCGCCGATATTGATGACGTCTTCAACGCGGTTGACCCTGCCGGGCGCCAATTCCGAGATATGCACCAGGCCTTCCTTACCGCCCATGAAGCTCACGAACGCGCCGAAATTGAGAATACGGCTTACGGTTCCGGGATAAATGACGCCCACCTCGGGTTCGGCGGTAATGCTGCGAATCATCGCCAGAGCCTCGTCGGCGCTGTCCTTGTCAACCGACGCGACGTGAATGGTTCCGTCGTCCTCGATGTTGATCTCGGCGCCGGTACGCATCTGAATGCCCCGCACCACCTTGCCGCCGGGTCCAATAACGTCGCGGATTTTCTCGACGTCGATCTTGATGGTGTAGATCCGTGGCGCATACTGCGAGACATCGGCACGGGGCTCTGCGAGACATTCGAGCATCTTGTCGAGCACGTGGAGGCGCGCCTCCCGCGCCTGCGCCAGCGCCTGGCTCATCAGATCGCGGCTGATGCCCTTGATCTTGACGTCCATTTGGAATGCCGTAATGCCCTGGGCCGTTCCGCAGACCTTGAAATCCATGTCGCCAAGATGGTCCTCAACGCCCAGGATATCGGTGAGGACGCGCGCTTCGCCGCCTTCCTTGATCAGGCCCATGGCCACGCCGGCGACGGGCGCGATAATGGGAACGCCGGCATCCATCAGGCTCATGGTCCCCCCGCAGACGGTGGCCATCGAGCTGGAGCCGTTGCTTTCGGTAATATCCGACAACACGCGGATCGTATAGGGGAAATCGTCTTCAGGAGACACAAGCTCGGGGTCTTCCTCGGCCATGAAGGGCAGAATGCCCGACAGGGCGCGCTCGGCGAGTTTCCCGTGGCCGATTTCGCGGCGGCCGGGCCCCATGATGCGCCGCACTTCGCCGACGGACCACGGCGGGAAGTTGTAGTGCAGCATGAACCGGCGGAATTCTTCGCCGGTGAGTTCGTCGAGGCGCTGTTCATCGCTTCGGGTGCCGAGCGTCGTGGTAACGAGGGCCTGGGTCTCGCCGCGGGTGAACAGGCACGAGCCGTGTGCACGCGGAAGCACGCCCACCTCGATCGAAATGTCGCGGACGGTTTTGAGGTCGCGGCCGTCCACGCGGGTATTCGTCTCGATGACCGCCTGGCGCAACAGGTTCCTCTCCAGATCGCCGAACGCTTCGCGAATGTCGCCGGCAACCTCCTCGAACTTCTCCTCGCCGTACTCGGCAAGCAGTTTCTCCTCGAGCTCGTTTTCGAGGGCGTCGACGGCATCCTGGCGCTCGTGTTTGCCGGTTACGCTCAGGGCTTGCTTCAGTGCGTCTTTGGCAATGCGGTCGACGCCGGCGATAATCTGCGGGTCGATCTGGTGCACGTCAAACGCCATCTTCTCGCTGCCGGCCTTTTCGCGCAACTCCTCGATACACGCGCAGATCTTCTTGATCTCCTGGTGTCCCAAATCGAGGGCTTCGAGAAGCGTGTCCTCGGGCAGCTCATCCGCCAGGCCCTCGACCATGATGATCGCGTCTTTCGTGCCGGCGATCACGAGGTCCAGGGAACTCAGCTCCATCTCGCTCGTCATGAGAGGATTGATCACGAACTTGTCGTCTATCATGCCGATGCGCACCGCACCGACGGGACCGTCGAACGGCAGCTTCGAAATGTGCAGCGCGGCCGATGCGGCGTTAATAGCCAACACATCCGGGTTGTGCTCGTTGTCGGTCGAATACACCGTCGAACACACCTGGACCTCATTGACGAAGCCTTTGGGGAATAGCGGGCGGATGGGCCGGTCCGTCAAGCGGCACACGAGCACCTCGCGCTCACTGGGGCGGGCTTCGCGCCGGAAGAAATTCCCGGGAATTTTGCCGGCGGCAGAGCTTTTTTCGCGGTAGTCGACCGTGAGGGGAAAGAACCCCTGGCCGGGGCGGACTTCCGGCGAGACGCAGACGGCGCACAGCACCATCGTCTCGCCCTGGGTTACGAGCACCGAGCCGTGCGCCTGTTTGGCGATGCGCCCGGTCTCGAAGACAATCTCCTTGCCTCCGATGTTTACAGAGAGACGTTCAATCATTTCACTGAACTCCATTGGGTCAAGGAACGTCTCTCACCCCGTTCCAAGATGTCCATCTATTGATTCGTTTGTTTACGTTTCACCTTCGTTGAAGCAAAACCGCCACGCCTGGACGCGGCCCTGTGCCTATTTGCGCAAGCCAAGGACCTTCACAATCGCACGGTACCGCTCGATGTCATTGTTGCGCAGGTAATTGAGCAAATTGCGCCGCTGTCCCACGAGTTTGAGCAGTCCGCGGCGGCCGGCGAAGTCCTTCTGATGGGTCTGGAAATGACCCGTCAGATGATTGATTCGCTCCGTCAACAGTGCAATCTGGACCTCGGGGGAGCCGGTGTCGCCTTCGTGTTTGGCGTGTTCCTTGATAATCTCGGTCTTGCGATCTTTCGTCGTTGCCATGTCGGGTCACCTTTCGTTTCGATTCGCCCGGTTCCAAGCCCGCCGCCGGTGCTGCGCACGGCCGAGAACCGGGTATCCTTGGTATATATTCGGACGAACCGCGCGGTCCGCCCGTGATTTCGCCTTATTGGTCGCTTAACGCGGCCAAACCGGGCAGTTCTTTGCCTTCAAGCATCTCCAGGGATGCCCCGCCGCCTGTCGAGACGTGGGACATCTTGCCGGCCAATCCGTACTGCGTAACGGCCGCGGCAGTATCGCCGCCCCCGATCACGCTGGTGATGTTGCTGGATTCCGCAAGCAGTTCGGCGATGGCCTTCGTGCCTTTCGCAAACGGTTCCATCTCGAACACGCCGACAGGGCCATTCCAGACCACGGTCTTGGATTTCTTGATGGCGGCCTTGAACGTCTCGAGCGTCTTCGGGCCGATATCAAGCCCCTGCCAGCCGGGCTCGATTTTGCCCAATTCCGCGATCTTGGTGTTCGCATTGGCGTCAAACGCATCGGCCACGACGGTGTCCTCGGGCAGAATGAGCTCGATACCCTTTTCGCTGGCCTTTTCCATGGCCTTGCGGGCCACGTCGATGCCGCCCTCGTCAAGGAGCGAGTTGCCGATTTCGTAGCCCAGGGCCTTCATGAAGGTGTAGGCCATGCCGCCGCCGATGATGAGCGTATCGACCAGATTCAACAGGTTGTCAATCACGGTGATCTTGTCGGAGACCTTTGCGCCGCCCAGAATCGCCGTCAGGGGGCGTTCGGGATGTTCGAGCACCTTCGAGAAGTACTCCATCTCCTTTGCCACGAGATATCCCGCCGCGCTCTGCTTGACGAACCGGGTCACGCCTTCGGTCGAGCTGTGGGCGCGATGCACGCTGCCGAACGCATCGCTCACATAGACATCGCCCAGCGCCGCCAGTTCCTTCGAGAGCGTCTCGTCGTTCTTGGTCTCGCCGGAGTGAAAACGCGTGTTTTCGAGCAGAATGATGTCGCCCGGCTTCATGGCGTCAACGGCCTGCTTCACCGCCGGCCCTACGATGGCATCGACCTTGGTCACGTTTCCGCCGACGAGTTCGCGGAGCTTGGCGGCAACCGGGTCCATGCGCAATTTCTTGTTGGCTGCGATGATCTTGGCCTTCTCCTGTTCGGACTCGGCTTTGTCGGGGTTCTTGGGGCGTCCGAGGTGGGACATCAGAATCAGCATACCGCCGTTGTCGCGCACATACTGGATGCTCCTGAGCGCCGCACGGATACGGGTGTCGTCGCGCACGGTCCCATCGTCATTTTGGGGTACGTTGAAATCGACGCGCATAAGGACGCGCTTACCCTTGACATCGAGGTCTTCAATCATCAGTTTGGCCATGACTCGCACTCCGCCATGTTTATGTAACGGGCCCGCGTGCGGACACGCGAGCCCGATGTGCTGCTTCGTTTCTATGCCATCAACTTGAACAGGTCAACGCAACGGCAGGAATACGCCCACTCGTTGTCATACCAGGAGATGACCTTCGCAAAATTGCCGTCCATTACCGTGGTGCACAGGGAATCGAACACGCTCGAGTGCGGGTTGCCAATCACGTCGCAGGAAACAATCGGATCTTCGCAGTACTGGAGGATGCCCTTCAGGGCGCCTTCCGCGGCAGCCTTCATGGCCGCATTGATGTCTTCCGCACTCGCCTTCTTTTCGAGTTCCACGACCAGGTCGACTACCGAGCCGTCCTTCACGGGGACGCGCATAGCCATACCGTCGAGTTTGCCGTTCAGGGCCGGGAGCACCTTGCCGACGGCACGGGCGGCCCCGGTCGTCGTCGGGATGATCGCCTCGGCGGCGGCGCGGGCGCGGCGCAGGTCGCTGTGCGGCATGTCGAGTACCTTCTGGTCGTTCGTATAGGCGTGGACCGTGGTCATCAGGCCGCGCTTGATGCCGAAGTTCTCGAGGAGCACTTTGGCAACGGGGGCCAGGCAGTTCGTCGTGCAGCTCGCGTTCGAAATCACCACGTCGCTCTTCTTCAATTCGCCGTCGTTCACCCCCATCACGATGATGGCGTCAACCGCGTCCTTCGGCGGCACGCTCAGCAGGACCTTCTTGGCGCCCGCTTCGACGTGCATCATGCACTGTTCCTTCTTGCGGAACACACCGGTGGACTCGAGGACAAGGGACACGCCGTTTTCTTTCCAGGGCAGCTCGGCCGGATTCTTGATGGCCGTGACTTTGATTTCCTGGCCGTCCACGATGATGGCGTTGTCGGTGCTCTTCACATCCTTTGCATATACGCCGTTGACCGTGTCGTACTTGAGCAAATGGGCAAGGGTCTTCGCGTCGGTCAGGTCATTAATGGCCTCAACGTCGAAGTTTTTGTCTTCCATGAGCAGTTTGAACACATTGCGGCCAATCCGCCCGAATCCGTTAATACCTACCTTGATCGCCATGGTGCGTTCCTTTCATTCGTTGCGAAACTCGCGATTGTTCGGTTGCATGGGGCCGTCCCCAAGTATTCCCTCTTCCAAACCGATACGGGTATCGGCCA
>CAZFOG010000173.1:0-12649 GCA_964520685.1 uncultured Nitrospiraceae bacterium | reverse complement strand
ACTGACCCAAGGGAGCGACGCAGGAGCGAGACGGGTCTGTCCCGAGGTTTTTGATATGCCTCGAAAACTCAGCTTCCGTGTTGTGGGACCGGCACCCTCACCGGTCATTTCCATTTTTATCGTCTACGGGTGAGCCGGTCGGCTCATGGTTCGCTGCCTCGAAAATTTCCAGACGCGATGGGTTTTGCGGGCACCCTGGGATCGCCGAGCGCCAGCTCGGCACTCTTTTCCTCAGCTTCCAAACAGGGACACGTAGCCGCGCCGCGGACGGCACGTTGAACATGTCCCCGTTCGCCTCCCAAAGGTAACGCGCTGCCCAAGGGGTAAATTTCGGCAAAAACTGCCGCGCACAGCTCGCACTGTATGCTACACTGGATGCGTCTCTGGGGGAAGGTCACCGCGGGCTGCGGGCATGCGGTCCGCATTGGAGGGCGCAACCATGCATGATCACAAACCTCATTCCGGATGCTGCGGTTGTTCATTGGGTCCCATCGAGCGGCGCACGTTTCTCACCGCTCTCGGCGCTACGGCCAGCGCGGCCGCGGTGTCCGGATGTGCCACGACGGGAGCAAAGCCCGGCGTGATGGCCGGTCCCCGTCCCAAACCCAGCCTCGAAAAGAAACCGCTTGTGGTGCAACCGGCGCTGGCATACCACATCTACGAGCCCCGCGAGCGGACCAGTTGGCGGCCCTGGGGCGGATTGCATACCGAAGGCGATATTGCCGCCGAGATCAAGCGCATCGAGGGCGAACTCGAGACGCTCTCGAGCACGGCCGAGTTCCCCATCACCTTCAAACCGGTGGCCCGCGTGCGTAACAACGACGAGGCCGCGGCCCTGCGCGAGCAGCCCGCCGACGTCATGCTGATCTACGGCGCCAATTCCGGCGGCGATACCATCGAGAACCTCATTTCGCCCGACCGGTACAACCTGGTGTTCGTGCGCCACAAATCCGGCCCGGTGTATCTCTGGTACGAGATTGTTCATCCCCGGCTTTTGCGCAAGAGCGTCGACGAATACGGCCAGCCCGGCCTCGAAACCTCCGACGTCGTCGTGGACGAATACGGCGACATCCTCTGGCGGCTGCGCTCGCTCTATGCCCTCAACAATACCGTTGGGTCCAAGATCGTGTGTATCGGCGGTGCCAGCGGATGGGGCACGGGCGGCCAGAAAGCCCCCGAGATTGCCGCAAACCTCTGGAAAATGGACCTGGTGGACGTTCCGTACGACGACTTGGGCGCCCGCATCAAGGCGGCCCGGGCAGACGCCGAACGCGTCCAGCGAGCCGAAGCGGAGGCCGCGGCGTACCTCAAGACCCCCGGCACGCATTTGAAGACAGATGCCGGCTTCGTGAGCCGCGCGTTTCTGTTAACCGGGGTTTTCGAGGAAATCATGGCCGAGGCGGGCGCGCAGGCCATTACAGTCAACCACTGCATGGGCACCATTATGCCGTTATCCGAGACGACGGCCTGCCTCCCCCTGAGCCTCATCAACGATGCGGGCGCCCTGGCATTCTGCGAATCCGATTTCGCCGTGATCCCGTCGGGCGTGCTGCTGCACCACATTGCGTCAATGCCGGTGTTTCTCCAGGACCCGACCTACCCGCATCACGGCGTGATCACCCTGGCTCACTGCACGGCACCCCGCAAGATGGACGGGAAGCATCTCGAAGAAGCGTACATTCTCACCCATTTCGAGTCGGATTATGGCGCGGCGCCCAAGGTCAACATGCGCGTCGGGGAGACCGTGACCGTCATCGACCCCGATTTCCACGATAAAAAATGGGTTGGTTTCCGCGGCACCATTCAGGACAATCCGTTCCTTGACATCTGCCGGTCGCAGGTGGACGTAGCCATCGAGGGCGATTGCGACCGTCTCGCGCGCGACATGCGCGGGTTCCACTGGATGCTGTCCTACGGCAACCATCTCAAGGAAACCGGCTACGCCCTGCGCAAACTCGGCATCGAGTGGTACAACCTTTCGGACGACAAGACCATCGAAGCATGATGCGTGCCGTGTATCCGGCAGCCGCGGGTATCGCGTGGCGCGGCGCAGGGCGCTTTTGCGTTTGCGGACTCGCGCGGGGTAAAGTGCAGCCATAGTGCACGTACACCGTCACTTACCGTCAGCAGCAATCCGGGAGCCGGGTGCATTGCCCCCGGGAACCTGCGGGCTGCATGGATGTCGAGCCCACTCCAGAGGCGCGGGAGGAGTAGACCGTGAGTTTGCGCATTGCCTTCGCGGGTTTTCGTCATGCCCATGTCCATGGGCTCTACAATCTTGCCCGGACCCATCCCGAGCTCGAGATCGTGGCCGCCTGCGAGGAAGACGCCGCGACCCGCATCCAGTTGGGCCGGTCGGGCATTGCCGTCACGCACGATAGCTACAGCACCATGCTGGCTGAGGCGCCGTGCGATATCGTCGCCTGCGCCGACTATTTCAGCGTTCATGGCGAGCGGATTATCCAGGCCCTCGAACATGGCAAGCACGTGCTCTGCGATAAGCCGCTCTGCACGCGGTTGGAGGAGCTGGGCTGCATCGAAACCCTGGCCCGCGAAAAGGAACTGCGCGTGGGGTGCATGCTCGACCTGATCGACAGCGCGCCGTTCGTCACCCTGCGCGACATCATCCAGCGCGGCGAGATCGGTGAGGTCCTCAGCATGACGATCCTCGGGCAGCATCCCCTCCTCTATGGAACGCGGCCCATGTGGTTTTTCGAGGAGGGCAAACACGGCGGGACCGTGAACGACATCGGCATCCACGTCATCGACGCCGTGCCCTGGCTCACGGGTCATGCCATCGACGAGATCACGGCGGCGCGCGGATGGAACGGCCGGCTGACACAGCATCCCCATTTCGAAGACGGCGCGCTGCTCATGCTGAAACTCGCCAACGGGTGCGGAGTCATGGCCGACCTCTCGTATTTCAGCCCTGACGCGGCGGGATACAGCATGCCTACTTATTGGCGGTTCACCGTGGCAGGCACGAAAGGAACCGTCGAAGCGGGCACCAACCTCGGCAAAGCGACCCTCTGGCCGGATGATGACGGCGGCCTGCGCGAAATAGCCCTCCTCGAACCGCGGACCGGCGGCTATCTCGAGGATTTTCTCGCGGACATCGCCGGGAAACCCGCCCCCGGCGGGCTCGACATGGCCCGGGTCTTTCGCAGCACGCGGCTCGGACTGCTGGCCCAGCGCGCGGCCAATACGGGCCGCATGCCGGTGGCGGTCAACGCGTAATGGCTCCTGTTACGCGGGAAGCTCGTAACCGGGCCGTCGCGGACGGCTCAGCATCGCGTTGCCTTCGTCGCAGTCTGTGAAGCGCTCCGCATCGGGATCCCAATGGAGGGCTTCGCCGACGCGGCCCACGTCGCGGACGATGTTCACGAGATAGCAGAGCGTCGAACTGCGCTGGCCATACTCGATATCCGCCGTGCAGGTCTCGCGCGTCTTGATGCACTGAACCCAATTCTCGATGTGCGGTTGCGTCTCGAGAACCTGGAGATGCCCGGGATTGCCCGGCGCATCGAGCAGTTCTTTCGGGTCGGCCGAAATCTTGTCGCGGTTGATCTCGATGCGGCCTTTCTCACCGATAAAAATGCAGCCCAGTCCGGGCCCCCAGTCGCCATCAAGACTCAGGTTGAGTTCGGTGCCGGTGGCATACTTCAGGCGCATCTTTGCCCGGGGACCCGTGAACCGCGCCATGCTGTAGTACGGCGCGCCGGTTTCGTCCGGAGACGGCTGGCGCTCCTCGAACTTGCCCGACGGCATCACCTGGACGGGTTCCTCGAGCAGGATCTCGGTTGGCCCGGTCTCGTCAGTGCCGAGGCCCCGCTGAATCTGGTCGTAGCTGTGGGTTCCCCAGCCCGTAACGCCAAACGACACGCCGCCGCCGTCGTAGTCCCACCAATGGGCCCACTGGCGGTGGAGTTGCGAATGGTAGGGTCGAAACTCGGCCTGGTTGGTCCAGATATCCCACCAGTTGTCGCTGCCGCCTTCGGGCAATGGCTCGCCGGGCTTGGGCTCCCACCGGAGGGGCCCAACGAAATTTGGCGCCAACACCTCCGTCACCTTTCCGAGAGCGCCGTTCTTGACGAGATCACTTGCCCAATTGTTGAGCGCGATGGTGCGCTGCTGCGTGCCCACCTGGGTGACCCGCTTGTACTTGCGTGCGAGGTTGACCATCTCGCGGCCTTCGGCGATGGTCAGGCACATGGGTTTCTCGATATAGACGTCCATCCCCATTGCCATGGCGTGGCACGCCACCCACGCCCGGGCATGGGTTGTCGTCTCGACCATAACCCCGTCGAGATTCTCTTTTTCGATCATCTCGCGGAAGTCGGTGTAGCCCTTCCAGCCCCGTTCCTCGCCGGCTGCCTTGAGACTGGCATCGACGCGCGGCTGAAAACAGTCGCACACGGCCGCAATCCGCAGCTCGGGAATCTTCAGGCACGTCCCCGCGATGTCCTGGCACCGGCCGCCCAGGCCGATCAGTCCCACATTCACCGTTTCGTTCGGGCCCGGGCCTTCCATGCCCAGAACCTTCGCCGAAAGAATCAGCGGCGCCGATGCGGCTGCCGCTTTCAGAAAACTGCGTCTGCTAATCATTATCTGTCTCCTCGAGGGCCGGTGTCACGCGTAGTGAACGCCCGCGGTTCCTATGAAGTCCTCCGCGAAGGCCGCCATTCCCGCGGGAAGATGAGCCTATCATCCCGACCCGCGCGTATCAACCAAATCCAGTTGCAGGGCAATCGCAAGTCATGCGCCCCGCACGAACGGTCCTTGTGAGGCGGGTAGTCTATGGCGCCAACCCTCCCGTTTCCCCTGTGGCCTTCCCCTCTCCCCTGCCGCCTCGAATCCCCGTTCCCGGAGCGGTTTTTCACCGGTCTCCGGGGCCTGTGGTATCATCGGCGCGCGCAAACCGAAACCTGCCGGAGGAGAAAACATGGCCGCGTTGGATGCCGCGTTGGATTATGTGCGTGCCCATCACGATGCATATCTCGAACAACTCAAGAGCCTGGTGGCGATCCCGAGCGTCTCGACCTTGCCGGAGCACAAGGCCGACGCAGTCCGCACGGCTGAATGGCTGCGCGACGAACTGAACCGGGCGGGGATGACGCGGTCCGAGCTGATGGCCACGCCCTTGCACCCCATGGTCTACGCGGAATGGCTGGGCGCGCCGGGGAAGCCTACCGTGCTGGTCTATGGGCATTACGATGTGCAACCGGCCGACCCTCTGAATGAATGGGAAACGCCTCCCTTCGCGCCCTCGGTCCGCGGCGAGTACCTGTACGCGCGGGGTGTATCGGATATGAAAGGCCAGATCTTCGCGCAGATCAAAGCCGTCGAAGCCCTGGCCCGGCACGGTGCTCTGCCCGTAAACCTGAAATACCTGCTCGAGGGCGAAGAAGAAATCGGTTCGCCGAGTCTTGAGACGTTCATCGACGAGCACCGCGAGCTGCTGGCCTGCGATTTTGTGTTGAATTGCGATTCCGGCATTCTCGCGCCCGATTTGCCGTCCTTGGTCTACGCCTTGCGCGGCCTGGCCTATTTTGAACTCGAGATTCGGGGCCCACAGAAAGACTTGCACTCGGGCCTGTTCGGCGGGTCCGTACACAATCCCGGCCAGGTGTTGTGCGAACTCGTGGCGGGCATGCATGACGAACAAGGCCGCGTGACCCTGCCGGGCTTCTACGATGCCGTAGTGCCTCTCGATGACGAAGAACGCAGGCAGATCGCCCGCTGGCCCATCGCCGATGACCAATGGAAGGCCATGACCGGCGCGCCCGAACTCTGGGGCGAGGCCGGCTACACCACCCTCGAGCGTGTTGGAGGGCGCCCGACCCTCGAGGTCAACGGTCTTGTGTCGGGATTCATCGGCGAGGGCGCAAAAACGGTCCTGCCGGCGAAGGCCCTGGCAAAACTCTCGTGCCGCCTGGTCGCCAATCAGGAGCCCGCGTCAATTAAGGCCATGCTCGAGCAGTATCTGGCCGCAAGGGCCCCAAAGACGGTCTCGTGGCAGGTGCGCGAGCTCTCGCATGGCCCCGGCGCGCTCATGGACCGTAATTCCGAGCCGATTAAGGCCGCGGCCAAGGCGTTAAAGACCGTTTTTGGAATGGAGCCCATTTTGCGGCGCGAGGGCGGAAGCATACCCGTGGTCGCAGTGCTTCAACAGACCCTCGGCGTCGAATCGGTGCTGCTCGGATTCGGGCTGCCCGAGGACGGCATCCACGGACCCAACGAGAAGCAGCACCTGCCCACGCTGTTTAAGGGCATTGAAGCATACGTGCACTTTCTGGCCGGTTTTTAGGCGCCGCGCGAAGCGAACAGATGACCGGCTGTGCATGAACCGGCATGGTCCAAGCGCCCGCGCGAAGACCCTGCCAGTGGCGATGCGCGTTTATTGCCCGCAACCCCGTATGGGCTGTAACCAGGGCGCGAGGCGCCTGTCCGTCCGCTGAAGTCTCGGGCAACCAGCACGTTACCCGGGAAGAAGCGTAGCGAATTCGCCGGCGCGCTTCCCTAATGGTGAGAGAAGCACCGCTCCATCGAGAAGACCATGGCCGCTTTCGCCTCGTTGCACGCGAGGATGGCGTCGTAATCGTTCACGCTGCCGCCGGGTTGTACGATGGCCGATACGCCTTTCTTCGTCGCGGCATCCACGGCGTCGCGGAACGGGAAAAACCCGTCGGACGACATGACCGCGCCCTCCATCGACTCGGCGCCCTTGTATTTGTTGCTGACTTTAATGACGGCCTGTTCGACGGCGCCGACGCGGTCCTGTTCGCCCGTGCCCACGGCAAGGGTCTGACCGTTCCGGGCGATGACGCACCCGTTGGACCGCACGTGGATGTTGACGTACCACGCGAAAAGCAGATCATCCAGTTCGCGCTCGCTCGGTTTGCGGCCGATGTCGATGCGGCCCTTTTTCGCGTGGTCGCAATAGGCGGGGACCAGGTCTTCCGGCCCCTTTACGCGCGACAGATAGGGTGTGGCGAGCACCACGCTGCCGTCGTCGAACACTTTCATTTCAAACACATCGGTGCCGTCTTCGAGGTACTTGGGCAGTCCCGAGAAATCGGGCAGTTTCACGATCCGGATTTCCTTGTTGCGTTTGAACCGCTCGAAATCCTGAAATGTCTCGAGCGCCTCGGGTGTGAACGCGGGCGCGGCCACACCTTCCACGATGGTCTGCATAATTTCTTCGGCGGTGCCCGCATCGACCGCCGCGTTGAAGGCCACGACGCTTCCGAACGCCGCCTGGGCGTCGGCGTCGCGCGCGCGCTGATAGACCTCGACCAGCGGCATGCCGCCAACCTGGATCGCCGCCCCTGACGGGTTGCAGTGTTTCATGACCGCGCACGCGGGCCGTTTCATGTACTTCAAGATGCCGACCGCGTGGTGCATGTCTTCGATGTTGGTTTGCGACAAGCCGCTCTTGCCCGTTTTGAGGATTTCGTACGCGCCCAGGACAAGGTTCTTCCGGCCGGCCGGCCGGTAAAAGGCGGCGGGCTGGTGCGGGTTGGTGCCGTACCGCAGGTCCTCGACCTTGGCGTACGCGCGCCCCAGCAACTCGATGGTGTCCGGGAAATTGCCCTCCGTTCGCGTGCGGTACATCTGCTTGAGATCTTTTTCCGCCATGAGTATCTCTCCTGCTTGCGAAACCCCTGAAAACAGCAACGCCCGGGCCACTGGCTTCAGTGCCCAGGCGAACGGCAAGTCTTCCGTGCGAACCGCTTCCCCGTGGTTGTTTCCACGCCAAGTCGCCAGTTACGGCCGCACTCTTTTCCCGCCCGGGCGCCGCGCGCCGGGCTTGCCGGTCCTGCGCCCGGACCAGCACCGCCAATCTGCCACAGCGGCCAACGCGAAGTCAATCGAGATATGCCCTCTTCAGCATCCAACCCAACCACAGACGGCCGCGTCTGTTTTGCCGGAGACCTCAACGCAGCGTGTCGTGCAGGGCAGGCGTCCCGCGCGCATCCGGAGTTCCCTCAACAACTCACGAATGCAGGCGAGACGCCTGCGCTGCAATCATGAGCACGATGCTCATGCCACCTCAAGGACCGCGCTTCGTTCGAGCTTGCGGCTGAATGGCCGGGTCGCTGGAACGCGGCAAGGCGTTCGGGGGGAGGATTCCGGTTCCGGAAATTTGGTTGCGGCTATGCTGCGCCGTGGAATCCGTAGTCAACAAGTCCGGCATTCGCTGCGGCCACCCAGTCCACCCGGGCCACCCGGTCCACTAGGTCCACCCACGCCGTGACAGGCTGTACCGGCTGCGGCATCCGCGCCTAGTCGCCCGCTTCGGGTGCCTCGGGGCCAAGAAACTTGGGATTGTTTCCGGCGATAACGACGGTGAGCTCGCCTTTGACTTTGACGTCTGTGAAAATCCGGGCCAGATTGGCGAGATAGCCGCGCTCGACGGACTCGAACATCTTGGTGAGCTCGATGCAGACGGCGGCCTGCCGGTTCCCGAGCACCGCGAGCGCATCCGACAGAAGCGCGCCGATACGGTACGGCGATTCATACAGCACGAGCGTGTGGGGCAGGTCCGCTTCCATGGCGAGGAAGCGCCGACGCTGGCCGCTCTTGCGAGGAGGAAAGCCTTTGAACACGTAGCTCGAGGTGGGCAGCCCCGATTGCACCAGGGCGACGTGGACCGCGCTGGCTCCCGGCAGCGAGAAAACCGCGTGCCCGGCCTCGATGGCCGCCGCGGCGACCCGGAATCCGGGGTCGCTCACGCCCGGGTATCCCGCATTGGTGCAGACGGCCACGGACACGCCGGCATCGAGAAACCCGAGTATCCGTTTGCCCGCGGCGTGTTCGTTATGCTCGTGATACGCGAAGACCGTCTGGGGTTTGGGAATGCCGTAATGCTCGAGAAGCACCCGGGTGTGGCGGGTGTCTTCGCAGGCCAGCACGCCGGTTTCTTTCAGCACGCGCACGGCGCGGTACGTCATATCCTCGAGATTGCCGATGGGCGTGGGTACCAGATACAACGACGCCATGATTGCCTCCAATCCTCAATCGCACTAACGGCCGCGGCCGCGGGCACGAATGGACTGCGGCCCAGTCTGCTGCACGGAAGTCACGGCGCGTCTTTGTCGCGCTCGGGGGGCGGCGGCAGGGGTTTTCCGCGGATCGTGCCAAACCACCCGCGCCGCCAGAACATCACAAGCTGGAAAACGCCGATCGCCAGGATAACCACCAGGAACGCGGGGTATCCGTACCGCATGTGCAGTTCGGGCATGTTCCAGAAAGACGCCCCATAATCGAAGTTCATGCCGTACAGACCTGTCAGAAACGTCAGCGGGATGAACACCGTGGAGATAAGCGTCAGCACTTTCATGATCTCGTTCAGGCGGTTGCTCATACTCGACAGATACACTTCGAGCAGACTTCCCGCCAGTTCCCGGTACGATTCCATCAGTTCCAGGAGCATGATGCAATGGTCGTAACAATCGCGAAGGTAGAGGCGCGTGGTTTCCGTAAAATGACCGGAACTGCCATGCACCAGCAAACTGAGTGCCTCGCGCATGGGCGACATGGCCCGGCGCAACGCCAGCAGATCGCGCTTGGCCTGATGAATGCGGCCGGCGAGCTCGGGGGCCGGCCGGTACAGCGCATCGTCCTCGAGGGTCTCGATGCGCTCGCTGAACTCGTCCAGATACGGGAAGTACGCGTCGATGATCGCGTCGATGATGCAATAGGCGAGATAGTCGGCCTGCATTGTACGCACCCTGCCCAATCCCTCGCGAATGCGTTTCCGGATGGGATCAAGGCAGTCGCCCGGCCGTTCCTGAAACGTCACCACGAATCCCTCGCCCAGGAAGATGCTCAACTGCTCGGTGTGAACCGTCTCGCCGGCCTCGAGCATGCGCATCACCACGAAGAGCTTCTGGTCGTATTCCTCGATCTTGGCCCGCTGATTTATGGTGAGCAGGTCCTCGAGGGCGAGCCGGTGGATGTCAAATAAGCGTCCCAGCCTGGTGAGCATCTCCGCGTCCCCCAGCCCATTCACGTTCAGCCATAACACGGGCCATTTCCCCCGAAGGCCCTCGACCGTCTTGAGGTCGGGACTCGCGGTCTCCTCGAAGCTATCGGGCCCGTAGGCCATCAAATGCAGCGCCGGCTTCAGGCCGTTCGGGTCGGTTTCCAGTGTTCCGGGAGGTGCGCCGACTGCGTGACGGGAACGGCGTTTACGGGATTTCCGGGTGCGCATCGCCATGGGGCTCTCCTTTCGTCGCGCAGACAAGCCTGCCGTGGACTCGAACGCCAGTATAGACGAGACGGAGGCCCAACGTCATAGCGGGAAATCCGCACCGGGCACGCACGAGGCGCCGCACATGCCGGAAGACACAGCACGAGCCGCCGCGGGGGGGGCGGCGGCTCGAATCGCCTCCGGGGGTCTGCTTGGGGCTACTGTGTGTACGCCCCGGAGGCTCGTGTTCTATGGGGGGTAAACGGCTGTTACATCAACAGGGCGATCGCACGGCACACCGGGAATTCACCCGGGAACCGCACGAACTGGACATGGCCGTCCATGTACAGGACATTCCCGCCGCCGGGAATATGGTTGAACTGGCTCGCATTGGCGGCCACAAGGTCCCACATCACAGCGAGCTCACTCTGGGCCGTGGTGGAGGAAGACGGATTGTTGATGTCTGTGATGAAGAAGCGCTCGATGCCTTCGCGCAAACGGTAGACCGTGCGCTCGGCGCCTCCCGCCATACTCGGGGCGGGAACGTCGCTGTCGGCCAGACCGATGAGGTACTCCACGTCTGCGGGAGCCGATGCGCCATCAATCTCGTCGATGCGCGCATACCACGCAGCCAGTGGGCCCGGATCAAGGTTGGCTCCCAGCATGGCTCCAACAAGCACTGCGGGATCGACGTCCTCACCCAGACCGCTAAAAGCCTGGTCGTTCACGTCGCCGCCCGGCCAGTCGATCATGTCTTGACTGAACGCCCAGCCAAGGTAGACGTACGAGGCGGAGTTGAATTCGCAGGGGAGCAGCGGAGCTTCGGGATCGTCCCCAACGCGCCATTTGTATTCGAGGCGCTCGTCCGAGCTGGCGTCCGACGGGCAAATCAGCACATTGGCATCGCTCAGGTACTCAGGGTACACCTGCATGCCCTCAAAGAAGATATCGGCGTGCCCGGGTTGATCACAGATACCCGGCGTATCTCCCTCTTCAACGATCGAGATGGTGGGCCATTTCTCACCTTTCGACTCATTGGCGTACATCTTGAACATGAGGCCCATCTGCTTGAGGTTGTTGGCGCAACTTGCGCGGCGCGCGGCTTCACGAGCCCGGGCCAAAGCCGGCAGCAGAATGGCGGCAAGAATGCCAATGATGGCAATGACCACGAGCAGTTCGATCAGGGTAAATCCTTTTTTATGCATTCCAGTCTCCTTTGTGTGAATTGGGGTTAGGGGTTACACAGCAGCATTTTAGTAATCGGTTACTATCTGGAGGATACCACACGATACTGGATTTGTCAAGGTTTGCTGCGGAGTATACAGGTTAGATCCTTGTAGATCGGGTAGTTGAGGGTGAGTTAAAGTAATCTATTACCCTATCAAAACGGATCATGGAAGCACGGCTCAAGAAACCCGGTTGAGGCTTCGCAGTCGCAACGGCCCAGCAGGGCACCATGAGCAAGCGGCTCACCCGCAGGCGATGCAAATGGGGGGGTGCGACGGGCGAATCCCTCGTACATGGACCCACACGGACAAACACGGAGAAACACAGACGGGGAAACACCCGGTTTCTGAAGTATTCGAGGCAGCGCGCCATGAGCCAGCGGCTCACCCGTAGACCATGAGAATAGAAATGGCCGGTGAGGGCACCGGCCCCACAAAAGAGGGGGAAATCAAAGAGGGGGAAATCCCGGTTTTTGGGTTTTCGGGGCAGACCCCGGTTTGCTGCGTCACGCGTGCCTGAGTTGGAAAGAAATACGCGGTAAACCTCCGTGCAGTACCGAGTCTTTCGGCACTGGCCCTGCGGAGGCTTCCTCACGGAATCCTGCGACTCGGTCCTCTTTGGGGAGCCTCTTCGGGAGCGTTGACCTTTCCCGCTTCTTGGAGTATTCTGCCGCGCCGTTGGCAACACCTATCGTCTAGCTTGCTTGGGGGATCAGGCGGCGGACGGGGCAAATTTGAGGGGGGCTTTTGATGAGGGATCCTCGGTTTTCGCGCGCGCTGCATCCTGCAAAATCAAAAGGCGCCGACGAGCGCTTCTGCTGGAGGGGGATTCCTGGCGCCGTATCGGCGCCGTGCCAACGGGCCTGCCGCTCTGTGCGGTTTCTTTTTCCCGCGTTCCTGCTGCTTTTTGCGAACGCCGCGGCGGGGGCGATCGTCCTGGGAGACGTGAATCAAGACGGCGGGGTAAACGCGCAGGACGTTCAGCTGGTCATCAACGCGGTGCTCGGGATGGATACGGGCCTGGACTGCGACATCAGCCGGGACAAGCGCACGGATGCCGTAGATGTCCAACTGGTCATTAATGCGGCGTTGGGCCTTGCGATCGGTGTCAATGTACCTGATCTGGCGGGCATGACGGAGGGGGACGCTTCCGACGCGCTCGCGTTTGCCTATCTCAGCGTGGGCGCCGTGACTTCGGAAACCAGTGCGACCGTTCCCGTAGGGCACA
>CAZFOG010000172.1:0-12667 GCA_964520685.1 uncultured Nitrospiraceae bacterium | reverse complement strand
GCGACGGAAAGGCCAAGCGCATCAAGAGCGAGTTGACCTACCTGCTTAACAACTATGCACCCCAATACGATACGCGGATCGAACAATTGATCGACGAGTGGCGGCGAAGCGGCGACCCCGAGTATGACCCGGCCATTCGCATTAAACACCGGAAAGCCAGCCAGGCGCACATGAAGGACAGTGGGCGGCTGTAGGGGACTGCCCAGGTATGCGGGGGTTTTCCGATCACCTCTTTCTTCGCGGGGGTTCTTGTACCTGAAACCTTTACACCGGTTGCGCGGTCAAACCGGTGTGATTTTCTTTGATAGAGCGGTAAATGGGCGTGGTTGAGGGAAGCAAGTTTGAACTTGCCACCCGACTCCCGATACCATATCGCGGTTTTCGAGCTAGTCGCGTTTTGCGTTTGTTCCGTTTCCCGCCTTCGTGGAGGTACGATGCATATCTACTTGAAAATTATCGGTTTAGCAGCTGTTGTGGCAGTCCTGGCGGGCTGCAGCGGGCCTGCAGGCACGGATGCCGCTGCCAATGCGGCCCAGGCGGCGGCCGAATTCACGTTCGAAGAAATTGTCATCCCGGTCGAAGTTGAGACACCCACCCGCGGAGATATCTCCGCGTATTTTGAGACGACAACGCGCATCGAGGCCGAGAATCGCGTGGACGTGACCTCAGAAGGGATGGGAGCGTGCGTCGCCGTGTTCGCCGATGAGGGCGTCACTGTAAACCAGGGGGACGTGCTCGCAGAGCTGGACAAGGAAGAGGCGCGGGCCTCGTTGAGCCAGGCGCTCGTAACGGAAAACGAACGCAAGACGGCCTATGAACGGGCAAAGCGGGCGTATGACGCCGGAATCCTGGCCGAACAAGATAGAGACGCGGCGCAGTTCGCTTATGATAATGCCGTGGCGACCCGGCGGCTTCAGGAGGTGCAGCTCGCCAATCTGACGATTCGTGCACCGATCACCGGCGTGGTCACCCACCGGCACATTCAACAGGGCATGCTGGTCTCGTCGGGAACGCCCGCCTTCACCATCGTGGATCCGTCTTCATATCAACTGGTGATCAGCCCGCCTGAAAAGAACCTGATGCAGCTACGGGAAGGCCAGGTGGCACGGTTCACGGTTGACGCGATTGCCGACGAAGAATTCGAGGCACGCATAACCCGGATCAACCCGAGCGTAGACCCGGCAAGCGGGACGATCAAGGTGGTGATGAGTCTTGATCAGAAGACCCAGGAACGGCTCCGCGAGGCAGCGTTTGTGAGGGTGCGTCTGGTCATGGAGACACATGAGAATGTGCTCCTGGTGCCGAAAGACGCCGTGATCGAAGAGAACGCACGCACCTACGTATTTGTGGCGCGAAATACAGTCCCGGCAACGGCGGGCACAGCGATGGACGAAGACAGCGCAGCGGCAGATGGCGCGGATGAGGAAGACGGCGCCGCCGAAACCGGCGTTGCCGATACGGCGGAGAGCACCGGAGAAGAACACTGGATCGCCGAGCGTGTCGAGGTGCAGGTCGGTCTCGAAGACAGCGATGAGTCGGAGATTGTGGAGGGGCTGGACGAGAACGACCTGGTGATCACCCTTGGGCAACAGACGTTGAAGCCCGGCACCCGGGTCAGCATCACGACGGCCGAGCAAGAATTGGCCAAGAGCGCCGGTTTGAGCGCCGAAGATGCGCTGAAAGCGGCCGAAGAAGCCAAAAAGAATAAAGAGAACAGCCGACGGTCTCTCAACCGGCACCGCCGGATGCCCTGAGTGGCCTTTCGCCGGTGTCCCGGGCATAGCCGGCGGCGTACCACCTGCGCGCCCGAGGGCGCGCAGGCATCGTAGGAAGCGTCAAACACACGTATGAGCGAAACGCAGTCCGCCCCGACACAGCAATACCGCCTGGCGATCCGCCGTCCCGTAACCACCGCCATGGTCTTCCTGACCCTGGTGGTGTTCGGGTGGAAATCCTACGAAGGGCTTTCCCTCA
The DNA here is from genome assembly GCA_964520685.1 of uncultured Nitrospiraceae bacterium. GTDB lineage: Bacteria > Hydrogenedentota > Hydrogenedentia > Hydrogenedentales > SLHB01 > UBA2224. The sequence continues at coordinate 10,693 of CAZFOG010000172.1, read as the reverse complement.
ACCTGATGCCGGATATTTCCTACCCCACTCTCACTGTGCGCACAGAATATGAAGGAGCCGCGCCGGAAGATGTCGAGAAGCTGTTGACCCGGCCCCTCGAAGAAACGCTGGCGATTGTGCCGGGAATGGTGCAGATCAGCAGCGTGTCGTCGCCGGGATTGTCCGAGATCATCCTGGAATTCACCTGGGATTCGGACATGAACACGGCCCAGCAGGACGTCCGGGATCGCCTTGATTTGTTTGAGCCGCCGGATGAGGTGACCCAGAAGCCCGTCATCCTGCGGTACGACCCGACCCTCGATCCCGTGATGCGGGTGGCCATTGTAGACACGTCGCAGGACGCTGCGAAACAGCAAGAACGGCTGACGCAGATTCGCGAGGCGGCGGAACGCCACATCAAGAGCGACCTCGAGGGGGAGCTTGGAATCGCGCAGGTCCTGGTGAAGGGAGGCCGCGAGGAGGAAATCCAGGTTCTGGTGGACGCCCAGAAGCTCAAGAACCTTGGGCTGAACCTCGATGCCATCAGCAACAGCCTTGCCCAGCAGAACATCAACCTCTCGGGCGGGAGACTCAAAGAAGGCAAAACGGAGTATCTCGTCCGCACGGTAAATGAGTACAAGTCGGTTTCGGAGATCAGCCAAACCCTCATCGTAACCCCGACAGGCACGCCCATTCAGTTGTGGCAGGTCGCGGACGTGATCCAGGGCCAGAAGGATCGCGACACCATCGTGCGTCTAAACGGCGGGGAAGCGGTGGAGCTCGAGATCTACAAGTGGGGCGACGCGAACACGGTCCAGGTGTGCAACAAGCTGAAGGATTTGTTTGGTTTCGAGCGAAAGCTGAGCTTTTGGGAATGGATGGCCGACCGGCTTCAGAAGCTGCAAAACGCGGGCGTCGAGGCCGAAGAGAAGCGCCAGAGCCTGGAATTGCGCAAGACGCTGATGTCACGCCTCCCCGATCCGGAACAGAACGCGTTTGTCATGGTGAGCGATCAATCACGCTTCATCGTGGCTTCAATCGAGGAAGTTCAGGAGACTGCCATCGTCGGGGGGCTGCTGGCGCTGATCATCCTGGGGTTCTTCCTGAAACAATTGAAGAGCACAATCATCACGGGAATCGCGATCCCGATTTCGATCATCGCGGCGTTTGTTCCGATGTACATGCGCGAGATATCACTGAACATCATGTCCCTGGGCGGCCTGGCACTCGGCGTGGGCATGCTCGTAGACAACTCGATCGTGGTGCTGGAGAGCATCTTCCGGTGTACGGAAGAGGGCGACAACGCCACCGACGCCGCGAACCGCGGCACGAACGAGGTTGGCGCGGCGGTGACGGCGTCGACGCTAACGACGGTTGCGGTGTTTCTGCCCCTGGCATTCGTCGAGGGCATCGCGGGCCAGTTGTTTGGCGATTTGGCGCTGACGGTGACGTTCTCGCTGCTCGCTTCGCTGCTGGTAGCCCTATACCTGATTCCGATGGTAGCTTCGCGTCCTCCGCTGGCATTGATGAAAGACCGCGACGTGGTTTGGATGCTGAGGGCCTACCACGAAGGCAGAGAATCCGGTGAGGGGTTCCTGACCTCCGTGTTCGGGTTGATTCCGCGAGGCATCCGGTATATGAGTGCCTGGCTTCGGGACGCAGCCCGGCACGATTTCGGCTCATTGGGCATGGGAAGCGGACAAGGCGTTAGCCGGGGTGCAGTAGCGGGCATAGCAGCGGGCATAAGGGCCATAGTACTTGCGCCGGTCCTGCTGGTGCTGTTCGTGGTGCGCGTATGTCTCAAGGTGCTTGCCACGGTGCTGATATCGCTGTTCTTCCCGGTTTCGATTATCTTCGTGGCGGTCTTTTGGGGTGTGGGAAAAGTAGTTGGACTCATCCTCTGGCTCCCGTTATGGCTCTTCGAAACGGCCTTTAACGGCTTTCGAGACATCTACTGCGCGGTGCTCTCGTCGAGCCTGCGGTTCAGCGCGATCATATTGATTCTCACTCTCGTGGTATCGGTCCATGCGGGAATGCTGATTCCACGACTCGGCATGGAGTTGATCCCGCCTCTGAAGCAGGGTGAATTCGGCATTCGGATGGAAGCGCCTCCGGGAACGCGGCTCGAGCAGACGGAGCAACGGGCCCTACAGATCGAGGAACTCGTCCGCGGGTTCCCCGTGGTGGACACGGTAAGCGTGGAGATCGGGTCCGAAAAAATAAAAGCGGAGAGCGAACGCGGCGAAAACGTCGCCGAGTTCACCATAACACTCAAGAATCCCGAGGAGAACGCACAGCATCAGGACGAGATCATTGAAGCCATGCGGCAGGAAATCATCGCCCGCACAGGCGACGAGATCACGTTTACGTTGCCGTCCCTGTTCAGTTTCAAGTTTGCCATCGAGCTTCAGATTCAGGGCGACGACATTGACGCCCTGCGCACGGTGGGAAGAGAAATACTGGCCAGTATCGATGATGTGCCGGGGCTCAAAGACGCCGAACTGAATATGAAGCGGGGGTATCCGGAAGTCATTATCGGATTGGACCGTGACTTGCTGGCCGCGAAAGGTCTCACGCCCGACCAGGTGGCCCTGCGTCTGCGCAATGAAGTGCAGGGCGAGGCACCGACAGAGTTCAATCGAGCGGGTGAAAAAGTCGATATCCGGGTGCGGACCAATCGGGAACGGTTGAACAGTCTACGCGACCTGCGGCAGGTGTCGGTTATCGAGGGAACGCCGCCGATCCCCCTCGAAACGGTGGCCGACATCGAGGTGAAAGAAGGGCCGAGCGAAATTCGGCGCATCGACCAGCGCCGGGTGGCACTGGTGACGGCAAATGTTGAAGGACGCGATCTGGGCGCGGTGTCGCGCGACATTGAGGAACGAGTGTCGCGAATCCGGATGCCGGAGGACTTTGACTGGCTCCTGGGCGGCCAGAACCGCGAATTGGCGACGTCATACCAAAGCCTGCAATTTGCCTTGCTGCTGGCCATCTTCCTGGTCTATGTAGTGATGGCGTGTCAGTTCGAGTCCGTTCTGCACCCGGCTCTGGTGATGTTTGCAGTGCCGTTGGCGTTCATCGGGGTGATTTACATCCTGATCATCTTTGGCATCAACATCAGCATTATGGTCTTCATCGGCGGGATCATTCTGGCGGGTATCGTTGTGAATGATGCGATTGTGCTCGTCGACTACATCAACCAGTTGCGGGCGCGAGGCATGCCCAAGAGCGAGGCCGTGGTGCTGGCGGGCCGGGTTCGCCTGCGCCCGATCATCATGACGACCCTGACAACCGTGCTGGGCCTGGTGCCGATGGCGCTGTCCACAGGGGAAGGCGCTGAGATCCGGCAGCCCATGGCCGTTACGGTGATGGCAGGGCTGTCGTCGGCAACCCTGCTCACGCTCGTCATCATTCCGATGGCCTATTACCTCTTCGGAGGCCGGGATAAAGCATGAAATTCGGCCTTACGGAAATGGCCCTGAAGCGGCCGATCACGGTCATAATGACCGTGGTCTCGCTGATCGGGCTTGGCATTATTGCCTGGACCAGGATACCCCTGGAATTCATCCACCGGATGGATTTCCCGATCATGCATTGCCGCATCCCCTACCCGAATGCCACCCCCGAACAGGTGGAAGCTGAGATCGCCATTCCGGCGGAGGGGGAATTCCGCACGGTATCCAGCCTGAAACGCATCTCGACGACATCCGACAGCGACGGGTGCAGCGTCCGCCTGCAGTTCGAGACGGGGGCGGACATGTCGCTGGCCAGCTCGGAAGTGCGGGATCGGATAGAACGGCTTCGTCTCAAGCTGCCGTCCGGTATTGATGACGTCTTCCTTTTCCGGTTCAGTTCGCAGTCGCTGCCCATTCTCCTGATCGGGCTGGGGCGCGCGGGAGACGATGAAGAACTGGCGCACCGGGTCCGGACGCTGCTGCAGCCGCGACTGCTTCGCGTGAACGGGGTGGCGGAAGTGCAGGTTTTCAGCAAACCGGAGCAGGAAGTGCTGGTCGAGTTTGACCAGAACGCGCTCCGGGCGCATCGCGTGGCCATGTACGAGGTGGTAGCGCAGCTTCAGCGCAGCAGCCTCAATATAGCCGTCGGCGAGATGCGCGAGGGGCCCACGAAGTATTATCTGCGCGCACTGGGGGAGTTCAAACATCCCGATGAAATTGCCGAACTGGCGATCAATCGGGAAGGGCTCCGGCTTAAGGACGTGGCGAGCGTGGGGTTCGAAGCGCGGGAGTTTGAGCGCGAGTTTACGGTGGACGGCAAAGGCGGGGCGTTCTTGCTGGTGCGCAAGGAGGCCGAAGCCAATGCTATTGCGACGTGCAAGCGTGTGCATGAAGCCCTCGAGAAAGCCCGGCAGGAACCGGATTTCAAGGACTTGGATATCTATGTCTTCTTCGACCAGGGAGATCTTATCCGGCAGTCCCTCGACAGCCTTATCCGGGCCGGCAAGTACGGCGGTTTTCTGGCGCTGGTGGTGTTGTTCTTCTTCCTGCAGCGGCTTCGGCCCACCCTGGTCGTCGCGCTTGCCATCCCGTCCTCCGTAATGGTGAGCCTGGTGGTGATGTTCTTCATTGGGATGACACTGAACATTGTCACGATGTGTTCGCTAATCATCGCATTGGGAATGCTGGTTGATAACGCCATCGTGGTCATCGAGAACATTTACCGGTACCGGCAATTGGGGATGGGGCCGCTGGAAAGCGCGCGCCGCGGGGCGTCGGAGGTCGGCACGGCCATCACAGCGGCCACCATGACCACCATCGTCGTGTTTGTGTCAATGCTGTATATGGAAAGCGGCGAGATGGGCCAGCATATGCGGCAATTTGCTTTGCCCATCACGGTGGCGCTGCTGGCCAGTCTTGTGATCGCGCTGACGGTGATCCCCCTGGCGACAAGCCGCATGAGAGAGTTGTCCCACCTGAAAGAACACCCGGTACTGCACCGTGCGGTTGTCGTGGCCGAGCGGATATTCGGGAAATGGTTCATCCGCGTGGTTCGCCGGCTGGCCCGCATGCGGCCCCTCCAGGGCACGATCGACGGCTATGTAAGCACGCTCCATTGGGTGGTGCGCTGGCGGCTCGCATCCGTGTTGCTGATCGCGGCGCTCGGGGTGGTTACCTGGGCCCTCCCCTTCCAGAAGGTCGGCATGCAGGGCATGCCTCAGATTGACACGCGCGAGGTGCGCATCGACATAAACTTCGAGCAGAATTTCGACATGGCCATGGCAAAGGGCATCATGGAACGGCTGCTGACGTCGATTAACCAACAGCGCGATGAGCTGGGTATCGAAAACGTGTTTGTAAACTACGGACCCGAGGGCGGCGAGATCAGCTGTTTCCTGTACGAAGTGGACCAGTACCCCGGCGGCGGCGAGCCGCCGTTCACGACCGACCAGGTGCTCGACATCCTGTGGCAGCGTTTTTCGTCGCCCGAGGTCGGCACACGGCTTCCGGGCACGGAACTGGGATTTTCAATCGCGCAGTCCGAGGGCTCGACGCGAACCGTGCGCGTGCGGATGCGCGGCGATGATGCAGCCACGCTGGCCGAGAAAGCCGAAGAATTTAAGGTGCTCATGGCGCTCATCCCCAATGTAAGCGAAGTGCAGACCGACGCCGAGCGCGATCGCCAGGAAATGCAGATTCGCATTGACGAGACGCTGGCGAAACGCTTTGGCATCAATCCGCTGGTTGTAGCACGAACCGTTGATTTTGCGCTGCGGGGAAGCCGGTTGCCCTATATGAAACGCGAGGGCCGCGAGATCGCGGTATGGGCACAGTTCCGGGAAGAAGACCGCAAGCGAAAAACCAATCTGGACAACGTCGCGTTGTTGACGCCCGACGGTGAACTGGTGCCGCTGAACCGGATCGTCGAATTCACGAAGGCATACAGTCCAAAAGAAATCCAGCGCATCAACGCCAAGAACGTGACAACGATAACTGCGAACGTGAGCGGCGAAGATCTGGCTCAGATCAAGCTACACCTGGAGGAATTGGCCGCGACATTTCCGCTGCCGCGCGGCTATTCGGTCGAACTCGGCGACGAATTGATGGAACTTGCGCAGGATCAGGCGAATTTTATCACGGGGATCGTCCTGGCGATTGTGATGATCTACATCGTCATGGGAGCGCTGTTCGAATCGTTCATTCTACCCCTGTCAATTCTGACAACGATTCCGGTCGCCTTCGTGGGGGTCTGGTGGACGATGTACCTGACGGGTACCTCGATGGATACGGTTGCCCTTATCGGTATGTTTCTGATGGTGGGGGTGATCGTGAACAACGGCATCGTGATCGTTGATCACATCAACCAGTTGCGCGCGCACGGAAGCGACCGGATGCACGCGACGCTGCAGGCCGGCCGTGACCGGTTCCGCCCGGTGATGATGACAGCATTGACGACAATTCTCGGGTGCGTTCCGCTTGCGATGGGTGGCGGGGTCGGAGGCGAAGTGGCCTTTCACAGCCTCGGCAAAGCTTTGATCGGCGGACTTACCATGGGCACGTTCCTGACACTTTTCGTGGTTCCCCTGTTCTACTCGCTGATCGATGATTTTCGCCACTGGATGACGAGTTATTTCGCCTCGCTTGCGGCATTGGGCGACACGCGGGGCATGCGTTCACCGACTCTGGGCGGGGCGAAATAGCCGGCCCGGCGGGCGGAATCCTGGCGCGCCCGGCACGATGCGGCTCCGAGTACGATGCCGTTGAGTCCGGGCTGGTGTCCGGGACTTTCCTGGCACCCACCGGCGTGACACTCGCGTGAACCGGCTTACTTGTCCCACCGGCCTTCTGCGCGAATGACTCCGGAAGGCCGTGCCACGTGTGGTTCACCCGGCAATCGCATCCGAGTAGCCCAATTGAAATCAGCTCCGGCAAGTTCTACGATGCGCGGGGAAATGGGAATCGCGACCGTTGGGGGATATTCCGCAAACCGGATGGGGGAATGGACATGGGAATGCTCCTGTTGCTGGCAGTTTCAGTGGTATTTGTCGTGGGAGCAACGGTCAAGCTGAAGCTGCATCCGTTTCTGGCGTTGATCATTGTGGCGTTCGGATTCGGCATTGTGGCGGGAATGCCCCTGAACGATGTGGTGGCGTCGGTAAACGACGGGTTCGGGGGCACCATCGGTTATATCGGCATTGTGATCCTTGCTGGCTCGATTATCGGAACTTTCCTCGAACGGTCCGGGGGCGCATACCGCCTGGCTGAAAGCATGTTGCGGGTTACGGGGGAGAAAAATGTCCCGCTTGCAATGACAGTGGTCGGATATGTCATTTCGATACCGGTGTTCTGCGATTCGGGATTTGTGCTGCTTTCGCCGCTGAACACGGCCCTCGCGCGTAAAGCTAAGGTGTCGCTCGCCGCGTGCGCGGCCGCGTTAAGCCTCGGGCTGTACGCCACCCACACCATGGTCCCTCCCACGCCGGGCCCATTGGCTGCCGCAGGCATCCTCGAGGCGGATCTGGGCCTGGTGATCGTCTGGGGTTTGGTGGTCAGTGCGGCCGCCGGCCTGGCGGGATGGCTGTTTGCCGTGAGGTTCGCCGCGAAGGTCACTCTGGCCGACGACGGCCTTGCTGCCAACGCTTCCGTAGAGCCTGAGCGCATTGCGTCGGAAGCCCCTTCGACCATGAAATCGCTGCTGCCAATCCTGTTTCCCGTTGTCCTGATTGTGGTGCGTTCAATTGCGGGATTGCCGGCGAAACCGCTTGGAGAAGGGCAACTCGTGGCTCTTCTTGAGTTTCTGGGCCAGCCCGTAGTCGCGCTGTTGATCGGCGTGCTGCTGGCGTTTCTGCTTCCCAAAAAGCTCGACCGGGAAATGCTGTCGAGCTCGGGATGGGTGGGCCAGGCGGTAATCGACGCGGCGGGCATTATAGTCATCACGGGCGCAGGGGGCGCGTTCGGCAAAGTCCTCCAGAACTCCGGTATCGCTGACGTGATTGGCGACACGCTGACCAACCACGAGGGCATCGGGATTTGGCTCCCCTTTATCATCGCTGCAGGGATCAAGACGGCTCAGGGCTCTTCGACGGTCTCGATCATCACCACTGCGGGGCTTGTCTCGCCACTATTGCCGGCCTTGGGACTCGACGGGAGCGTTGCCAAGGCTCTGGTCGTGGTTTCTATCGGGGCAGGGGCGATGGTGGTGTCCCACGCGAACGACAGCTATTTCTGGGTTGTGACACAGTTCTCGAAAATGACCGTGAATCAAGGTTACCGGATCCAGAGTCTCGGGACCTTGGTCGAGGGGTGTGCCGCAGCGGTCGCCGTTTGGGTCTTGAGCCTGATTGTGCTGTAAGCTCCGCGCGCCCTCGAAGAACGATTAGAGGGCGCGGCGGCTTAAGCACGGTGTGCAAGCACCGCGAAGCCGCGGAGTACGCAGGGATGCGGAGCCACGTGCCCGGCGCTCAATGGCAGTAACACGGGCGGAGTTTCCGGCTCGCGCGGAAGAGGCAGCCCTCCCCTGCGCGCGGCCATGACTGTACCGGGGAATCGCCGGTCAGGATTTTTCTTCTTGGCCGCCGATAAAACGATAGATTGCGGCCCCAATCACGGCGCCAACAATGGGCGCCACCCAGAAAAGCCAAAGCTGCGCCAGCGCCCAGCCGCCAACATACACGGCAACGCCCGTGCTGCGCGCAGGATTCACCGAGGTGTTGGTGACGGGGATGCTGATCAGGTGAATGAGCGTCAGGCAGAGCCCAATCGCTACCGGAGCCAGCCCTTGCGGCGCTCGCTTGTCGGTGGCCCCCAGAATCACGACGAGGAACATCATCGTCATGACCACCTCGCATACCAAGGCGGCCGCCAGGCTGTACCCGCCGGGGGAGTGGGCCCCGTAACCGTTGGAGGCAAAACCGGCGGCCACCTCAAAACCCGCGGCCCCGCTGGCAATCAGATAAAGGATGCCGCCGGCGGCGATGCCGCCGAGCACCTGGGCCACGATATACGGCAGCAGTTCTTTGGCCGGAAAACGCCCGCCGGCCCACAGCCCTACTGAAACCGCCGGGTTGAGGTGACAGCCTGAAATATGCCCGATGGCAAAAGCCATGGTGAGCACGGTCAACCCAAAGGCGAGCGAAACTCCAAGCAGGCCAATCCCCACATCGGGAAACGCCGCCGCCAGAACGGCGCTGCCGCACCCCCCGAGCACCAGCCAAAAGGTCCCGATGAATTCCGCGCCATACCGTCTCATGGCTTTCTCCTTTCGTTTATGAACACATCAAGAAACGTTGCGCCATTGGCACACCCGTGACCGCTTTGTACGAAGCGCACGGCCGGCCGCACCGCGGCCGAGACTGGATACACACTGGTTCAACAAAGAGCACGGCGCGTTGACACGCACGCGTGCTCCAATCTTGCATGACCTGGGTTCACTTCTGAGCGGCGGCTTTCTTGATCATGCCGATGATCGCCATCAAGAGCCCGCCCCCAACACCGCCGCCGGCAATGCTGCTGACGATGCTGCCGACATCCATCCCGCCACCACTGGCTCCCGCACCCAACAAGGCCTGGAGTATTTGGCCACCGACACCGCCCCCAACGATCCCGGCGACCGAGTTGAGAGCGACCCCCAGGGACGACTTCTTCATGAGCGCGCCAGCAATGTTCCCGCCGACAGCCCCACTTACCAACTGGATGATCAACGGCACGATCGACTCCATAGCTCTCTCTCCTTAAGTTCTTGGCGATACGCGAGTCCGAACTCGGCATCCTGACGAGAGATGCGTCACCTGCAATCCCGCACATGCAGCACACTTCCCCAGGCCGGCTCCCATGCCTCGTGCACACGCCGGACACGCTTGCACACGGTCTCGAAGCTTGGGCGCCGGTTGCCACGCTCCCGGGAAATCTCGCGTCTGGAGGCTTGTCGGAAACACGGTACACCGCATTGCATCATCAAATTGAGTCACATCCAGCAGACCGTATTCATATTGTAACACGTGCGGGGCAAATGCATAGGCCTTAGAGGGGTAATTTGCGAAAGAATTCGCATCGGACGCTCAGCCGCAAGGCGCCTGGTGCGGGGAAACGTGCTGTTGACCCTGCCAGCAATCAAGTACGGACTTGATGGAAAACGCGCCCGCGCATACCGGAAGGATCGGCCTGCGAGCCTGCCGTGGAGGCCGAATCCTACACGGTCAAATGAGTTCGCCTTGACGGCACGGCAGAAGCTAAGCCATTTACGACCAGCATGTTACAGTTTCGTGGCCCTCATATTGCCAGGCTTGCGCCGCCCAGGCTTACCCGTTGCTTATCCCATGCCATGCGCCAGGTGTCCATCGATTACGTTGACCAATCCCTCGCGAGTAGGGCATCATAACCATCCTGATAAGAAATGCTACAAATCCGGTCTCGGAAAGCGAAGCCGATATGGACGGTTCGGCGCTTCCTGAAGGCCGAATGCACACAGCGGCATGCGCAGAGCGTGCGTGGTGCCAGCTAGAGAAAGGGGCATGACAATGAGAAACAGGCGTGTTGCAGGCGCGGGAAGCGGTATCGCTGGGTTGGCCGTTGTTGTTTTGGTTGGTATTGTGTTGGCACCGTTAACCGCTCAAGCACAAGACCCGCAGCGGGGCATGCGGTTGTCGCCGGAAAATCTGCAAGCGGCGTGGGGCATCGAGGCCAAACACGTGGCCAGCAAGCTCGGGTTGTCCGAGGAGGCCACGGCCAAGCTTGTGAAGTCCCATGCGGACGCGCAAAAG
>CAZFOG010000171.1:10173-12670 GCA_964520685.1 uncultured Nitrospiraceae bacterium | reverse complement strand
AATCGGCGCCGGTGATGTAGTCGGAACGGAAATCCTCGCCCCACCAATCGTACGAATCGAGCTCGATGAACGCGCCGACTTCATTCGAGAAATCCGCTTTGACGTTCAGGCGCGTGCGATGCTCGACGAAATCGAGGGAGTTTTCCTTCTCGTCCCAGCCAAACAGTCCAGCAACCCCGGGCGCATTGAAGTTCGCGCCCGTGCCGATGGAGCGGCCGCTTAACAGATCAGCCGGCCAGTGCAGACTTGACCGGTTGATATTCGTGGGAAGGTTGGTGAAATAGTTGCCGCGGATGCGGATCTGTCCGCCAACAATGACATTCTGCAGCTCGGCGAGGGCCGGTGAAGCCGACAGCGTCACCAGTGCTGCAAGTGCAAGAAACATGAAATTGCGCATTGTGCGTGTTCTCCCTGACGTATACCCATTCAGTCCCTGCGAAGTATGCGTTGTGCACTTCGCGCGGGTCCCGACGTTTCTCCATGAATCTATGGTGTACATCGGCGCTTGACGGCCCCGGAGCAGGGTATTCCGGTTTCCGCATCCCTCCTTTCGGCTCCGAAATGAGACGGTCAGCGACGGAGTTGCAGTCTCGACTCCGTCCGCTGGATACAGTCGTCCGAGGTTCCGGCGAAGTACTGGTATGGGAAAGCAATCGCGGTGCCAAAAGCCGGCGAGCAGGGCCGGGAGCGTTTAAGGAATTGCTGCACAATGGTTTGGCGGTAGGGCAATCGGCCTGGCCTCATTTCTCCGGTACGGCGGCCGCTACCAACGGGTAAGAACCGGGTAAGAAGGTCTACGCAAATGTAGTATTCGTGAGAGTCTGCCGCGATGCGTTGCCGTTGCTGGACCCGCGCGGGAACGGTCCGGTATGCTTAGCCCCATAGCCGGACAACGCACTGTGAGACTCACGTGATGCATGCTACAACGGAAACGGAAGCCGCCAATCGCGCGTCGGCCGAAGACGCAGCGGAGCCGTTGCTGACGATCACCAACCTTCATACGTACTTCGAGCTTGACGACGGGGTGGTGCGCGCGGTGGATGGCGTCAGCCTGACGGCTCCCCGCGGCAAGACGTTGGGCGTCGTGGGTGAAAGCGGCTCGGGCAAATCGGTCATGGCGTTCAGCGTGCTGCGTCTGGTGCCCGACCCGGGCCGGATCGTCGAGGGGAGCATCGTGCTGCACGGTGCGAAAGGGGACATCGAGTTGACCGGCATTCCCGCCGACGGCAGGGTCATGCGGAACATCCGCGGGAACCGCATCGCCATGATTTTCCAGGAGCCCATGACGAGCCTGAGCCCGGTGCATACAGTAGGCAGCCAGATCATGGAGGCGGTACTGCTCCACACCGGCGCGACGAAGGGGGAAGCGCGCAAACGCACGGTCGAGATTATGGAGCGCGTGGGCATCCCGGACGCTTCCCGCCGGTTCAAGATGTATCCCCACGAAATGAGCGGCGGTCTGCGGCAGCGCGCCATGATCGCGATGGCCCTGTCGTGCGAACCCGACCTGCTCATTGCCGACGAACCCACGACGGCCCTCGATGTGACCATTCAGGCCCAGATCCTCGATTTGATGAACGATCTGCAGCGCGAGCTGGGCATGTCCATCATGATCATCACCCACGACCTCGGGGTCGTGGCGCAGGTTGCCGACGAGGTGGCGGTGATGTATCTGGGGCGTGTGCTCGAGCAGGCGGACGTCGCGACGATATTCAGCACCCCGAAACATCCCTACACCGAAGCCCTCATGCACTCGATCCCGAGTCTGACCGCGGAGCGCAAGACGCAGCTGGCGGTAATCGAGGGGTCCGTTCCCGATCCGTTCCAGCAATTGGCGGGCTGCCCGTTTCATCCGCGGTGCCCCGAGGCTGTCGCGGGATTGTGCGACGTGGGTGACCGCCCCGAGATGGAAGCCGTAGGCCCGGGGCACGGCCACGCCTGCATCAAGCGTCTGCGCGAGGGCCGCCGATGACGCACCCATCCAACGAGCCGCTCCTCAGCGTGCGCGATCTCCGCATGCATTTTCCCATTACGAAGGGCCCGTTCAACCGGGTCGTGGGCCACGTGAAGGCGGTGGACGGCGTTGACTTCGACCTGTACGAGGGCGAGTGCCTGGGGCTGGTGGGCGAATCGGGCTCGGGCAAGACGACGGTGGGCCGGTGCATTCTGCGGGGTTACGCGCCGACGAGCGGCAGCATCCGGTTCCGCGCCAACGGCCACGCCACGGAATTGGTGGGCGCTCCTCGCGAGCAGGTGCGCCGTTTGCGCCAACACATGCAGATGATCTTCCAGGACCCGTATTCATCGCTGAATCCGCGCATGACGGTTCTCGACCTCGTCGGCGAACCGCTCCTGTGCAACGGTGTGACGAACCGCAACGAGCGCGAGGACCGCGTGCGCGAACTACTGGTTCGCGTGGGGCTGAAGCCTGACCATCTGCTGCGCTATCCCCATGCGTTCAGCGGGGGCCAGCGCCAGCGCATCGGCATTGCGCGCG
>CAZFOG010000171.1:6722-10163 GCA_964520685.1 uncultured Nitrospiraceae bacterium | reverse complement strand
CCTGGCGCTCAACCCGAAGCTGATCATCGCCGATGAACCCGTAAGCGCGCTGGACGTGTCGGTGCAGGCCCAGGTGTTGAACCTGTTGATGGAATTGCAACAGGAATTCGGCCTGACCTATCTCCTGGTCGCCCATGATTTGAGCGTGGTGCGCCACATCAGCGATCGCGTTGCCGTGATGTACGTGGGAAAGCTGGTCGAGCTCGCACCGGTGGATCAGCTCTTCGAGGACCCGCGACACCCGTACACGCAGGCGTTGATGTCGGCCGTGCCCGTTGCGGACCCGAAGGCGAAATGGACGCGGAAGCCCTTGCGTGGCGAGATCGCGGACCCGGGCAACCCGCCGCCGGGATGCCTGTTCCATCCCCGCTGTCCGAATCGCAGCGAACGGTGCACGTGCAACGCGCCGCTGCTGAAGGAAATCATGCCGGGACGCTATGTGCGCTGCCATCGCGCGGAAGAAATGGATTTGCAGACGGGGTTGTAGGAAACCCGGGACTGACCAACATGGTTTGCGTAGCAAACCAGGGTCTGCCTCGAAGATTCCCGGGTGTTTCCCCGTCGGTGTTTGTCCGTGTGGGTCCGTGTGGGTCCATGTGCGAGGGTTTCGCCCGCCACACCGCCCATTTTCATCGTCTACGGGTGAGCCGCACGGCTCATGGTTCGCTGTCCCGAGGGTTTTCATGCAGGGGGGATGGGTGAGACACGGAAGCATCATAGTTGTTTTATTGCTCCTCACTTTTCTCGCCGGGTGCACGGGCAAGGCCCCGTACCCGAGCCAGCCGCTGGTCTTGATCTGCCCGTGGTCGGCGGGGGGGGGCACGGACCGCGTGGCTCGTCACATGGCCGCACAACTCGAGACCAAACTGGGCGTACCGGTCAACGTGGTCAATGCGACGGGCGGCGGCGGTGTGACCGGTCACACGCGCGGCGCCCTGGCGCGTCCCAACGGTTATACGTTCACGCTGGTGACCGCCGAACTGAACATGCTCCACTGGCGCGGGCTCACCAATATCTCCCATGGTGATTACATTCCCCTCATGCTCATCAACCGTGACGACGCGGCGCTGTTCGTGCGCAAAGACGCGCCATGGAAAACGCTCGACGAGCTCGAGGCGGCGGTACGGGAATCCCCGCAAACGTTGAAAGCCTCGGGCACGGCCTATGGCGGCATCTGGCACGTGGCGCTCGCGGGATGGCTGGACGCGATTGGCCTGTCTCCCGGCGCGGTGACGTGGATTTCGATCAATGGCGCGGCTCCGTCGCTTCAGGAACTCATGGCGGGGGGTATCGAGGTGGTTTGCTGCAGTCTACCCGAAGCCCAGGCCCTGCTGGATGCCGGTGAAATCCGCTGCCTGGGTCTGATGTCCGATGCCCGCCTGCCCGCATTCCCGGATGTGCCGACCTTCCAGGAACTGGGCGTCGATTGGACCATGGGGACGTGGCGGGGGCTTGCGCTGCCTCCAGGCGTACCCGAAACACGACGCGAGGCATTGCTCGAAGCGGTCAGGTCCGTCGTCGAGGGCGACGATTACCGGGCGTTCATGCACCAGGCGGGCTTCAACCCGGCGGCGCTGGGCCCGGAGCAGTTCGCAGAGTTTCTTGCGGCGAACGATACACAAATGGGGGCGATCCTGACGAGCGAGGCGTTCAGGGGCGTGGAATCGCCGCCGATTGGACCCAAAGCGTTTCCGTATCTCGCGGGCGCGCTGCTCCTGGTTAATGCCATCGCATTGGCGGGCACAGGGAGGTTTCGCCGGCCGGCCGGTCTCGAGCCCCTGACCCGGCCCGGGGCGGTACGCATCGGTCTCGTCATTGGAGCGGTATTGGCCTACATGCTTTTCGCCGAATGGCTGGGATTCGTGTTGACGATGGCGTTGGTCGTCTTTGTGTTGTTGTGGCGGTTCCGCATGCGCTGGCCCGTCGCAGCCGTGGTTTCCGTCGCGCTGGCACTGGTTGTCTATCAAGTCTTCGCGGTCTATTTACGCGTACCGTTGCCGCGCGGATTCTGGGGAGGCTGACGTGGGCGAAGCGCTGACACAGGCACTCCATCAGACCGTTGCGGACCCGAGCGTTTGGGTGGTGGTCATTGGTGCGGCCATCTATGGCGTGTTCGTTGGGGCTGTGCCGGGATTGACGGCGACCATGGCGGTCGCGCTGTTCATTCCCATCGCGTACTGGCTGGACCCGGTGCCGGCGCTGGCGGCCGTCGTGACCATGGAAGCCTGTGCCATATTCGCGGGGGACATTCCCAACACACTGTTGCGTATCCCGGGCACGCCCGCCTCTGCCGCCTATGCGGACGACTCCTACCGGTTCACAAGGCTCGGCCAATCCCGCCGGCCGCTGGGCGTATGCCTGGTGTTCAGCGTCGCGGGCGGCCTGTTCGGTGCGGCCGTGCTGATGGCGCTGGGCCACCAGCTCGCGCGGGTTGCCACGCTGTTCAGCGTGACCGAGTATTTCTGGCTGTACCTTCTCGGGCTGAGTTGCGCGGTGCTCGTGTCGCGGGGCTCGACCCTGAAAGCCACCTTTGCGCTGCTCCTCGGGCTGATGCTCTCGACGGTGGGATTGAGCGCGGCCCATGCCCAGGCGCGGTTCACCTTTGGCCGGCCGGAATTGTTCCAGGGCATTACCTTCATCCCCGCCATGATTGGCCTGTTCGGGTTTTCGGAAATCCTGCGCAACATGCTGACCTTGCACAAGGACGAAGAAGCGAAATCGAATCCGGCGCGAAACAAAGGCGCCCTCGTGGGGCCGGCCCTGCGCCTGCTTTGGAGCCGAAAGCTCTCGTTTGCGCGCTCGGGGGGCATTGGTTCGCTGATCGGCATGTTGCCCGGCGCGGGGGCGGACATCGGCGCATGGGTGTCGCTCGCCGCGTCGAAACGGATGGGCCGGCAGCTTTCGGATGAGGACGAGCGCGCGCTTTCGGGCATCGGCGACGCCAGCACGGCCAACTCGGCGGCCCTCGCGGCCACGTGGATACCCGCGCTCGTCTTCGGCATCCCCGGGGACTCGATCACGGCCATTGTGATCGGCGTGCTGCTGATGAAAAACGTGCGGCCGGGTCCCGAGATCTTCGAGAAGCAGACCGCGCTGGTGTACAGCATCTACCTCCTGTTCATCCTGGCGAATCTGGTGCTGATCCCCGTGGGGCTGCTGGCGATCAAGGCGGGGGGCTACGTCGTGCGCGTGCCCCGCCGAATCCTGTTGCCGGTCATCTTATTGTTTTGCGTGGTTGGGTCGTACGCCATCAACGGCAGCTATTTCGACGTGGCGGTGATGCTCTCGATGGGCATCCTCGGTTTCCTGCTCGAACGCCGGGAGGTGCCGCTCGGACCGGTGGTGTTGGGCATCATCCTCGGTGGACCTCTCGAAGAACGGTTCGTTCAGGCCCTCAGCGGCGCTGACGGCGTGTTCAGCGCCCTCTTCGGACGCCCCCTC
>CAZFOG010000171.1:0-6712 GCA_964520685.1 uncultured Nitrospiraceae bacterium | reverse complement strand
GAAGGCGGGCAAGGGGAACCCGGGGCGGGATGGGGGAATAGGATCGCGCCGAAGAGGGAGTTCCACCGGGGGGCGCGCTGCCGCGTGCGCCCCCCGAGACCCCCTCGCCGCGGGGTTGGGGGTCTTGTGCATCGCGATCTGGGCTGGGCTGGCGGCGGTGAATCTGAGGGGGAGAAAGGGCGTTGATTAGGCGCTTCCGGAAAACGCCATGAGGGAACATAAGCCATACTTCGCACGAAGCTCGAGACTTCCGTGTGAGGCCTCAGAGTCCTCCCACCGCAGAGGCGCTGAAATCGCAGAGGACCGCGGAGGAAGGCAACTCGAAGCAAAAGCCCTGAGTACTTTCATTCGGAGAAGCTTCTGAACGCCTCATCGGCAGAATCGAAGCGGTGGAGTTTGTGGGCGTGGGGCGCGAGGCATTCCATGGCGCGGGTAAGGTTGTCGGTGTCGCAGGCGTGGTTCCAGCGGAGGAGTTCGATGAGTCCTTTGAACGTTTGGCGTTTCGGTGCGGGGGCCAATCCGAGTTTTCGGCGCAGTAAGCGTTTCACAATACGCCCGTTGCGGATGCGGTGTAACCCGGACTGGCGCATGCTTACCCTCCGGAAAGGTCTCGGTTTCAACGACGTAAACGACCTAAACGACCAAAAGGGCGAAAGGACAATGTCACGCCAATCGGCCCCGAGAATTGGGGACCTGACGGTCGCAAGAGTGGCGCGGTCAGGAGACCACGCCACAGCAAGCAAGACCGAGTCTTCTCTTCGTCATTTTCGTCATTTTGGTCGTTTAAGTCGTTGGAAAACGGTAAGTGCGCCCTACTCTTCCTTCACCGCCTCGGCTCCGGCTTTGGCTTTCTGGGCGAGGCTGCGGAGGTAGTCCCATGAGTAGATGCCGGTAGTGTGGCCGTCGGACCACTCGAAGGACACGGCGTAGTTGCCGAGATAGTTGATCTTGGAGAACCGGATGTCGTCGGGAATGCTGGCCGGGTCCAGCAATTCCGCACCGGAGTATTCGTCGACGCACACGGCGCAGGGGCATGCGGCCCGCAGGTTCTTATTGGGGATTTCGGCCTCGAATCCATCCGGCCAGGCGACCTTCACGGAATGCTCCTGTTCGATGACGTCGGGCATCTTGTCTTTGCTTGCGCGGCTCATGCCGACGGCGCGATGGACGCTCTCGGCCAGGGGGGCCATGACCTCGAGATCGGCCCCGGCCGTTGGCGCCGACAGGTCGGACAGTCCCAGCACAATCGGCAATTCGGCGAGGGTCTGGAGGCCGAAACGGTCCTGCAACATGCCCTGGCTTCGGCCGAAGGGGTAATGGGTCTTGCCGCAGTCGTCGCAGGTGAAGGAGCACATGTTCTCGACCACGCCCAGCACGGGCACGTTGACCTTCTCGAACATGAGGATGCCTTTGGCGACGTCTACAAGGGACAGGGCCTGGGGAGTACTGACGATAACTGCGCCGTCGAGTGCGGCCTGTTGGACGATGGTCAATTGCACGTCACCCGTGCCGGGGGGCATGTCAATGATGAGGTAATCGAGTTGGCCCCAGTCGGTCTGGGCGAGGATCTGGGCGGTGTAGTTCGAGACCATGGGCCCGCGCATGACGGCGGGCGCTTCGCCCAGCACAAATCCCAGCGACATGACCTTCAGGCCGTGCACGTCGAGGGGCACGATCTTGTTGTTGCGGCCAAACATCTGGGGACGGTGAATGTTGAACAGCGTGGGGAACGACGGACCGTAGATGTCGGTATCGAGCAGTCCGACGGCGTGGCCCTCGCGTGCCATGGCCATGGCGAGGTGGGCCGCCACCGTTGATTTGCCGACGCCGCCTTTGCATGCCGAAACCGCGATGACCGTTTCAACGTCCTTCAGATTCTCGGTGACCTGGGGCGCGCCCTGCTGCTTGTTACGGCGCGGGGGTTGGGCGCTCATCTTGATGTCCACGTTTGTGACGCCTGGCACACCCCCCACCGCCTTCTTGCACGATTCGAGGAAATGGCTCTTCATGGGACACGCGGGCGTGGTAAGTTCCAGGGTGAAACTGACGTTGCCGCCCGCGATCTTCAAATCTTTGATAAACCCGCAGGACACGATGTCGCGTCCGAGGTCGGGGTCGATGATGTGGCGCATCGAATCGAGTACTTCTTGTTCGCTCGGCATGGGTCTCTCCTTGGTACGTTGCAGCGCACGGCGTGGCCTCGAGAAACGGGCATGATACTCGCCCGGGGGCTGGGCTGCCAAATCGGAGACTGCCCAACATAGAAGGAACGGCGGTGGCGAGAGGGGTATTCCGGAAGAGAGCCAGAGAGTGGACCGGGTGGACGGAGTGGTCAGTCCCGGGTATTCGTTACCCCACGGCGGGTTTCTGGAACTCGAGGCCGCAGTACAGGCAGCGATAATGTTTCGATGCCGAGACCCGGCCGCATTGGGGGCATTTCATCGGCGTGTTGGTGATTCTCCCGTCGGGCACACCATCGCGCAGGTCGATCTCGCGCACCATGTTCTCGAAATCCTGATCGGTCAAACCGACGCGGTCGCGGAGGAGCTCCCACAGTGCCTGGTTGAGGAGCGTGAGGCGTTCGATCTGGTGCTCCATCTCGCGCGCTTGTGCGACAAGTTGCGGAGTGAGGTCCTTTTTCGCGTTTGCCGCTTGTTCCAAGCCCCGCATGCCCTCGCTGAGTAATCCGGCCATCCAGAACCCCATGAACCGTCCCTCCACGTTTCGCCTAATTGTCCCGCTCGAAACTCCCGACAGGATACCCGTTTTCGTACGATATCACATAGGCCCCGCCCGGCACGTCGTACCGGATGGGTTCCTTGCGCTCGAAATCGGTGAGGCCCTCGCGTACCACAAGGGCGGGGCTGCCCGGCGTCAGGTACTTGTCCGCCGCATAGAACACAATGCGGGTGCGGTCGCCCATGGGATGGCCCGTAGACTTGAAAATCTCGCCGTCGATCAGGTCTTGCGTCACCCAGATGGCCTCGACGTCCATGCCAGACGCCACCATGTTCGCCACCATCTCGCGGGCGTCCTCGATGGGGCACACGTCGTCTTCGGCGCCATGCACCACGAGCATCTTTACGGAGTTCCCGAGGTCTTTCATGGTGGCAAGGTGTTCGGGATTGCCCACGTACCGCAGGGCCTGGGCGCCGTGGCTGAGAAAGCGCGGGTTTTCGGGGTCGGAGCTGTACCGGGCGTTCAAGCGGCTGCCCCCTTTGAGATTGAAGGCGATGTCATCGGTCAGGCGGGCCATGCCGCACTTGTCGATCGAGCACGCGAAGGTGCGGGGCGCGAGCTTGTTGCACATCAGCGTGACGTTCCCGCCGCCGGACCCGCCGGTGCAGTAGATGCGGCCCTTGTGAAAGGCGGCCCCGCGCTCGTCGAGCCCCTGATACACAAAATACAGCCCCCGCAACGCATCGAGCGCCTGCAGGTACCCGAAATCATAAGGCGGATGGCTTTCTTCTCCGGGACCGCTCTGGAGGTAGTCCACACTGATTGCCACCACGTTGTAGCGGTTCACCAGTTGCGCGGGGTCCGCGGTGCCCGCATGGAACGTGCCGCCCCAGTTGTGCAGATTGAGAAACAGGCCGGTCTCGGCGGTCACATTGGCCAGGGCGCCGCCGGGGTAGCGGATGTAGACCGTGATTTCGCGCGGTCCCGGCTCGCGCGGCCATTCCTGGGCCGGGATCATGCACTCGGCATCGGTTTCGGGCAGCGCAGGCCATGCCGGGGCATCCGCCGCGAACACGACCGGACTCATCGATAACAAAAGACCTGCAACAACATTCACCGTGTGCTTCAAAACGTTGCTCCTCCAAAAGACCCAGGGACAGACCCGTCTCGCTCCTGCGTCGCTCGCTTGGGTCAGTCCCTGTTTTTCGCGCCTCTTCTACTCAAACGCCACTTTAGCAAGATAGATGCTCGTCTTGCCCTCGTGCGACGAGTAATAGCTTACCCAGAGCAGTCCGTCGTGCCAGACGAGTCCGGGGTAGCTGGTGTCACCGCCGGAGGGCAGGGTCAGGACTTCGGTCAGCGTGCCAAATTCGGGGTCGAGCATGCAGATGGCGGTGCGCGCGGCCTGATCGTAGAGCCGTACCGCGCCGGCGAAGCGCCCGTCCGGGATTTGCAGCATGCATGGGCCGCCGATGCGCGCCCCGAGGTCCTGCCATGTCCAGTCCGTATACGGCGGTTTCGCGGTCCCGAGCAAGCCGGTATTCAGTGGCGCGGGGGTGTCCCTGCGCAACAGGCACAACGCGGTATCATCCTCGAGGAAGATGATGGACGACTCGTTCGAGTACTCGCCCGAACGCAGGGCGGGGACCAGAGCTTCGAACGTGCGGCCGTCGGCGCTCTTGTAGAGCCGGATGCTGCGGCCGCCTTCCTCGACGGTAGCGTACCCGATGCCGTAGCAGGTTCCTTTGTGCCACGTCACGCGCCACAGCCAGAAGTTCGGGTCGGCGATGGGGACGCCCTCGCTCCACGTGCGGCCATCGTCGGAGAAGTACGCCATGGTCTGGTGGCGGGCCACCGATTGGTCGTGCAGGGCCGCTGCACCGGACAACATGAGCATGCCTTCGGGAGTAACGGTGATCTGGGCGTCGCGCAAATCCGCCGTATCGGATGTTACCAGCGCAGCGGATTCCCATTGTTTCCCGTCTTTCGAGACGATAATGCGCAGGGCGCCATCCGGCGACACGTGTTTTTGGCCTTCGCGGAACACGCAGAACCACTTGTCTTTGAATCGCACGAGGTTCGTGAAGGCATTGTGCGGCGCCTGGTCCCATATCATGTACTGCTCGACCAGCGTGGCCTGTGGTGCGCGGCCTTCGGCCACGGGCAGCCACTCGATACCCTCTTTCGAGGCACGGAGGCGTTTGGCGCGAATGCTTGAGCCTTCGCCTTCTTCGTAATAGACAATCAGCACCGAACCGTCATCGAGGTTCACCATCGAGGGGTACGCGCCGATCACGTCGTCTACGGGTACGGTATCGCTCCAGGTCTGGCATTCGTCGAGGCTGTAGTGGAGGCTCGTCATAGGCAACCGGTGGGCCATGAGGATAATGTCGTCAACCGTGCGCAGCAGATGCGGGCAATGGCCCGGGAACCCGAACGGTTCCGACACGCTCCAAGTCTGCCCGCGGTCCTTCGAGACAGCCCATGCCATGGTTTCGTCGCGGCCGCGCTGGGCGGCGAAGAGGTCGCCGTTTTTGAGTTCGATGATATCGGTCTCGGCATCGAGGGGCATGCCGTTGTTATCGATGTCGATAACATCACCCCAAGATTCGCCGTCGTCATCCGAAATAACCACGGCGCCCCAGCCCTTGCCGTTCTCTTCGGCGTAGAGCCCCAGAATGAGACGGCCGCTGGAAAGCTGCCGCACGGGGGAGCTGCAGTAGTAGTTCTCGGCAATCTTCCGGGGCTCGGACCACGTTTTCCCCAAGTCCGTCGAGGTGACCATCCAGCTGCCCAGGCCTTCCCAGGGCGGCTCAGCGCCTTCCTTTGCGCGCAGGGTGAAGAAATTGCAGATGAGCTTGCCGCTGGCGGTTTGCATGATCGAGGGGTCGCGGTCGTCGTCGGGGCCGTCGTACAAAACCTTGGCGGCGCTCCAGGTGACGCCTTCGTCTCCGGAAACGCAATACGATACGCGCCCGCCCATGGGCAACTGTTCATTGGGCAGGGCAACATGCCCGTAGCCCGCGTAAAAGACGCTCATGAGCCGCCCGTTCGACAAACGGCACACGTCGGGGAACGCCTCGTAAGCGCCCGCGTTCGCGTCCCTGCACACGTGAACGAACATCGGTTTGGGGAACGTGAATTCGCCTTCGGCGGGGGTTGACGGACCGGTCACGACAATGTCTTTGACATGCACCAGGCCCTGGCTGCTGTAGAACCCGATACGGCCCGCCTGGATAACGTCGTCCTGGGCTTCGTAGAGCAGTGTTCCGTTCAGCGATACGCGCAAGATGTTACCTACGCACTCGAGCTGGCCTTCGTGCCATTGGCCGGCGGGCTTGTCGAGGCCGCTGACGCGCTTGATCTCGTTCCACGACTGGGAGGCATCGGAGCGGCAGAGGATCGCCTGGCCCTTGTCGAAATGCACGTAGTAATGCGTGGAGGCATCGGCGGCGCGCACCACGAATCCGCACGCCAGTACGCCCTGGTCCTGCGGCTCGACCATAAACGCGGCTTTCAGGCTGACATCACCCCAGGTGAATGGCGTGAAGAACGCGCGCGTGACCTCGGAGCGGCCATCGAGAACCAACTCGCCGTCTCGAATCGCGGCGTTTTTGTCGGAGAAGACCCAGGCGTCGGCGGCGTCTGGTTGTGCAAGGTCGATGTGAAGTTCCTGAGCATGCGCCAGGAGGATAAACCCTCCGGGAAGCACGCCCGCGAGAAAAAGCAGCGTAATGGTCCGCACCATGGCGAAGTCCCCTTTTTCATTCAGTGGTTTGGTTGCAGGAACCGATTGTAGACGGCTGGCCGGGCCTGCGCAAGGGGAGCGGGGATTGGAGGCGCCGGGTAAGGCCGGTGTTCTGGGTGGACATGGTGGACCGAGTGGACGGGGTGGACGGGGGTAGGGCCGGCGAATCTTTGCGGCCGGCGTTATCATGGGGGGAGGCAGCGCACCATGAGCCGTGCGGCTCACCCGTAGGCGATGAAAATGGAAATGACCGGTGAGGGCACCGGTCCCACAACAGAGCGGGAA
>CAZFOG010000170.1:0-12695 GCA_964520685.1 uncultured Nitrospiraceae bacterium | reverse complement strand
TGCCAGCTCTGGCCCGTGCCCGCGAAGCGGCCCGCCGCGCAAGCTGCGCCAATAACCTGAAACAGATTGGCTTGTCGGCCAAGATGTATGCCAATGAATCCAAGGGCGAGAAGTGGCCCCGTTGCCACGGCGCCCAGCCCTGGACCGGTACGGGCGCCACGCCCATTACCGGTTGCACGAATTACCACAATTCCGCCCGGTATTTCATGGACATGACGGCTATGTATCCCGAGTACATGAGCGATCCGAATGTCGTTCTGTGCCCTTCAGGCTCGAATATGGATATGGGGCCGGCCACGGAGGCGGGAGTCATCGAGGATGACGGCAGCGGTACGTGCCAATGGGTAGGCTTCCCCTCGCAGGCAGACCGTTCATACAACTACTTTGGATATGCCTTTGACCGTGTGGACGAAAACGATTTGACTTCGCCCCACCCATTCGACGCTTCCATTAACGTTCCTGCCCAGCTCACAGCCGCATTTCCGTTGATTGCGGACGTGCTGCTTCTGAATCCGATTGCGGACCTCAATTACAAGCTTGATGAGGACCTCAGCGTGGGCGCGCCGAACGGCAACGGCGGCGGCGAGACCGTCTACCGGCTGCGTGAAGGCATCGAGCGGTTCCTGATCACCGATATCAACAATCCGGCTGCCGGCGCCGTTGCGCAGAGTGAATTGGCGGTGGCGTGGGACATCATTTCGTCGAATTTCGCGAATTACACGACGTTCAACCACATTCCGGGCGGCTGCAATGTCCTGTACATGGACGGTCACGTGTCATTCCTGCGTTATCCGAACGAGAAATTCCCGGTGACTCCCGGCTATGCCAATTTCTGGGGGTACATGCCGGCTCAATAAGAGTAGAGGTGCTCTCTCGCGATGCGCCGGAAGGCGCTCGCGTCCCTTGGTGAAGGCGATGCGGGGCATGGGCGGATGCCGCTCATGCCCCGGCGCCATCAGATTGGCTTTTTCTCGTACCCGTGCTTTTGCTATACCAACGTGGCGCCCGTGAAGAGCGTGGGCACACAAATCAGGAGTATTTGGCCGTGGTGCATGTGGTCGGATGGACGTGTGTGCTCGCTCTGGCATTGGGCCTGAACCTTGCGGCGGAGCGCAAGCGGTCTTTCGGGCGGGTCTTGTTTAAGATGGTGGCGTCCACGGCGTTTCTTGTCATCGCCTACACGGGCAATGCGCTGGACACGCCGTATGGCCGGTGGCTCTTTCTTGGACTTATTCTCTGCTGGATTGGCGATTTGCTGCTGGCATACGAAGACAAGGTGTTGTTTCTGGTGGGATTGCTCGCGTTCCTGGGGGCACACGGCGCCTTGATGTATGCGTTTTTGCGGATCGGCATAAACGTCGGGTGGGCGGTGGTGGCGGCCGTGGCGACGGTCGTTCCGGGTGTGTTCATTGTATCGTGGCTGCGTCCGCATCTGCCCCGCGAAATGAAGTTGCCCGTTTATGCGTACATGGCCGTAATTTCCGTGATGGTTGCCCTGGCGGCGGGAGCGGCCGGGGCCGGCGGACCGCTGATTCTGATTCCGGGCGCGATGTTGTTTTATGTATCCGACATTTTCGTTGCACGGCAGCGTTTTGTGCGGCCCGGGTACTCGAACACGATACTGGGCCTGCCGCAGTACTATGCCGCAGTTTGGTGTTTTGCCGTGAGCATCTGGCTGTACGCCTAGCATCCCGGCGGTGTTCCCGGGGTCCCTCTTCCTCACGATCGCGAATACGCGATGCACTTCACGCGTTGAGTTTGAGCGCCGCTTCCTGCGGCGGCCTTATAGGGCTCATAAAGCCGATAAGTCCTATAGGACCAGTATCTATTCTCCTGTCTCCTGGTGCTCCCCGGCCGGTTGGCAGAAGCTGCGACTCCCGTAGTATTATTAGTAAGCAAGTGGGGATCATGCAGGAGGTTTTATCAATGACCCAGTGGTCGTCCTGGCAAACGGAAATCCGTCAGCGTGAGGGTGTGATCCTCTCGGCTGCGCGGACCGTGTTGCTCGAACGGGGGTATTTCGGGCTAACGATGGAGCGGGTTGCTGCGGTGAGCGAGTGCCCCAAGGGCACGATGTATCAGCATTTCGGGTGCAAGGAGGATTTGCTGGTCGCGCTTGCGGTCAAGTGTGCGGGGGCGCGCCTCGAGATGATGGAGCGCGCGGCGGCGCATTCGTGCCAGTCGCGCGAGCGGGTGGTGGGTCTCGGTGAATCGGTGGGCCTGTACACGCGCCTGTATCCCGAGGATTCGCGCATCATGCACATGGCCACAGGCCCCATTCGGGAGAAGGCCTCGCCGCAGCATCTGAATGAGCTCGTGCAAATCGAGGACCGTGAACTCGGCATCTTGTACGATATCCTCGAGGATGCCGTGAAAGAGGGCAATCTTGTTCCGCGTCATGAGGACATGATCAAGGAGATGGCCTTCGGCATCTGGGCGCTGGTGGACGGCGCCTTTACCCTCATCGAGAGCAACAGTCCACGGCAGGTATTGGGGATCGACAGCCCGTTCTCGAATCTTTTCCGCGTGTTTGGTGTTTTGGCAGACGGGTATGGCTGGCGGCCTCTGTTTCACGAGCTGGACTGGGAAGCGAGTCTGGCGCGCACCCGGCAGGCGGTCTTTCCCGAAGAAGCGCAGCAATTGTATGGCGAAGGCAATTGGTACGGGGACCGCGGCTGAGCGTTCCGGGGTCTGGTGCTGCGCGTTCCGTTCACATCGGGGAGTTACGGTATGCATCTTCACAGCGTCTTCATCGGTGCGGTGTTCGTGTTGTGGGCCGCTGCCGCCGCGGCAGGCCCCTTGCGCGCGGGCGTGGCGAAGAGTGACATCACCACGGAGGCGGAGGGCGTCCGGATCAACGATCCGCTGTACGCCAAAGCGCTCGTGATGGATGATGGCACGACGAAGCTTGCGATCCTCGCGTTGGATGTAACCGCCATCGGGGGGATCGGCGAAATTGGCGACGAGTTCCTCCCGGCCCTTCGCGTGCGCATCGAAGCCGAGTTGGGGATCCCCGCGGCAAACGTGCTGGTGAATGCATCACACAACCACCCGCCGGGGCGGTTGTTGTGCGACCCTCCCGAGCAGCTCGAACGCACCTTCGACGCGGTCCGCCGGGCAGCAGCGTCCATGACCGCCGTAACCGTGGGCGCCGGGGCGGGCCACGAAGACCGCATCTCCATGAACCGTACACTCATACTCAAGGACGGCAAAGCGTGGACGATCCGGCACACCAATCCCTGCCCGCCCGATGACGAGGTCGCAGGGGTGGGGCCCATCGATCCGGAGATCGGCATATTGCGGATTGACCGTGTGGACGGACGCCCCCTGGCGGTGGTCTACAATTTTGCCTGCCATCCGTATTTAACGGTCCCGAAAGGCGGCGTGACGGCCGATTTTCCGGGGTTTGCCTCGGGGGTAATCGAGGATACCCTGGGCGAAGGAACCATGGCGTTGTTCTTGCAGGGCGCCGGTGGCGATATCACCGAGATACTGTACAAAGACGTGCACCGCCCGCGGGATTCGGAGCCGCTGGGCCGGATGCTGGGGTTGAGCACGCTGAACGCATGGCGCACTATCAAGACGAACGACGCCACGCTGAAGATCATCTCGGAGACCATCGAGCTGCCGCGAAAAACGGATTTCGATGAACGGATCGCCGAACTCGAAGCGGAACAGGCGCAACTGCTCAAGTCGCTCCGCGGAACGAGCCTGAATGTCAAGACTTTTGTGCCGTTGTATATCCAGTACACCCTCGATCCCGAGCATCCGTCGTATTACTCGTACCGGTACCTCCATTCCGAGCAGATGGGTGCGGATGAATTGCGTGAAATCGATGCGCAAAACCGGACGCACCTCGACAAATACCTCCGGAATATGCGCGTCATGGAGAAGCTGGCGCGAATCCAGGACAAGATAGCCACGCTCGACCGGCATAAGGCAATCAACGAGGCTGCGGGCGAACCCACGGTCACCACCGAGGTGTTGGGCATCCGCATCGGGGATTTTGTGCTGATAACAACGGCGACGGAGCTTGGCGTCGAGATCGGACTGAATCTCAAGCAATCCTCCCCGTTTGAACACACCTATGTGGCCGCGTACTCGAACGGGTATCTGCATTACGGCCCGCCCGCGGCGGACTATCCCAAGGGTGGGTACGAAGTGACCGAATGTTTCCTGGCCCCCGAATGGCAGGCGGTCTACGAGGCGAAGGCCAACGAGATTCTTCGCCGGCTCGAGTAGGGCACGCCGTGGATTAATACGGACCGTGCCGCCGCAATCTGTGTTCGTGACTACTCGAGTTCCGCGGAGTCCGGCAGGCGCCGCAGGAGGGCGATCACGCCCTCGACCTGGCCGCCCATGTCGAGCAGGGGTTCGTTCACCTGGGTCATGCGCCGGAGCGCACCGTCCGGCCCGAAGGCCCGGTAGTCCATCGACACACGGCTGGATGTCTGCAGCAGGTTCTTCCAGGCAGCGTCGTACGCTTCGTGGTTTTCCGGATGGATGACCGATTCCCATGGCGTTTGGCCCTGGGCAAGCGCTTCGGGCGCGATGCCGGTTAAGCGCTCGATGGCAGGATTGGCGTACAGCACCCTCCGCTCCGGATTGAAAAGCAGAATGCCGTCACTGGTGTTCTCGGCGACAAACCGGTAGCGGGCCTCGGCGAATTGCACCCGCTGCCGCAAGTGCTCGCCCGTAAGCAGGCGGGCGATGCGCTCGGCAATAAACTCGAGGGTCCGTTCGGCCTCAACCGTGAAGAAATCGGGACTCGAGTGGCTCAAATTGAGAACACCCACGACGCGGTTATCCATTCTCAGTGGAAAACACAGGAGCGACCGCACGTCGACAGGACTTTCGGCGACGTTGAGGAAAGAATCTTCACGGGTCACGTCGGGTATCCGCATGGGCCGGCCCTCTGCCGCCACCTTGCCCACAACGCCTTCGCCCAGCCGAAAGCGCCGTCCACCCCATTCAAACGGGTTAAACACGTTACACGCTTCGTCCATGGGGCTGCAGGCCGCGCGCAATTCGAGATGTTCACCCGTAGCATCGAGCAGCATGAGGGAGCAGTTTTCAGCAGCGAGGCAGACAGAGACCGCCTCGAGGACGCCCCGCGCCACCTCGGAGAGCTGCAAACACGGGTTGTCCAATTCATCCAACTGGCGCAAAATGGATAGTGCCTGCACGACGCGTTCGTATCGGAGGGTCATTTGGCGTAACGCGCCGGCATACGATTCGGTGTCTGAATGCACCCCCAACGTGGCATCCCCTGTTAAGGATTAATCGGATTCCATGACGTCCAGAAACTCGCGCGTATCGGCCCGGACCTGGACCAGCTGGTCCATTACGCCCTCGGCATCCTCGCGGGACATTCCCAGGAACTCGAGCAGGGCGTTGTCAACGCGCGGCACTTCCCATTCTCCCGCCGTGCCGAATTTTGCCAGGCGTGATAACGTGTCGGCGAGCTGGACGACGCTGGCCTCGACGGCGAATTTCCTGCTGGGCGCGGGCGCGCGGTAAGCGTTGCCCACAACCTCGATGATGAGGGTCGGAAACCGCCATTTGGCAGCAAGCCAGCGGCCCACTTCGGCATGATTCACGCCGAGATGCTCCTTTTCGCAGATGCGAAGCGGGATGCTCTCATCCGCGGCCTTGCGTATCACCGTGCGGTACTCGTCGCGGAGTACGAGCGCCAGCAGGTACTTGCCGATATCGTGCAAGAGCCCCGCCGTAAAACAGCCCTCCGGAGATTCGACTTCCACGTGCTTGTGACACAAAATCTGGGCTGCCTTGGCGGTGCCGAACGCGTGCATCCAGTAATCTTCCGGGTCCAACGCAAATTGGCGCTGGCTCGAGAAGGTTCTAAAGACGGATGTCGCAAGGGCGAGTTGACACACGGCATCGAACCCCAGTACCACCACGGCGCGGCGAATCGAATCGACGGGATGGCGCAATCCGTAGAAGGCCGAATTGGCGAGACGCAGCACCCGCGCCGAAATCGCATGGTCTTTCTCGAGCAAGGCCGTCAGGTCCGCTGCCGACGATCGGTCATCTTCGACGGCTTCGATGATCTTGCTTACGATCTGCGGCAGCGTGGGCAGGTCGTGAAGCTCGATCAGCTTTGCGAAGACGCGATGGCTATGCATGAGTGAGGCCTCCGTCCCCGCCCCGCCCTGTTGGAATACTCTGCGCTGTACTAAGTGTACCGTTACTCCGCGCCGCTCCGAATCTACTAGTCCATATTACCAAATTGCATCCCCCGCGTGGCAATGTAATTCGTTTCCATGCTCCCTGCATGCGGCAATCACCGCAAACCCTGCCTGTGTAACTCCTTTTGCCCGCCTCGAGGGTGGATTGCCAACGCACGTCAAGAATTATACCCAAGAGGGAGTTAAAATGCGAATGGGCCTCCATAACGGGTTGTTAAATAGTAACTTATGCCCGCCGGGCCGATATTCTGAATGGGTAGATTTCCGCAACATGGAAAAACGCGCCTTTGCCGAGCTCGCTGCTGCCGATTGGGCGCGGGAATCCACCTGAGCCTGGGCTGCGAGACGCGGGTTGTGCAGCTCCTCTCTGCTGGAGTCCTGCGCGCGAGACGGTTTCCGGTGGCCGCGCGTTCCTCTCCGTGCGGCTCACTCGTCCGTGGCCGCGCGGAAATAGGACTCGATGGCTTGTGCGAGGGCCTGAGCCAGAGCACGGCGCGTTTCGGGCTGCATAAGGCTGTGCTCGACTCGGGCATCTTCGATGGACTGGGGCTGCACCCATACCGCAGGGCACGCAGTCTGCTGCAGGATGTACGTGACCGAAGTCGTCACGGGAAGTCCGCCCAGGCCCTTAGCGAGCGCGTCCGCCAAGCGCTCACCGTTTGTGCTTCCGGGATAGTGCGCGGCGAATTGTACGTTGGCGCCGGTCAAATGACCGCGCTGGTCGACCACCTTGGCAGCCGCCGAGTCGGCACCGAACGCCAGCACAATATGGATGTTCGCTCCAGCCGCATCGGACTGGCGCACGCGCTCGAGGGGAGGCGGGTCGTTATCATCCTCGCGGAGCATGACGACGTTGGCGCCGAGTGCGCGGAGCCGGTTTGCCACCCGGCGCACCACATCGAACGACACATCGCTGGCACGCATGCCGCTGGGTCCGATTGCACCGGCGTTGCTGCCGCCGTGGGCCGCATCCAGCACGATGGTCTTGCCGTGAAGCGTTCCACCCGCGGACGGAATGAGGCCGACGACGGCGTGCCCCCGGTTCAGATTGACGGCTACGTCGTCAAAGCCGCTCTTGTACAGGGAGAGGCTGCGCGTGGCCGCGGGAATCGGCAACCAGCCTTCATTGTTGCTCGTGCCCAGGATTCGCCCTTCCGAAAATGCCGTTACCCCAGCGATGTCCTGCCTCGATTGCACGTTATGGAGCCGCACCGTCCGATAGGCCTCATTGCCAAACTGCGGGGTGACCCGTTCGGCGATGTCACCCGCCTGGATGGTCAACTGCGCGGGCAAGGTGTCTTCGAGAAAATAGCAGCGCGCCGTGCCCGATTTGGTGGCGGCGCGCAGGAGATTGCCGTTCACCGTCACCGGCGTGCCGTCCGCCACCGGCAGACCGAAGCGGTCGGTAACGTAGACCTCGAATAGATACTCGATGCCGCTCGCGCGAACTGGGGCCTCGGGATACTGATGCACCGTGATAAAAGCCGGGGCGCGCGACACCGTGGCCGTGGTTTTATACGATAAAGACGCCCCTTTTGTGTTGCGGGCAACGAACGCGACCTGGCGCGGGCCGTTGGCCAGTATCTTTCCCAGAAACCAGGTGACCTGATTGCCGTTGTCGACAACCATGCCGTCCGCGAGATGTCCGTCCACGCGCAGCTCGAAGGTCTCGCGGTCGAGAGGCAGTCCGCCGGCGAGAGAGAACACAAATGCCTGGGTTCGGCCGCCGGCATATTCAACCAGGTCGTGGGCCGTCACCGATGGCGGGTCCATGGCAAAATACGCGGCAAGCCCAGAGGCGAGCCCCGCGGCTTCCTTTTCGACTCCGTACCGCGTCGCCAGGAACTCCGCGTTGCGGGCGTTGGTCATGTACGAGGTCTCCATGAGGACCGCAGGCACGCGGGCCTCGCGCAGGACCTTGTAGTTGCCGGGCAGCAGCCGTTTGGGTTCGGGGTCCTGCCGTACCCGCAACGCCATCTCGCGCATCATGCACTGCGCCAGGTCGAGACTCGGACCCGCGTCGCCCAGTTTGTAATACACCTCGAGGTCGTTCTTGCTCGAGCCCTCGATGATGTGGGCGTTGTGATGCACGCTGATGAACGCCTCGGCATTCATGCTGTTGGCCATCTGGGGACGCGCCGCCAAATCGCGCGACAGACTGCCCGCGTCGAGCGCCGTGTCCGAATCGCGGGTGAGCACAACTTCCGCGCCGGCCGCGCGCAGCAGGTCGCGCAAGGCCAGGGCTACGTGAAGGTTGACGTCACTCTCGCGCAGCCTGTTCGACGGCGCGACCGCTCCCGGCATACGGCCGCCATGACCGGGGTCGATGCAGATGCGGCGTCCTGCCAGCGCCGACATATCGGGCGGCGGCACATCCTCGAGCCGGAACGGCGGCGCGGTTTCGGTGATGGGAACGGGCGGGGGCGTGACGTCGGGCTCGGGCGGCGTCGTTTGACAGCCGATGACGAACAGAAACAGGACAGGGAGTGCGATGCGCTTCATACACGATCCTTCAGGGTCATCCGCTACGCGGTGGTGCGGGTCACTTCCATTGTGGCTGCTTATGAACCTTGGCGCTGCGTGGCGCGCTTGCATCCCGAATCGCGCATATGCGTTCCAAGGCCCGGTTGACGCCGATAACGCTACCCGAACTTCGCGAGGCATGCAAGATGCCCGCGTCGGCTACGGCCGGTTATACTCGTTCGCGGCTTTCGACCAGGACCCGGTATACTGGCCATGAGGAATCCATGCTGTCAGGAATTATCGCAATACTTACCGCGGGTGCCCTGGTTTCAGGGCAGGCGATGTCCGCGCCGGAGGATGCGCGTGAGGTAACCGTTGCGCGCGGACGGGTCTTTCTGCCGGTCTGGCTCGAGGGTGTCGGCCCCTACCCGTTTCTCCTCGATACGGCCGCGCCTTATGTCGCCCTCGATACCCCCATTGCGAGCACGCTCGGGCTGGCCGAGTCGGGCGAACCGGAGAGACTCGGGAACGTGCATGCGCAGCCGGTGCGCATCCAGGCACTCGAAACGGCGAACCGCCCGGCGATTGCCTGCGAAGCCTTTGCAACGGACCTGAGTCCCATGGAAGCTGCCTACGGTCTTCGGGTGGCGGGTATTCTCGGGCTTCCCGGCCTTCCCAGCCGGTTCCGTCTCGATTGTGAGAGGCGCCGTATCGTCCGGTTCCCGGCCGAGATGGGTCCTGAGTGGATTGCGGTTCCTTTGAAAGTCGAGCCCGACGGGGTAATGCGCGTGCAACTGACTGTGGACAATAAACATACGCTGGATGCCATCGTCGACACGGCATTTGGCGGGAATCTCGCTATCCCGCAGGGATTCCTGGAGCGTTGGGGCCTGTTGCCGGAGGCCGGGCCGCGCCTGCGCGCCGCGGACGCCGGAGCGGTCGAAGGTGTTACCCAGATTCGCCTTGCGCGTTGTTCCGTGGGGAACATCGCCGTGGTCACGCCCCTATGTGACGTGGCCGGCAACGACACCGCGCCCCGGCTCGGCATGCGGTTTCTGTCGCGATTCGAGCTTGCGCTTGACCGCGACGCGGAAATTCTTCATGTGCGGCCACTGGTGCCCTTACCCTGGACTGATCCCCCCCTATACAGTGCGGGTGTGACGCCCGGAGAGCGCGTCGAAGACTTGTGGAGCCTCTTTGTTGCCGAAGACTCGCCCGCCGCGATGGCGGGGATTCTCCCGGGAGACCTGCTCGTATCGGTCAACGGCCTCGAGATGGCCGGGCAGTCCTTCGACTTCGTACAACGTGCGCTGACCGGGAAACCGGCCACGGTGCTGGATATCGCGGTGCTGCGCGCGGAGGGGATTCTGGTGTTCCGGGTCGCCGTCGAGGAAGCCCTTTAGCCCGCGTACCGCGAGCGGTCCGGGTTGCCGGTTTGCGGCGCGTCCCGTCTCGGCGAGCAAAAGTCCGGTTTCGGCTGTCCATTGTGTATAATTCCGCCTCGAAACTTGGAGCATGAAACGGCGCATTCCCGAGAGCGTGCGCCTCTAACGTATTGGAGAAGGTCGATGAAAACCCTGTGTCCCTGCTCGAAAGGCATTGCGCTGTGCGTGTTGCTTGTGCTGGTGGCCGGCCTGGCTCCCACGCCAGCCGCCGCCGCGGAAAAAGAAGATTTCTCGGCGAAACCGTGGGCTCTTCGCGAGCACTACGTCTTTTCGTTCGACGAGGACAGGGCCCGGTTCCTCTACGGGTCCGACAACGCCGAATGGAGCATCGAGTTCGAGGGTATTGGGCAATTCGTGGACAAGGCCCGCGCGTCGATCGTCTTTGCCGATGGAACCGAGATGAAACTGGTAGACTTCGAACAGGGCGATGCGGACCGCGAGCATTTCGATACGCCCATGGGTTCCGGCAATCACTTCTGCGCCGATCTCCCCGCCAAGAACGGCATCAAGGTCCGCCACATGGTATCCGTCCATAGCGATTACCCGTTCCTCATTATCCGGATGGACGTGACCAATGCCGGCCAGGAACCCGTCGAGATCCAGAAGCTGCGTTCGGCCGTTTTTGGGCCGGGCTGTCTGAAGAATGTCAGTGGAAAGATGGAGAGTCTGGTCCGTCGGGTGGACATGCGCGCCGGGTTTGCCGCGTTCGATCGGGATGCCACGTCGTCCCTCGCGTTCTTCCATGATCCGACACATACGCGCACGATCGCCCTCGGGGTTTTGCCGCTGAACGTGGCGCGGTCCGGCATCGACCTCGAGCCGTTTGACGGGTCGTGGCAAGGCGAGATTGCCTCCGTGTTCGAGCCGCCGGTGCGTCTCGAACCGGGCAAGACCTTGAGCGCCGACCCGGTCTTCATCACCTTCTCGGTACCCAAGCCCGAAGAGGTCGAAACCTACTTTGCCTGGACGCGCAGCAAGCTGCCCTGCCCCAGTGCTCTCCCTGAGGCTCCGCAGTTCTGGTGCTCCGTGGACGAAGACGCCACGGCGGACGCCCTCTATGCGGCGGCGGAGAAATGGGTGGCGGCCGGTGTGCCCTACGCGCTGGTGCCGGCCTCGTGGGACTCGCGTCCGGGCTCGTTCGAGGGTGCGCGCCCGCGGTATCCCAAATCAATGCAAGGCGTGGCCAGCACGCTGGCCGGGATGCAGGTAACGCCAGGCATCACGGTGGACCCGCTGGCTACGACGCGGGGCG
Source organism: uncultured Nitrospiraceae bacterium (assembly GCA_964520685.1). Taxonomy (GTDB): domain Bacteria; phylum Hydrogenedentota; class Hydrogenedentia; order Hydrogenedentales; family SLHB01; genus UBA2224. The sequence continues at coordinate 1,326 of CAZFOG010000170.1, read as the reverse complement.
GCGAAGCCTATGCCGCATCCATGGCCGGCCAAATGTGGCTCAACCTGGCGCATCCGGAAGGCCGGGCCCAGGCCCTCGCCAACCTGCGCCAGGTGGCCGGATGGGGGTTCAAGTTCTTCGTGATCCAAAAGTCCCAGATTCCCGACGAAGTGTTGCGCGCGTTCAACCTGACCCGAACCCAGGCCGACGCCTTGGCCCACGAGGTCATGGCCGAAGCCGCGGGCAATCTGCCGGTATTTCCGTCTCCGACGACCACCATCAAAGACGGCCTCGACGACTGGCTCGAGGCGGCGGGGTGCACGAGCCGTCTGCGGGAGTATCGGATCGCGTGCGGCCCCGTGCGGTTCGACACATCCGGCGTGCGCGGCCTGAGCGAAGAGGTGCGCACGGTCATGGCGTTCTTCGGCGGTCCCATTGAGCTGGCCGGCGTGCCCCACCGGGAACTGGTCTCCCAAATTGCGGGGATCGAGCATCGCGTCGCGCAGCCCGTCGACGTCATGCAGCGCGCGCCCCGGATGTGGCTCGTGGCCGAAAAAGGCTCCAGCACCGGCGAGAAGACCCTGGTGACGTTTCCGAAGGCGTCGTCGTAGACCATACGTGAGCGGTGCGTGCAACAACCGGGCTCTCATAATGCCGGGGGGAGGTCCCACGGAATGACGAAATCATTGTGCCTTCTTCTCGCGGCCGCGGGTGCCGTCGCGTTCAGCGTTGGCGCCGCATGGGGCGCGCCGCCGGTCAGCAAGACGATCACGGAAGTCTTGCGCGAACCATTGCCCTCCGAGGATTTGAGCTGTACCGTGAGCGACGCGGCCATCGTCATTGAAGGCCCGACGTATCGTTACACCGTAGATCGAGCATCGGGAGCGATTACGGGACTGGAAACCAAAAATGACGGATTGGTTCGGCTCCGGGAACCCGCTGACGTGTGGTTCGATCGCACGCGCTTGTCGGAATGCAGCGGCGGCACGACGGATATCGTTACCCAAGGGAGAGACCAGGTCGTCTTGAACACGCGGGGTACGCTGCGCGAGGGGGTGCCGTACACGCTCGAGACGATGTTCTACAGCGACGGCGTCGTGGTGTGCGCGATGACGGTGAGTCCCGCGGTAGATTTTGCGCTCACCGAGGGCATCCGTTTCGAGGTCAGCGCGTCAGGGCAGTTCAGTCACTACCTCCACAAGCGCCGGAACTCAGAGGGTGTCGATTCGTTCAAAGGAGCCATACCCGAAGCCGGACAGACGGTCGAGCTGGCGACGCTTACCTCATGCCTTGAGGTGTTCAGCCACGAAGCCGCCCTGGCCATGTTCACGGATCGGGGCGGCACGT
>CAZFOG010000169.1:0-12797 GCA_964520685.1 uncultured Nitrospiraceae bacterium | reverse complement strand
CGGTGGGCATCAGGTCGGGCGTAAACTGGATGCGCGCAAAATCGCACCCCAATACATGGGCAAGCGTGCGCACCAGCAGCGTCTTGGCGACGCCCGGAACACCCTCGATGAGGGCGTGGCTGTTCGTGAAAATGGTGATCAGCGCCCGATCAACCACTTCCTGCTGCCCGATAACGATCTTCGCCACCTCGGCCTTTGCACGCTGCAGCACCGACGCTACTTCCTGTAATTCCACGCTCACTTCCGCTGTCTCCTTAGGTTTTTCACCTCGCGCTTTGCCAGAACCGTCGCGATGGCTTTGTAGCTCTGGGCCGTGTCCTTACCTGCATGAAGCGGGTCAGGGGCTGTGGCGGCCATGGCCTCGACGAGCTTGAGTTTTTCCATGTTGCGCGGCGACCGGCCGAAGGCCTGGCGCCATTCCGCGAGACACACGCTCAACAGGTCGCGCCGGGGGATGCTGCGCTTCAAAAGGTTGGCCAGCCCCGACACGGCGTCGCGCCCCGGCACCTGCGCCACGATTTCGCTCTCGCCCCGCGCCTCGTAACGCGGGGTCAGCGGGCAGGTGCTCTTCCAGACATACAGCAAAGCCAGCACCACCAGCCCGGCAAACAGGCCGTGCATGCGGTACTGACGGGCCAATACCATCACGCCCGAGGCTTCCTGAATCCCCAGATGCGTCTCGTCGAAGATCACGCGCCGGTTGTTCCCGACCACCCATGCCAGCAGGCCCGGATGCCGCGCTTCCCGCATCGCCTCGTTGCTGAAGAAAAACGAATCCGAGAGGAACACAATCGTTCCCATACCGAAGTCGCGTTCGATGGCAACGGGCCGGTTCTCGACCGCGTACATCCTGCGCCAGGCATCGCTGACATCCTGGAAATACATGGCGCTGTGCCACTCGAGGTTTTCGGGAAGCCGGGTGTCATCGGCTGTGCGTGCCGCCGTCAAGGGTGTGTAGCCGCCTTCGCCGTCGGGTTGCAGGCTGGTGTAGGCGTAATCCACTCCCCAGCGCTCCTTGAGCGATATCAGCTTCGCATATTCGCCTAACGGCGTTTTTTCATCCTCGTCTGCCGTCTCTTTCTCCTCGGATCCCCCCTCTTTTGCGGTGTCGTCGGGCTCGCCTTCGGTCTCCGGCTCGACGGGCCGGTCCGGCTGCAGCCCGGCCTCGGTTTCAGGAGCCGTCTCGTCCGTTTCCCCTGCTGGTTCGGTGTCGCCTTCAGTATCGAGCGGCTCAGGTTCCGATTCCTGCCCTTCCGCGGTATGCCCGGCTGTTTTCTCCGCCTCGTCTGCATCCTCGGAATTCTGCTTCGCCTCGCGCTTGCGTTGTTCCTCAAGTTCCCGTTCGAGCTGCAGCCACATGCCTTCCTGGGCTTGAGGTGCAAACGCGAGCACCAGGCGCCCGCCGCGCGCCGGAATCTCCTCGACCATCTCGAACACGGATTCGGGAAGTTCCCGTGCCGGGCTGTCCCCCAGAAACAAACACGTGGCATCCCGATGGCTGCCCAGCGTGCGGATCGGCGCCAGATTGCGGTCGGCCTCCAAGCCCGGCAAAGACCGAAGCCCCTCGTAAAACGCCCGTGCGCCGAGCGGGTCTGCGCGAAACGTCGAATACGGCGGATAGAACGTCCCCGTTTCCGCCCGCATGGCGAGGAGATGCAGCAGCCCCGCGAGAAAGCTCGCCGCGAAGACGAGTCCCAAAGCCGCCAGCGTTCTATTCCGGTTCCACATAGTGTCGCAATCGGTCCTGATTTTCGGCGAATTGGCGTACCTCGAAAGACGTTACAGGCCGCGTGCCGTACCAGACGCTTTCGAAGAGAAGCATGTTGTTCGAAAAAACGTCCAGTAGTCCGGGGGTGACATGACCCCTGCGCGCCAGCTCGCGCTGGTATTCCCGGTTCGATTTTCCTCTCGCGAGACGAATGAAGTGCGTGCGCCCGAGGACTGCCAGGCCCGCGAGAAACAACGCCCGCAGCGCGAGCCGGGGCTCGTCTTTCTCCAGAAATTCGCGTGCCATGGCAAGCCAGCCGCTCTCGGGAAGGTCGGCTGCGGATATGCCCTCGTCCTCGATGTCCACTTCGACGGCGACCGCCTCGGCTTCCTTCTCGTTCGCGGTGCGCCGTGAGCGCACCAGAAGCACGCCCAACAGGAAGACCAGGGCCGCCAGAAGCGCGATCAACAACGCGGTCAACAGAAACCGTGCTCCGCCAAGCCATCCGAAGGAACCGCCTATCCGGGGGGGCTCGTCGGGAATCAGCCATTGAATGAGTTTCACGACCGCCTCGGCAACCGTGCGGAGCATTTCCAGTACACGCTTCGACATATCCTGGATTACCCGCTCAAAAACTCCCAGTGCCGCATCTCGTTCACTGTCTTCGGGCTTCACCCGAGGCATGCGCCAGCGGTAGATGTCTTTTTCAAGGGTTTCGCCGATGGCGCGATCCAGCTCCTGGGCGTCCACCGACGGCGCCGCGGACGGGGCCGCTTCCGGAGCCGGGACCTCTTGTGCGCAGGCCCATTCCGCCGCGAAAAAGAAGCCCAGACCCGCCACAAACACTACGCATCCCGCACGGACAATGCGCCGGAGCGCCACGCGCAAATCCGCGCCTGTCTCGAGGGATTCACTGTAGAAACAACGCAGGACGTAGGCTGCCTTTACCAACGGGTCCATCAGGAGATAGGTTATACCTCCGATGACCGCGCTCATCAAAGTGCTGTCGTACATCAGACCCGTTTGCAGCGACGTGCTCTGGATTCCCAGGAATATGCGGGCCAGCTGGGGGATAAGCGCCACGACGATTTCCAGGTTTATCGTCACGGCGAAACCCAGCGGGCACAGGAGCAGCAGCGGAAGCTGAACCAGCATGCCATACACGCCCGTCCACAGTTCCGGAACTGTCGTGGTCAAGATGGGCATCAGCGCCAGGTAGACAATAAGACCAATCACCACCAGCATCGGGCTCAAGAGCCAGATGACAAAAAAACTCTGCAACGGCCAGTGTTTGGCCCGTTCCCAGGAGTCTTCCGCGAGGCCCCGGAGGCCGGCGTGTTCTCCATCGCCCAGGATCGTCCAATTCTGAAGTAGACCGTGGACATACAGAAAGGGCAGAACCAGCATGAGAGACGGCACGACAATGATAAAGCCGAGCGCGTGCATCAAAGCCTGGGCGGCCGTCATCCGCATGATGCGTCCAAACGTCCAGCGTGGCGCCGTCTCTTCCCGCACGAACGCCAGCAGGCCCCGTGCATACACCGTCTGCCAGGCCTTCATCCAGACAAAGGCTATCGCCACAAGCAGCGCGCCGGGCGCGCAATGGAGATACGCATCTGCGCTGTAGCTCATGTCGGCCCAGTAATACAGAAGCGTCATCACGAACGGTATCGACCCGAAATAGTACGCGACCAGGCACGCGGGAGGGGCCGTGCGCATCAGGTGCAGCGCCGCTTCCGCCAGGGCGATGCCGCCGCGTTCGATGCCTGTCTCCCGGTTGCGCCTCACAAGTTCTCCCACCACGACGCTCGCAACAGGGTGCCGTCGTGAAATGCCGCCGGTATGGCGGTTAACGCCCTTCCCAGTCCGTATACCAGCAGCCACATCACGGCCACGCCCGCCACAAGCTGAAGACCCTGGAGCGGCGCCGTCATCAGAGACGAGCCGCGCTGTGCGGGCGCCAACAAGGCTTCCAGGCACCGGGCGCACATGATCCGGCCATCATGTTCGGTGATGCATTCCCGGCAATAGAAGCGGCCACACCGGGGACACTGCGCCGCGGCCTCGCGAGCCGCATGGTTGAAACAGCGCTGATGGACCAGATCAACCATCGCTTACAGATGCTCCTCGCCGGCCGTTCCCTCGGCGCGCTCTGTCCCGGGAGCTGTTTCTACCGCCGCCGGGGCGGTCGCCTCCCATTCCCGTCTCGCACGATGCCGAAACCTCGACAGAAAGTAGAAACCGCTGACGGCCAGGAGCAACTCGAGGACCATCGAGATCATGACGTGGATTAGGAATCCTTCGTATTGCCAGACATCTACCCCGCCGCGGAACAAGAGGTCCTGGACAAGTTCGTTCGGCACGATCGTTCCAGGCACGAGATTGCTCGCTACGATATACCCGGTGCACACCCAACCCATGATGCGCAATTCCCGCGTGACGTCTCGCGTGTGCTGCATCACCATGGATGCAACCAGAGAACCGACCGTCATCGCCAGGTTGGCTATCCCCAGTCCAAAGACCATCCGGTTGAAACGCACCAGCACGAGCGCGCTCACGAGCGCGCTGAAAAGAAGCGAGAGAAAAAGCAGCCCGTGGGCCCACCCGTTGTAGTCGCGGCGTCGAGGTTCCCGGCGCTCGAGCACCGGCTTCCCCGCGCTCTGGTTGTCCGTGCCCGTGTCCCAAGCGCGCCACGCGGCCCAATCCGCCTCGGATACCGCCTCGGGGCCGCGCGCGCCCTGTGCGCGGGCGATTTCGAGGCTCAGCGCATCGAACGCATGGCGCGCTTTGCGCAATCGCTGCAAGGAGCGCAATTCCTCGATTTGAACCGCCGTGCGGATGTGGAACGAACAGGTCGGGCCGAGGCGCCAATGCACCAGCGACCCCGTCAGTATCACCAGAGACGGAACCAGCAGGAATGCCAGAAGCCAGCCGGGCATGCCAAGCGAAAGGCCACCGATGATCATCAGCCAGAAAAACCCCGCGGCGGCAAGCAGCAGGATGTGCAACCGGCGGTAAGTGGGCGTCTGCCGGATGATCACTGCCTGAATATCCGGGAACGCAAACCGTTTGGCCCGCTCGGCGAAAAGCTCGCGCCGCAAGTACAGCAGATGGTCCGGACCCAGCCACACGGCGCTGCTGAGCTTCCGGTACGGCGTATCCGTTTGCTGTTCCATCACACTCCCGTCGGTTACCCGGTAGCCAGCGCAACCAGTCCAAGCACCATGAATCCCGTCGCGACAACCACAAGCACCAGTTCAGCGCCGGCCAGAGCGGCGGCCCACACCATGAGAGGGCTCCAACGGCCGTCGGGCTCGCGGGACACGTTCCAATAGCGAAAAACAAAATAGAGCGACGCCGGTGCGGTCGCAAGCATGACATACGGAAAGCACATCAAGGCGAACAGCAGCGGCCAAACCGCCAGGTGAAATGCGATACTGTCATACCGCCGGGTTTCGGGCTGGGATGGCGCCTGCGATACTTCCCCGCGCGCCAGGCACTTGGGGCAGAAATGCCTGCCATCCAGCTCAATGTCGCATAAAGTGCATAGAAACGCCCCGCAACCGGCGCATACCACGCTCGCCTTTTTCGTCGTGTGATACAGGCAACTGCTTTCGCCTTCCACCAGCACGCTTTCGGCGGGGTGTCCCTCTTCAGGCCGGTGCACCAGCGCCGGAAATGTCGCAATCTGGTAGAAAGCCCCGCAATGAGAACACCCACGCGGGCCCGTCGAGGCTTCCGTCATTTCCGGCAGATGGAGGCCACACTGCAGGCATCTCAAAACGGCATCGGCCATCATGTTCTCTTATTCAGACCCTTATCACGCGCGTGTTGCAGATGTAATCGTGCAGGGCACGCTTTTCACTGTCGAACGCCACGATTATGTAGCCTATCGTAAAGGTCATGCCCGTGACGAATTCACCCCAGAAACGGGCGAATGCCCGGAGATAGGTCACCTTCTCGAGGTCTCCTGTAACAATCCGCAACCGGCAGACCATCTTGCCAGGGGTCGCGCCAAAACGGCCCACGAAATACGTCACATAAAACATGGTCACCACCTGCACGGCCAGGTTCGTCAAGAGCTGGAACCCGAGCATACTGAACGGATTGGGCTCTGCTTCGCCGCCCATGCCCAAAACAAACCCCTGCAGGATAACGATGCCAATCGAAACCGGCGACAGGATTAGACCATCGATGAATTTTGCCGCAAACCGGATCCAGAACCCCGCAAACTGCGCCTCTGTGCTGGCAATAAGTGGAACACCTTCACGAAGCCGTTGCACATATACCGGTTTGCACGAGGCACAGACCATCTGGCCGCCCAGGGGAATCACGTCGTCGGCGGGAAAATAGTTGCCACATCCCGAGCAGCGCACAAACCCGGATTCGGGCAGCTCGCCGCCAAATGTCGAAGACCCCGCCTCGGCCGTGGCCGCTGTCATCAATTCAGGAGCCGCTAACCGCGCGGGCTGCCAGTCCTGCATGCCCGCCCGCCACAGCAGGGTGTCGGGCGTCACCGTGCCCGATAGTGCAAGGTTTGAGAGTGTGGTATCCGATACGGGACCAATTTGCTGTTCCTGCTGAATGTAGTACCAGTTCACAGGCGGCTCTCTTCACTGATGGGTCCAAGGGCCGCGAAACCCGCCGCCGTGTGGCAGACGATTGCTCCCCCCGCAGGACGATACTGCGCGGCCCCACTCTCTCAGAATACACCCACAACCACCGTCCTATTCGACGAAGCCAGGCGCGCCGTGCCCCGTCCCGCTATGGGATAGCGGATAACCATGGCCAAAGTCAAGACTTCGGACAGACTCTCGTGGGTGCGACAGCATTTGGGCAGGGTGGGTATGTGCCCCTCCCTGCGGGATAAACGGAGGCTCGCTTTACATATTTTCCCGTATTGTGGTACCTTCACCGCAGACGCCGGGCGGCGCGTGGATTCCAGGTGCAGTGTTGGGGGGAGATTTCAGTGTCCGGGCATCTGAAGGCCGAGTTCGTCAACCCGTTTCTCGATGGTGTCTACGAGCTCTTCCGCACCATGCTGGATTGCTCGGTAACACGCACCGGACTTGCCCTGTCGGACGGGGCGAAACGTCCCCACGAGGTGATGGCACTCGTTGGGTTCAGCGGTCCCGTCAAGGGTGCGACGGGGCTCTACTTCCCGCACGACACCGGACTCGGTATTGCCGGGCGTCTGTTAGGCATCGAGCTCACCCAACTCGACGAGACGGCTTTCGACGCCATCGGCGGGATGGCCAACATTGTCGCGGGCTTTGCCAAGTCGCGCATCTCCGAACAGATGGGGTATACCCTCGAACTCAGTCTGCCCGTGGTGTTGCATGGTGAAAACTTCGACGTGTACGCGCCGTCGCAGGCCATCTGCCTCGATGTGCCCATGCAATGCGAGCTCGGGAGTTTCGGCCTGCGCTTGTCCTTCCAGACATAAAAAACACCGAGCCATGAGCCATTTGGCTCACCCATAGACCATAAAAATGGGGGGCCATGAAGGCAAAACCCTCGCCCACGGACCCACACGGACAAACACGGACCTACGCGGACGGGGACGCGTTGGGTAAACCTTCGAGATAGCGAACCCAACGTTTCCTGCGCTTTGAAGTGCCGTGGGCACGTCCGAAAATAGCCCCTGACTTCGGCCCGGGGATCCTCAACAATCTGAACCTACGGGACTCGCCATCATGGACTACGCCTGTACCCAGAACTGAAGTTCTGGGCTATTCTCTATCGTGCCTACGGCACTGAGAACCGCCGGGGGCGACCACGTGTCCCCGTTCGGAAACAGAATTTTCGAGGCAGCGAACCATGAGCCGAGAAGCTCACCCGTAGACGAAGAGAATACAATGACCGGTGAGGGCACCGGTCCCACAAAAGAGGGGGAATCCCGGTTTTTGAACTTCTCGAGGCAGACCCCATTTCTGCGATAGACCCAGGCCCACGATTCCACGGTGCACGGAATCCAAGCGGATACCAGTGCTTGCACCACGCCGTACTGCAACATCCGAATAGAGCGGACAGTAAACTAATTTGCGTTTGTTAAATCAATAAATTCAATAAAATGCCCCTGCTGGGAGGCCCGTAATGTGTCTATTGGCAATAACTTAGCCAGACTTCCACCACCTGATGTCCACAAGTAAACGCGATTATCTCTTATATTTTGTATTGACAACCAGAGCATACCCCTATATACTGTGGTTTCATAGCGAGTAGGTGGTACCGGTACTGACCGTCCTATTCCTGCTTCACTACAGTTTTATCAGGCATGTAAAGAAACTCTTCTGGCTGATACAGGCCGCGTTTCGTGGTGCTAATTCTGCGAAAAGCTCGTATGGCTCACCGCGAGTACGCCTGCGGGGATTCGCCAATCAGCCTGTAATTACTGGGGAATTCCCTCCGAAACGGAGGGTGGAAGAGACCGGCTCCACGCAGGGTCTTACGCTCTGGGTTGCCGGGCACACAGCGACATCGGGAGGAAAGCGCATCGGCTCGACGGGGATCGGGCCCTTCGCCATGACGGGTCGTCCCCATTTCCATGCATGGGCAGTCATACCACACTCGGGGAAAGGGAAGCGCGCATGTTCGACCGGATCCGAAAACGCGACGGCAGGATCGAGAAGTTTCATCCGGAAAAAATCACTTGGGCCATATTCAAGGCCGCATCGGCTTGCGGCGGACACGATTTCAGCCGCGCCGAGGCCCTCTCGGACGAAGTCCTGCAACTGGCAAAGGCACGGTTCAACAGGGACGTGCCCGATGTCGAGAGTGTCCAAGACCTCGTCGAGAAGGTTCTTATCGAGAAAGGGCACGCCCGGACCGCCAAGGCATTCATTCTGTACCGCGAGAAACGGGCTGGCGCGCGCAATCTTAACGCGCTTATCGGCGCCACGATCGAAATGTTCTCCGACTATCTGGGCGATCGCGATTGGCGTATCAAAGAAAACGCCAACATGCAGAAGAGCGTCAACGGCCTGAATAACTACGTCCGGGAATTTTTCACCAAGAACTACTGGCTGCACGAAGTCTATCCGGCGGAAGTGCGCGATGTCCACGAAAGCGGCGATGCCCACATCCACGACCTCGGGTGGCTGGGGACCTATTGCGCCGGCTGGGACCTGCGCCAGCTCCTTATGATGGGATTCGGCGGCGTGCCCGGCAAGGTCGAAAGCCGCCCCGCCAAACACCTGCGGTCCTTTCTGGGCCAGATCGTGAATTCGACTTTCACCACCCAGGGCGAATCGGCCGGCGCCCAGGCGTGGTCCAGCTTCGACACCTACTGCGCCCCCTTCATCCGCTACGACAACATGACCTACGAGCAGGTGAAACAGTGCCTGCAGGAATTCATCTTCAACATCAACGTACCCACGCGCGTTGGTTTTCAGTGTCCCTTCTCGAACCTCACTTTCGACCTCACCGTGCCGAGCACCCTGAAAGACCAGGCCGTTATCATCGGCGGAGAGGTAAGAGACGAGAAATACGGCGATTTCCAGGCCGAAATGGACACGCTGAACCGGGCGTTCTGCGAGGTGATGGAGGAAGGCGACGCCAAGGGGCGCGTATTCACCTTCCCGATTCCCACCATCAACATCACCCCGGATTTTGACTGGGATACTCCGTCGGTGGATGCGTTCATGCGCATTACCGCGAAATACGGCATCCCCTATTTCGCCAATTACATCAACTCCGAGTTGTCCCCCGAAGACGCGGTTTCAATGTGCTGCCGATTGCGTATCGATACGTCGCAACTGCGCCTGCGCGGGGGCGGCCTCTTCGGCAGCAATCCGTTGACCGGTTCGGTCGGCGTGTTCACCATCAACCTGCCGCGCGTGGGCTATCTGTCTTCGACGGTCGAAGAGTTCAAGTCGCGTCTCTGGCGGCTGGTCCAAATCGGCAAGACCTCCCTCGAGATCAAGCGCAAGATCGTCGAGCAGCAGACCGAATTTGGGCTCTACCCCTATTCCGCTCACTATCTCAAGACCGTGAAAGAGCGCACCGGCGAGTACTGGCACAACCATTTCAGCACCATCGGCGTGCTCGGAATGAATGAGGCCCTCCTGAACTTCATGGGTACCGATATCTCCACCCCGGAAGGCCAGAAATTCGCCATCGAAATCCTTGACTATCTGCGCAACTTGCTGGTCGAGATCCAGAACGAAACCGGTCACGTCTATAATCTCGAAGCCACCCCCGCGGAAGGCACCGCTTACCGCCTGGCCCGACTCGACAAGGCCCGCTATCCCGACATCATCACCGCCGGAAACGGCACCCCCTACTACACCAACTCGACCCAGTTGCCCGTCGGGTTCACGGATGATCTCTTCGAAGCCCTCGAGCTTCAGGACGAATTGCAGTCCATGTACACCGGCGGCACGGTGCTCCACACCTATCTTGGCGAAAGCATTGAAGACATCGAAGTGTGCAAACGTTTGGTAAGGCGCGCCTTCGAGCGGTTCAAACTGCCCTATCTCTCGCTGACCCCGACCTTCAGCATCTGCCAGGACCACGGGTATATACGCGGCGAGCATTTCCGGTGCCCCCACTGCGGCTCCGAAACCGAGGTCTGGTCGCGCGTCACGGGCTACCTTCGCCCCGTGGACAACTACAACGAGGGCAAGAAGCAGGAATATTTCGATCGCCGAAAGTTCAAAGTGCCCCGCGAGGCTATTGAGGTGACGGAAACCGTGCCGGCCGAAGCCGCGCCGGCAGAGGTGGAGAGCGTGGCGTGAAGATCGCCGGGTTCGAGAAATTATCGACCGTTGACTGGCCGGGGTGCGTATCAGCCGTCGTGTTTACGCCGGGTTGTACCATGAATTGCGCGTACTGCCACAACCGCGCCCTCTTGAACTGCGCTGAAAGACCGAACATCTCCGTAGAGGAGGTGCTGGCTGTGTTGGCGGCGCGCCGGGGATTTCTGGACGGCCTCGTCATTTCGGGCGGCGAGCCCACGCTGCAGGCCGGTCTCGAAGGGTTTGTCCGCCGTGTGCGCCGGCTGGGCTTCGCCGTAAAACTCGATACCAACGGGACCCGGCCCGAAATGCTGGAACGCCTGACCGGGCAGGGCCTTATTGATTATGTCGCCATGGACGTGAAAGCGCCCTATGGCCTCTACGAGGACGTATGCGGATGCCCCGTCGATCTCGATGCCCTTCATGCGAGTGTGCGTGCTCTGATCCGTGGCGTCACCCCCTGCGAATTCCGAACCACGGTCCTGCCGTACTTCCGGCCCCAAGACATTTCCGCGATTGCACACACCATCCACGGGGCGCAACGGTACGTGCTTCAGCAGTTCCGTCCCGACAAGGAGATCGTGCTGCGCGACCATCGCCTGGCCCAACCCCCGCATAACGCGGCATGGTTTGCTGCCCGTATCGCCGAACTCGGCCCGCACATCCCCGAAGTCTCCGCCCGCGGCATCGACCTCCGCGCCGCCAGCACCGCCTGACACGTCCCTGGCCGTCTTGCGTCCAGCGTATTCGTGCACTATTCTCTAAAAGCACTCAACATCCTTGAGCCGCGGGCAACTCGGGGTGCCGCGGCTCGATGAACCGGAGGGTACCGTGAAGATGAGGGCGCCAATTGCCGCAATGCCGTGTGTGCTCGCCATGGTGCTGACGGCGCGCACAGGGCAGGGGGAGGAAAGACCGATGAGCGGCGTTCACCCGAATCGGGTCGACGTAGCGACGTTTCTGCCCTCCGGTTTTGTCACCGATGGTTCGCGAAGCTACATGCCCGAACTGCAGCGGGCCCTCGATGCCGTCCGTGAATCGGGCGGCACCGTGGTCTTCCCGCCCTTAACCTACCGTCTGGACGAGCCGACCGGGTTGCGCATCTATTCCAACACTACTCTCATCATGCACGGCGCTCGCTTTGTGTTCACCGAAGACCTTAGGGAAGACGGCCAGGCCTTCCGGGGCGACGATGTCGTGAACGTGCGCTTCGATGGCGGGACCGCCATCGGCAGGCGTGATAGCTGGGATCCCGGCACCAACATCGCCGGGATCCGCCTCTTCGGCGCCTGCCGTAACATTCACATCTCGGGGACGCGCTTCGAAAACCTCTCCAGCAACGGCATCGGCATTTTCGGTGCGGATGACGAGCATCCCATCGAAAACGTCTGGATCCGCGACGTGGCCACGCGCAACTGCTGCAACTTCTACGGCGATTACCTTGTTGAGGTGAAAGGACCGGCCAAAGGCAGCGACCGCGAAGACCAGGGGAATATCGCCCTGTACCACGCCGGCAAATGGGTCGTCGAGGGATGCGATCTCGACGGATCCCAGTCTGACGGCACCCATTTCTACCACGCCCACCGCGGGCGCTTCATGAATAACCGGGTACACGCCAGTCAGATGGGCGGTTACTTCCTCGAAGGCTGTAACTGTGTGCTGGCTTCCGGCAACCTGATTACCGAAAACGGCTCGCGCGGCGTGACCATCGAGCGCGACAGCACCTTCTGCACGCTCATCGGCAACGTGGTCGAACACAGCGGCCGCGAAGGCCTCTGGGCGCCCGACGTTATGGGCATCGTCGTCGCCAACAACATTTTCCGCGAAAACGGCCGCAAAGACGACACCGACCGTGACTGCGAGATCCGCATCGACAACGGCGACACATACGCCACCCAGACCCGCGACATAAGTGTAACCGGCAACCTGTTTTACACCTCCGTCCACCAGACCGCGGCAATCATGGTTACCGAGAACGTCCGCAATTGCATCCTCCGCGGAAACTCCTTTCGCGGGCCCGTGGAGGCTGGGCACCTCGCCATCGCCGAATCCTCCCGCGAACACTGCATTTCGCAAGACAACGATATCGTAGAGGAGTGATCACCCGGCCAAGAGATGGTCATAGTCTAAAGACATAGGTCGTATCGGTCTCATAGGTCCCATAAGTCTCATGATTCCCACAAGATTCCAGAGGTAGCCACATGCACATGGCAATGCTTCTTCTCGCTACCCTCCAGGCTGCCGTATTCCAGCCCTCCCGCGAGGAGGCCCTCGAACTCATCCGCGAGCAGGAGCAAAAGGTCCACAGCGCCAGCTTCAAACAGCAGTGGACCGAGATGAATATCACCTCC
>CAZFOG010000168.1:6345-12861 GCA_964520685.1 uncultured Nitrospiraceae bacterium | reverse complement strand
CGAGTCTACTAGCTGATGCGTTGGCGGGGCTCAGGACCTTGGTTCTGAGCCCCGCGTTCATGCATACTGGATGTACAGACCGGCAGCCAACATCTCCAATTCAGGACGGACGGATGGGGCGGAACTCAGAGGACAACATGACCCGCGGCAGCGGTGAGGATGCGCCGTTTCCGGGGGTTAACGTCCGCATCTCGCGGGATCGCATGGCCGTGCTGCTGGACAGCGATTGCGTTCCCGCCGACCTGGACGCGCTTATCGCATGGGTCTACGCCGACCTCGCCGAACAGCAGGTTATGCCCCATCTCCTGGATGAACGCGTCGCCGAGCGCATTCGCGAGGCCGTGTCGGCGGCCGACGCTTTTCACGGAGTGCTCCTGGTCGAGGGGAAACGGCCGGGAGAGCCGATCGACGGCTATATCGAGTGGGCAGGGGACTTTTTTAAATCGGGTTTCGTGCTCGATGAGGAAACAGGGGCCCTGAACTACCGGAAGCCCGCCGCCGAGCGCAACGTGCAAACCAGCCAGCTTCTGGCCACCGTGCATCCGCCCCAGCCCGGCGAGGACGGCATCGATGTGCTCGGAAACCGCGTCCCGGGGAAAAAAGGGCGAGCGGTTCATTTGCGCGCCGGACGCAACGTCCGGCAGGAAGGCGAGATGTATTTCGCCGCCCGCGACGGCCGTATCCAGTATGATCGCAAAACGGTTTCTGTGGACGAAGTGCTTGTGATTCGCGGCGACGTCGGCCTGAAGTCGGGCGATATCGACCATCTCGGAACGGTCCTGATCGGCGGGGATATCGGCCCTAACAGTGTGGTGCGGGCCACGGGCGATATCGAGGTAGACGGGACCATCGAACAGGCCGACGTGGAAGCCGGCGGAAACCTCGCCATTCGGGGCGGCATCATGGGACGCGGCAAAGATAAGATCCTGGTGGGAGGGCGTATTCAGACGAAATTCATCATCGATTCCGAGGTCGAGGCCGGGCAAGATATCCTGGTGGACCGCGAGATTGTCCAGTCAAGCGTCAAGTCCATGGGGTCCATCTCGATTCCCAACGGGCGCATCGTGGGAGGCGAAGCGGTCGCGCGGGCCGGTTTTCTGGTTGGCCAAGTGGGCAGCGAGGCTCTGGTGCCCACGGTGTTGACCGCCGGACGGGATTTCCGGCTGGACGACAAACTCGAGGTGCTTCACGCGGAGATCAACGCCCTGTTCGTAAAACGCGACCAGGTCGAGTTGAAGCTCAAACACAGCTCCACCCGCAAACGATTGCCCATAATGCGCCCGGAGGATGTGGGCAACGAAATTGCAGCCCAACTCAAGCAAGAGTTGGCAGATTTGGACCGGCGCATCCAGATTCTTACGGCCGAAGCGGAGGGGCTCAAGCTGCAATCCCAGAGCAATACCCGCGCCCGGCTGGAAATCATGAAGGTTGTCTACCCGGAGAGCTTCCTGGGACTCGGCGAGGAACAGCTTCACGTGCGCGAGCGTTTCCAGGGCCCGGTGCATGCCCATCTGTCGGGGGGAAAGGTGCACCTGCGCCGGGGAAGCGACGAGTAGTACTCCGGGCCGCCTTCGCCAGCGCCCGCCCGCTCGCAGGGACTCCCTTCCCCGCCAGACCCTCGCGATTCCAGCAATGCCAAACCCTGCGCTTGCCCTTGCTGCAGACCATCTATGCCGTCGCGCGCAGAATCGAGAATCCCAGTTTGGGCATGGGGGCGCCGCTGTTGTGGAAGCACAGGCCCTCATAGTGGAAACCACGCACCGCCACATGGGTGTGTCCGTAGTACACATCCGTGACGCCGGCGTCCCTGCCCTGGCCGACGGCGTCGAGATAGTGCACCAAGCGCTCCGCGACCACTTCGTGCGGAAACACGAGGCGCGGAATGGCCCGGTGCGCACCTACCCAGAACGCGAGATCGTAGACACGGTTCACCAGTTTGCCCCGTTTGCGATCGAAATGCCACACGCGCCGTGCGGCCTCGAACTCCGCCTGGGTCATCTTGCGGCCGGCCACATCGCCGTGCAAAAACACACTCGTGTTCAGCCGGAACAGGTCGTGATGACAGGTGATCCGGGCCGTACGCGCCGCATAGCCGTCGAGGGTGTCGATAAAAAGTTTCACGCTGTCGTGATTTCCGAAAACGTAATGAAAATGGCAATGGGGATGTTGCGCAATAACTTCGTCCAGCCACCCGATGGCTTCCTCCACCGTGCGCTCGACCGAATCGAACACGCTCCATCGGAAATCGAAAATGTCGCCGTTAAGCACGCAAATCTGGGCCTCGGCAATCGCCGCGTGCAGCGCATCCGTGTGAAGATGCGCTTCGGATCGTTTACAGAACAAGTGAAGGTCGGAGACGGCGCAAACGTTCTTCATGAAACCTCGCGGTATTGTGATGTTATGCCGGCATGACGGATGGCAGAGCACCGATCAGCGTCGCAGACGCTCGAGCACCCGGAGCGCTCCTTCCAGACCCCAGCGGATGACGGAAGAAGAACCCAGGGTCAGCAATGCGTTCAGTTGACCACTGGTGCGGCGGCCCCCCGCGGACCACGCGGAGAAATGCTCGCAGTTATTGAACAGCAGGTGGTATCGCCCCGAGCCAAGCTGGCTCTCGGCGCGGCTCATCGCGAGTTCGGGATCCGATGCGCCTCGCGAAACGGTCTGCATCGGCCGCCCCTTGGCAAACTCAGCCAGCGAGGTGCGGCGGACATACGCATCCGACTTCTCGCGAACCGTGCCCGCGTAGTGGATTACCGTGCCGTCGCCGCAGTCAATGCCGTGGTGCCAATAACCCCGCCTGCGAACCCTTACATGATCGCCTCGTGCCATGCCAGTATCCTTTGGGTCTATCTCCCTAGCTTATACCCCGGAAAGGTCCATACGCGCAAGTTTATGGGGTACCTGCGCGCAAACTTCCCTCCCCATCCCATGGCACAGCTCCAGACTCCATGTGATCATGGAGGAATACTCACGCGGGAATCGCATCTTGGTTTTGCGTGAATTACGCATAAATCATATTACAAATCGTCAAAAGTTGGTCAAGGTTGACATACACCAGCGTGTTTTGTGGTCACCTGTCATATCCAAGTATCCGACACCCACAAGCACGTTCCGCCATAAACCGCTGTAAAAACGGGCCTTATATCGCCCCAAGCAAGTTGGCACAAGGCTTGCAATCTTCCACCCACCGGACTATCCGTGTAACCGGGCTGCGGCGATGTGTCTACGCGTACCCATGCACAATCCGGGAGCCAAGACTGGCATCCGAGGAGCATTGAAGACGGAAGTCCGGGGGAAGCTGCTGGGGCAGTTTTCCGGGTGAGAAGGACCGGAAGCATACCGGGAACAGAAAGGCAGGTGCGAACGATTATGTGGAGACTACTATCGTCTGTGACGTTGGCGGCGTTGCTGAGCTTCAGTGCGGTTGCAGACATCGCCCTTGGGGATGTCAATGTTCAGGAAGCGACTCTCGCTGGTGAGTGGGATCTCGTCGACATATATGACGCGATCTTCGGCACAAGCTATGCCACTACGTTGTCGAGCAACGACCTGTATCTGCTGGTCGGAGTGGATCCGGATGATTACAACGGCCCGACCGTATCGCATTTCTTCGGCGATCAAGGGGTCGCTCTTGAGGCCCGTTATGCGTTGTACACGCACACCCTCAACTTTTACGACCCTGTATTGCCCGACGCGATTGCGAACGAACATCTTCTGTTCACCGTGTGGGGACCTTATGTGGATCCGGGTTCGGCAGCCGGCCCAAGCGCGTTGCTTGACGCGGAAGTCGAGCCCTATGGCTTTTCCCTGGACGTTGCCACGACGCGTGCGGAACTCTACTCGGAGTATGAGCGGAATGCGGATGGCCTTGTGCACATGCTCATGCTGGCCGCGCCGGACACGTTCGAGCCGGGAACCTATCTGCTGGCGTGGGAAGACCGCCTCGACGGCGACCCGCAGGCAGACTGGGACTATCAGGACCTGGTGATCCTGGTCCGGCCCGTCGTCCCCGAGCCCACTTCGGTGGTGTTGATGGGGCTTGGCATAGCTGCGCTGGCCCTGCGCCGCCTGCACAAGCTTGTGTAAACGACCCGGCTGACTGCGGGTTGTCAAGGTACTAAACCCCGAAAATGCCCCTTGCGTCCCGGTGGGGACGCAAGGGGTTTGCTGTTTTTGCGGTGATTGGGGAGACCGCTTCCACTCGCGCAGGGCCTTGAGTTCCAGGGATTCGGCTCGGCAAACACCCGTCGGGCTCAAACCAGGCGTTACAGGTAACGTTACCCGGGCACGGTATGCTATGATCGCGTTTCCGCAGCGCTGGAGGTAACGGTATGACGCAATCAATGGAGCGCGAGGCCCTCGAACTGGCCACGATTCTCGACACCATGGCGGACGGGGTGTTTGTGATTGACACGGAACACGTTATCCAAAGATGGAACCGCGCCATGGAACGCATCACGGGGGTCTCACCTGCTGAGGCCATCGGCCGCAATTGCGGGTTCTTGAGCGACGCCTGCAGGGATAACACCGCCCGGAGTCTGCCCCCGTTTCCCTGCGATCTATTTCAGGTTCAGTCTGTAGACAAATCCGAGACGGTGATCAAGAACACCGCCGGTGAAGAGGTGCACATCATTGCGGCGGGGCGCGTGTTGCGCGGCGACGACGGCGAACCGGTGGGCGCGGTGATTACCCTTACCGACATCACATCCCTGCGCCGTCTGGAAACGGAGATGAACCAGCTCCGTCGCGAAGTAACAGACCGGTTCGAGTTTCACAACATCGTGGGAAAGAGTCCCCAGATGCGCGAGATCTTCAATCTGGTGGAACTCGCGGCGGCATCGCCGGTGACCGTTCTGATTACCGGCGAGACCGGAACGGGTAAGGAAGTGGTCGCGAAAGCGATTCACTACCATAGCGAACGGAAGGACGGGCCCCTTGTCCGGGTGAATTGCTCCGCCTTGTCCGAGTCGTTGCTCGAGAGTGAGTTATTCGGCCACGCGAAAGGGGCGTTTACGGGGGCCATCAAGGATCACGTGGGCCGGTTCGAGCGCGCCCATGGCGGGTCCATTTTTCTCGACGAAGTCGGCGATATACCGCCGCTGGTCCAGGTGAAGCTGCTGCGCGTCCTGCAGGAGCGGGAACTCGAACGGGTTGGCGAGTCGATTCCGCGGAAGGTGGACGTGCGGGTCATCGCGGCCACGCACCGGAATCTTCGCGACCTGGTGCGGCGGGGCGAATTCCGCGAGGATTTGTTCTACCGGCTCAAGGTGTTTCCGGTGCACCTGCCGCCGCTGCGCGAGCGTAAGGAGGATATCGACCCCCTGATTAAACGGTTCATCGCACAGTTCAACGAGGAAACCGGCAAAACGATCCAGGGATTGACGCCCGACGCCATCCGCATGGTGATGGACTACTGCTGGCCGGGAAACGTCCGCGAATTGGAAAACGCCATCGAGCATGCCTTTGTCACCTGCAGCGGCCCGTATATCGGGCCGTTCGACCTGCCGATCGAGATGCGCCGGGTCGAGCTGAAGCGGCAGCTCTGCGAAGAGGCCGGCCAACTGGACGGGTTTGCGGTGCCCGGCACCTATTCCGAGATGCCCTCGCGCCGCAAGCGCGGCAACACGCACGACGAACTCGTGGCCGTGCTCGATGCGTGCGGATGGAACAAGGCCGAAGCGGCCCGGCGTCTGGGGCTCACCCGGACCTCCATCTGGCGCCGCATGAAAAAACTGGGGGTACCCCTGGAACCACCGGTCTGAAACGGAATCCGCGGGAGGGACGCAGTAGCGCCAAACACGCGTGCCTGCCCTCCTGCGCAGAGCTGACTGAAGGAGGCACAACATGCGATCGGGTGTGTTCGCGCTCTGCGCGGTATCGTTGCTGTCAGGGGTTCTTGCCCACGGGGCCGAGGACGCCACAGCCTTCTTCGAAATGGAAGACCTCTTCGCCGACCAGCGCATCCCGAAGATCGTCGTCACCACGGACGGGACCGTGCTGGCATTCGGGAACTCGTGCAATCTGCTTCGGCGCAGTACGGATGGCGGTGTAACGTGGAGCGAACCCCTCGAGACCGGACCGGGCGCGGCCGGAAACGCTATCGTCGATGAAGTGACTGGCGATGCGCTGATCCTGAACGGCAGGCCGCCGCACGTCTGGCGCAGCCGCGACCAGGGACAGACCTGGCAGCGCGAGGATATCACCATTCTCGCCAATCCCTATGGCCACGGCGCACCAGACGGTACCGTGCCCGTCAACACGCATTGCTCCGAGTCGGGCGTTACGCTGTGGTATGGCGAGCACAAGGGCCGGCTGCTCATGCCGTGCCGCGTCATGCCGCCGGAAGGCACCAACGGCCAGGAATGGTGGCCCTATCACTACAACACCTCGATCTTCAGCGACGACCGCGGAAAAACATGGCAGACCAGCAGCCCCGTTCAAAGCGGCACGGGCGAGGGCACCCTCGCCGAACTCTCGAATGGAACCATCTACTACAACTCGCGCTCCCATATG
>CAZFOG010000168.1:0-6245 GCA_964520685.1 uncultured Nitrospiraceae bacterium | reverse complement strand
GGCGTCGAGAAGCTCTATGAGACGATTGCCGTAGCGCGCTTTAATCTGGCCTGGCTGTGCGAGGGCAAAGACTGGCGAGCCCTGCTGCCTTCTGAGTGACCCAATCGGCCTCGTCCACCCGAAAACCGTTCGCGCAACGTTGCCTTTTGGTGTTATGTAACGCAGAGCAACGTTACATTGCTGTATACAATCTGGGCACCAAGGCTATTTCCTGTTTCCGTAACCCATTTTGCGGCATATGCTTGAGAGTCACCATGACCCGAGGTCATAATCTGGCACGGAATATGCTCTCTTTTTTGCGGTTGGTGGAAACCTCCTGAATGGGCGGAGTGGCAAACACATGACTGTCGAGCGGGCGTTACGCGCCATTGCAGGCTGTTTTGTGCTGGTGAGCGCCATACTGGCGGCGTTTCACTCCCCCTACTGGCTGGTTTTCACGGCATTTGTCGGGGCGAATCTCCTCCAATCAGGATTCACCAACTGGTGCCCCATGGTATGGCTCCTCGAAAAGGCGGGGCTTCGCCGATGCGATGCGCCATCCGGGAAACCGGCCTCGAGTAAATAGTTTAATCCGGTCATCCTTGACCGTAAGGGTTCCCTCCCTAAAACCGGGGCGGCATATCTGCGCCGCTCCGTGCCGCCGGGTCTTTGCCGAGGCCCGCGCGGTGTAGCTCCGCCCGAGGAAGGTTCGGGGACTCGCGACCCCTCAGTATGCCGCGCGGGTCCCCGACCTTCTTCACCCCCTCCAGCATTGTTAAAGCGCGCCTTCTCCACGCACATCCGCGCCACTGGTGCTGCATCCGCCTGCGAATAGTTGCATTTGCAACGTTGCGAAACGGATAACGTGCGCTGCCGTGCACAACGCGTTACCTCCGGCCCATGTTTTCTAATGGCTTAACCCATAAGGGCTTAGACTCTCCACGGAAACGTTTCATCCAAACTGGCATCCGGCTTGCGAATTGCCAGCGAGATCCAGGTAAATGGCGAGGATTATCGGTGGCAGCGAACCATGAGCCATTCGGCTCACCCATAGACGATGAAAACTGAAATGACCGGTGAGGGCACCGGTCCCACAACAGAGCGGGAAATCCCGGTTTTTGAATTCTCGAGGCAGCAAACCATGGGCCGTGTGGCTCACCCGTAGACGATGAAAATGGGCTAGATCAAAAACCCAGGGACAGACCCGTCTCGCTCCTGCGTCGCTCGCTTGGGTCAGTCCCGGTTTTTGAATTTTCGAGGCAGGATGGCAGCAACGCAACACGACGGCATGCACGCGACGCGGGTTTTGGTGTTTTGCGCGCCCTGGTGCGCGCAGTGCCTTCCCCAACAGCGCGCCTTCGGCGCTGTGCGCGAGGCCCTGGAAGGCGCGGCGGACTGCGTCTGGGTCGATATTGATGCCCATCCGGACAGCGTACGCCAGTATGCCATTGACGCGATTCCCATGACCGTGGTTGTTCGGGATGGTATAGAATGGGTGCGGCTGGTTGGCCTGCACTCCACGGCGGCTATCCTTGCCAGTGTGCACGCTACCGAAAACTGTTCAGACACAACGCATAGGGCCTGCGATTGTGGACGGCCGTCCCGGGCCGCAGCGAACCACTAGCGAGGAGAGAAGGCAACATGAGGAGGACTACCGGCATGATACTTGGAGCCGCTGGAATCGGCTTTGTCTGTGGAATCGTCATTACAGCGCTTGGGATGATTCTCTTCATGCCAAAGATGATGCTGATTACGCACGCCAGCACCATGGGCTTCGACGAAACGGTGTCGGCCATCGAGCAATCCATTGCCCGAAACGGGTGGACGTCACCGGGCACGATTGATCTGTGCAAATCGATGCAGAAACACGGGGTCGAGTGTCCGCGCCGCGTCACCGTGGTCCAACTGTGTCATCCCGCTTATTCGAAGGATATCCTGACCACGGACCCGCAGGTAAGCGCCCTCATGCCGTGCACCGTGGCGGTCTGGGAAGCCGGCGACGGGAGCGTGCATGCCTCGAAGATGAATACCGGTTTGATGGCGCGGCTCTTCGGCGGAAATATCGCGCGTGTCATGGGCGGGAAAGTGAGCACGGACGAGCGCACCATCCTGGAGGGGATCGTCGAGTAGGTCCCGGGCCTGCACCATGTGTCTTACGTAATGCCCAAGCGGTATACTAAGCTTCAGGAACAAGCAACAACTCCCCGCAGGCTCGCAGGTGCGATTGCTGTGGCAACGCCAGGCGCCTCGGCCAGCGAACAAGGCAATAACGACAAAGGATGGCGGTTATGGGTGAGGCATCTGTCCGGTTTGCGATGAATCGTCCGTGGCTGGTCACGGGCACGATGGTGGCGGTCGCCCTGGTGCTCGCGATTCTAGCGGCCCTGCCGTCGATCTGGCCGGAAGCCTTCCCGATGCTTCAGCCGGTGCGGGTGGACACCGACCCCGAGAACATGCTGAGCCAGGACGAGGCGGTGCGCGTATTCCACAACCGTATGAAGAAGGTCCTGGCGCTCAATGATATCGTGGTGGTCGGCGTGGTCAACGATGACCACCCGGACGGCGTCTTCAACACGGCTACCCTGGCAAACGTCTACGAGCTGACCGAGTTCGCCAAAACGCTCACCGGGCAAACCATCGGCCAGCGCGACCCGGATGCGGGCGTGAAGGTGGTCGACATCATCGCGCCCTCGACCGTCGACAACATCGAGCAGGGCGGCCCCGGAGAAGTGAAGTTCGAGTGGCTCATGCCCGAACCGCCCAAGACGCAGGAAGAAGCCCTGGCGGTGCGTGACAAGGCCCTGCGCATCCCGTTTCTCGAAGGTACGATGGTGTCTGAAGACGGCAAGGCCCTGGCGCTGTATCTGCCCATCTCCTCGAAAGATCTGAGCTACGAGGTCTATACGGCGTTGCGCAAAAAGATCGCGACGCTCACGGGCGGCGAACGGTACCACATCACCGGCTTGCCGGTGGCCAATGACGTGTTCGGCGTCGAGATGTTCAGACAAATGGCCATTTCGGCGCCCCTGGCGATGCTGGCCATATTCATCCTGATGCTGCTCTTTTTCCGCAAACTGATCCTCATCTTGTCTCCCATGGTCATCGCGATGGTGTCGGTTATCTGTACGATGGGCCTGCTCGTGGTCACCGGCAATACCATCCACATCATGAGTTCCATGATCCCGATATTCATTATGCCCATTGCGGTGCTGGACTCGATACACATCCTCTCCGAGTTCTTCGACCGGTACCAGGAGACCAAAGACCGGCGGAAAACCATGGAAGGCGTCATGCGCACGCTCTTCGTGCCCATGCTGTACACCTCGCTGACGTCAGCGGCAGGGTTTGCCTCGCTGGCCCTGACGCCCATTCCCCCGGTCCAGGTGTTCGGCATCTTCGTCGGGCTCGGGGTCATGGTCGCCTGGGTGTTGACCATTCTGTTCATCCCGGCGTTTGCCACCTTCATTCCCGAACGCCGGCTGGAGAATTTCGGCGCCGTACACAAAGAAGACGACGAGAAGGCCCCGAGCAAGGGATTTCTCAAATGGCTGGGCGATTTCACCTACCGCCGGGCGAAGCTGGTGCTCACGTTCGGCGCGGTGCTCGTGATTGTGGCCATCTATGGCATCAGCCAGATTCAAATCAACGACAATCCCACAAAATGGTTCAAGAAAACCCACCCCATCCGCATTGCAGACCGTGTATTGAACGACCATTTCGGCGGGACCTACATGGCCTACCTGGCGCTTTACCCCGAGGGGGAAGACCCGGCGGGTCAACCGCCCGCGGCGCTCGACGAACCCGAAACCCCGCGCACGGAGCCCGCCATCCCCTCGCTGCCGAGCGGACTTGATGACGGCGCGGCGGCACCGGCCCTGCCCGCGGGACTCGGCGGCGGGAGCGAATGGTCTGACGAGCCCGGCGGCGCGCCCGCCCTGCCCGCGGGACTCGGCGGTGAACCCGAGGAAAAGATCGTCGAAGAACCCGTCACGCCAGCTGCTTCCGGCGAGCCAGCCGAGGAGGTATTCAAGGACCCCGAGGTGTTGCGGTACGTCGCGGGCCTGCAGCAGCACCTGCTGACAACAGGGGTGGTCGGCAAATCCAACTCGATAACGGACATTGTAAAGACCGTGCACCGCGAGCTCATCGACGGCAGAGCGGAATCGTACCGCGTCCCCGATTCCTCCGCGGCTGTCGCCCAGTGCCTGGTCCAGTACCAAAGCAGCCACCGGCCTCAGGATTTGTGGCACATGGTGACCCCGGACTACCGGGTCGCCAGCATCTGGGTGCAACTGACCAGCGGCGACAATAAGGACATGTCACGGGTCGTTGAGGCGTTGGAGGCCTACATGGCGCAGAATCCGCCCCCGAAGGCCTTGCAGCATCAATGGTTCGGCCTGACATACATCAACGTGGTCTGGCAGGACAAAATGGTGTGGGGAATGGCCCAGGCGTTTATGGGCAGCTTCCTGGTGGTCCTGTTCATGATGATCCTGCTGTTCCGGTCCGGCCTGTGGGGATTGCTCTCCATGATTCCCCTCACCATCACCATCGGCCTGATTTACGGCGTAATCGGGTTCATCGGGAAAGACTACGACATGCCCGTGGCGGTCCTGTCCTCACTTACCCTGGGGCTTGCAGTCGACTTCGCCATCCACTTCCTGGCGCGTTCGCGGGTCATCTACGCGCGCCATGGGTCCTGGGAAAAGGCCTATCCCCACGCGTTTGGCGAGCCCGGACGGGCGATTATGCGCAACGTCATCGTGATCGCGGTGGGTTTCCTGCCGCTGCTGGCGGCGCCGCTCGTGCCGTATATCACCGTCGGGTTCTTCCTGGCATCCATTCTCTTCGTGTCGGGCATGGGCACCCTGGTATTTCTGCCCGCGCTGGTGCGATTAAACGAGCGCTTACTGTTTCCCAAAACCAAAGCCTGTTCGGTCACCTGCGTGTGCGGCACGTGCATTGTCACGGGTATCACGGCTCTCCTACTCGTGGCCATCAACGTGCATCAATTCCTCGACGTAGGAGTCACCGCTTTGACGTGGGTGAGTCTGGCCGCGCTCCCCGTGCTGGGAATCGCGTGTTTTCTCATGTCGCGGCGCGAGAAATGCCGCGTTCAGTCCGATGAAACAGAGTGAATGGAAACGTCCCTGTGGACGTCTGAGTAGTGTGCTCCAACAAGGAGGTACGTCATGAGACATGTGTTCCGGATACTGACTGGCTGCATGTTTGCCGCCCTGTTGCTGACTCCCCTGCTTGCGGTTGCGGGAGAAGAACTATCGGTCGGCGAGATCGTCAAAAAAGCAAACCACATGGCCTATTACCAGGGCCAGGATGGCAAGGCGCGCGTCAAAATGGCCATTACGGACGACCAGGGCCGCACGCGCAACAAGGAATTCACCATCCTGCGTAAAAACATGGACGATACGGACCAGCAGCAACGGTTCTTCGTCTATTTTCACCAGCCCGCCGACGAACGCGCGACCGTGTTTATGGTGTGGAAACACGTCGACAAAGACGACGACCGCTGGCTGTATCTGCCGGCCCTCGGCCACGTCAAACGGATTGCCGCTTCGGACGAGCGCACCAGCTTTGTCGGCTCCGATTTCTTCTACGAAGACGTCTCCGGCCGCAATCCGGAAGAAGACAGCCACGAACTGGTAAAAACCGACGACACCTATTACGTCGTCAAGAGCACCCCGAAACCCGAGGATAAGAGCAAGGTGGAATTCGACTCGTTCACCTCGTACATCCACAAGGCCACGTTCATCCCCGTAAGCATTCAGTTTGAGCGGGGCGGCCGGGTGTACCGGGAAGCGAAGGTCCTGTCCGTAAAAGACATTCAGGGATTCAAGACCGTCGTCAAGAGCAGCATGAAAGACCACGACCGCGGCAGTGAAACCGTGCTTGACTACACGACCGTCGAGTACAACACTGGTCTGCCCGACGACATCTTCACGGAACGGTACCTGCGCAACCCGCCTCAGGAACACATCAATTAAAGCGCAACACGCGCAAACGAGTTGAGCCGGACACCTGCGTGTCCGGCTCTGACCGTATCCTGACCCTGCCGGACATGCTCGATGCGATACGGGACACAGCGATGCCAGATGCGGATGAAATTGCCCGCCTGCGTGCGCTACAATGGCTCAGTGGGCGCGCCACGTGCCCAAACACGCCCTCGCGGAGGGTTAGCGTAATGGTAACGCACCGGTCTTGAAAACCGGCGCCTTCGGGCTTGGGGGTTCGAGTCCCTCACCCTCCGC
>CAZFOG010000167.1:8399-12864 GCA_964520685.1 uncultured Nitrospiraceae bacterium | reverse complement strand
GCGCGGGACGGCGTACGGGTGTTCAACCCGGCGGGCGAACACCTCCAGACCATTGAATTTCCGCAAGTGCCCGCCAATTGCGCATTCGGCGATGAAGACGGCCAGACGCTGTACGTCACCGCCCGCACCGCCGTCTACAAGGTCCGTTGCACCGTCAAAGGAATTCTGCCGGGCCCGAAGAAGTGAGTACTTCGCCGATGGGAAGCATGAGTCGTTCGGCTCAGCCAGCGAGCATAAGACAGAGCCGGCCGGCAAGGGCGCCGGTCCCCCACCGGAGAGGACGGACCGGAAGGGTCATTCGTCCTTGGTGATGGCGACATATTCGAAGTCACGAAGCTCCCTCGCTTCGAGGGTATAGGTCACCCCGTCGGGGGCTTCGGCCTCTACAAGATAGTCTCCCGGGCGGTCAATTAGCAGGAAGTGGTCGGACGGAAGTTTGGCGGAGCTATCCGTCTTGACCGGCCGGTCCGTAGCGGTGTCGTACACGCGAATTCTGAGCTGGCTGGCCAGGGGCTCGGAGACATCCACCCACCAGTCAATCCTGAGAATGGGCGAGGCCGCGGAGACAGGCCGCTGCATGACCCCCCTTCCCGCGATGGAGAACAGGGTTCTGTACTGGAGCGAGGGCGCAAATTCCCGGGCGCGTGCGTCTTCGAGGGCGAGCAAATAATTCGCCGTACCGGCCAGCCGGTTCGCGCGATCGGCAACGCGCTGCAGCATGGTGTTGCTGCGGCGCTCGAATTGTTGCGCCTCTTCGGCAATCTGTTGCAGGACGCGACTCTCCTCGGCGATGCGCGCGTTGTACTCTTCCTCGATCCAATAGGCTTCCTCGTCAGCCGCGTCCCGCTCGTCCTCGAACCATCGCCCGCCGTATCCGGGACGTGAACCCGACCAGTCCCAGTAGTCGTCTGCGAATTCCTCGGCAGCGCCCGCGGGGAGGCCCTCATAGGTAACCTCAGCGATATAGTCCATCGCCTCGGCCTGTTCCGCGTCGCGCTCGCTGAGAAACTCGTAAGGCTCGAGTGGCGGCCCCTCGAACACGTAGGTGTAATTCTCATCGAGCAGCAGGTCTCGCTCGGTGGCTGCGCCCTCGATGCTTGTCCGTATGCTTTCTCTTTCCTGCTCCAGCTGTTGACGCGCTTGTGCAACCATCGCCGCCGTCTGCTGCATTTCCGTCTCCGCAGCAACCGCCTGGGCTTCGGTCTGCGCGAGCAGGGCGGCTCTCTGCTCCTCGGGGAGCTGCGCCCAGTGTTCGTAAGCGGCTTCGAATTCGGCCTGCCCACGGATTCTCCGCCGTTCCTTGTACTGCTGCAGCGCGCTTTGCTGGCGCGTCAGATCGGTGGTTTCGGGTCCTTGCTCGGCCGAGTCCGCCTCAAACACGAGGGCGCCCTGCGTCCGGTCACTGCGGGCGCCCTGCGGACGCTCGCCGAAAATCTCGACCGCCGAAACTTCTTCTTTCCGGAGATATTTCTTGCGGCCCGTATCCGGGAAGTGGACGACGTACTGGTTGGACAGTTCCTCGATGACAACTCCGGTGTACTCGCGCCCGCGATACACGATGGTATCGGCCGAAGCGGGCACAATCAAGCCGGCGGCTAAACCAAGCAGCACGATGAACGTTGTACGCGGCATTTCTGCAACCCCGTATGGCACTCTGAGGCAACAACTGCGTGGACCGTGCCTATTTCCATGATATGCCAGTGTGTCCGGATGCGCAATAGGTCCTCCATGAATCCGGGAACGCGTCATTTTTGTGGTTACCCTGTGTTTTGCTATACTTTCGCGATCCATTTTCTCATGGCGTGTGCATTTCCATGCTGTCTATGAACTTACACAGGAGCGGAGCATGTCGACCCTATCCGAAGGCATTCCGAAGAAGTACAACGCGAGCGAGATTGAAGATATCTGGTGCGCGCGGTGGAGCGAAGGCGGGCTTTATGCGTGGGATTCCTCACGGGGCCGTGACGAAACCTTCGTGGTAGACACACCGCCCCCGACCGTAAGCGGGTCGCTGCACGTAGGCCATCTGTTCAGCTACAGCCACCAGGATTTCATTGTCCGGTTTCAGCGCATGCTCGGCAAAAACATCTTCTTTCCCATTGGGTGGGACGACAACGGCCTGCCTACCGAGCGCCGGGTGCAGAACCTCTATAACGTCCGGTGCGAGCCTCACTTGCACTACGAGCCTGACTTTAAGCGCGACCGTGGCACGAAGGGCGACCCGTTGCCGGTCAGCCGCCGCAATTTTATCGAGCTGTGCAACGCCGTCACGCGGGAAGACGAGGAAGCCTTCCGCCATCTCTGGACGCGCCTGGGCTTGTCGTACGACTGGGAGCAGGAATATGCCACCATCGATGCCCATTGCCGGCTGACCTCGCAGAAGAGCTTCCTGGAACTCCTCGAGAAAGGCCAATGCTACCAGGACGAGACGCCGGTGATGTGGGACGTCGATTTCCAGACCGCCATTGCCCAGGCCGAAGTTGCCGACAAAGAGGTCTCGAGCGCGTATCACTTCCTGCGTTTCCCGTTGCAGGAACCCGATGGCTATCTGGTAATCGCCACGACGCGCCCCGAACTGCTGGCGGCATGCGTGGCCGTGCTGGTGCATCCCGAGGACGAACGGTATACCTCGTACATCGGCAAACATGCGGTGACACCGTTCTTCCACGTGCCGGTGCCCATTATGGCCGACCCGAAGGCCGACCCCGAGAAAGGAACCGGGGTGGTCATGGTCTGCACCTTTGGCGACCAGACCGACGTCGAGTGGTGGCGTCAGTTCAATCTTCCGCTTCGCCAGGTGATCGGAAAAGACGGCCATTTGCTGCCGGTGACGTTTGGCGACCCCGGCTGGGAGAGCGTGAATCCCGAAGCCGCCAATGCCGCCTATGGCCGCATCGCAGGCCTGTATACCAAGCGTGCTCAGAAGATCCTGATGGAACTGGCCGAGGAATTGGGCGGCATCGTCGACCGCCCGAAACAGGACATCACCCACCCCGTGCGGTTTTTCGAGAAGGGGGACCGGCCTCTCGAACTCATCCCCGCGCGGCAGTGGTACACGCGCATCCTCGACAAGAAAGACGCGCTAATCGCACAGGGCCGCAAAATCAACTGGCACCCCTCGTTTATGGGCAAGCGGTACGAATCGTGGGTCGAAGGGCTCAACCAGGACTGGTGCATGAGCCGCCAGCGGTATTTCGGAGTGCCGATCCCCGTCTGGTATCCCCTCGACAACAACGGCATCGTCCAATACGACAAACCGATTGTCCCGTCACCGGATTTGCTGCCCATCGATCCCCTGGATCAAGTCCCCGAGGGATATACCGAAGACCAGCGGGGCATGCCGGGCGGCTTCACGGGCGATCCGGATGTCTTCGACACCTGGGCCACCAGTTCGCTGACCCCGCAGATCGCCTCGAAATGGGCCATCGAGCCCGAGCGGCACCAGAAACTCTTCCCCATGGACATCCGGCCCCAAAGCCACGAGATTATCCGGACGTGGGCCTTCTACACCATCGTGAAGGCGTACCTTCACGAAAACGAGGTCCCGTGGCGCAACGTGGTCATCAGCGGCTGGATCCTCGATCCCGACCGCAAAAAGATGTCCAAGAGCCAGGGCAACGTGGTTACGCCGGAACCGCTTCTCGTCGAATTCGGCGCCGACAGCGTGCGCTATTGGGCGGCCCGTGCGCGGCTGGGCGTGGACACCGCCTACGACGAGCAAGTCTTCAAGGTCGGGAAGCGGCTCTGCACCAAGCTCTTCAACGCCAGCAAGTTTGCCGTGGGACGGTTCGAGAGCATCGACTCCGCGCAGTTGGGTGCGGACAAGATTGTGGCCGAGGTTGACCGCGCCGTCGTGGCCAAGCTGAGGGATACTGTCGCCCGTGCGACCGCATCGTTAAAGGAGTTCGACTACGCGCAGGCATTGATGCTTATCGAGGACTTCTTCTGGAAGATCTTCTGCGACAATTACCTCGAACTGGCCAAGCCCCGGACGTATGATGAGGAATTGACGGAGGGGCGTCTCTCCGCGGCCGCGACGTTGCGGCTCCTGCACCGGGCGATTGTGCGCCTGTTCGCCCCCTACCTGCCGTTCCTGTGCGAAGACGTCTGGCACTGGTGTTACAGCGGCGATACGGGCATGCACGACTCCGTTCACCGCAGCCCCTGGCCCGGCGAAACGGAACTCGGTGCCGTCGCGGAACCATCGGATGTGCGTGCGTTCGATGTGGCCGTCGCGGTTGTGGAGGCGGTCCGCAAAGCCAAGGCCGACGCGAATCTCAGCATGAAAGCGCCGGTGCAGAAAGTCGCAGTAACGGCCACCCCGGACATTCTCGAATTGGTGCGCACGGCCCAGGACGACATCGTACGGATGCTGAACATCGAGGCGTTCGAAAGCAGCGAAGGCAAACCCGAACAGGGCGATGTCGATGTGAACGTCACGCTGGCGAAGAGCGAAGCCGAATAG
>CAZFOG010000167.1:0-8299 GCA_964520685.1 uncultured Nitrospiraceae bacterium | reverse complement strand
CCATTGCTTCCGCCGTAATAGAGCCGGATCTCCCCCTCTTCAAACACCGGATATGCCGCGGGATAGGCGCAGCCCCAGTCATAGGCTCCCTCGGTTTCGGCGTTGGGTATCAGGGGCGTGCCGGAGTCGATGCGATGCCACTCGAGGGTATCGGGGCTCCACGCCAGTTCGGTGTGGGCACGGTCGGTTTCGGTATTGAGAATGACCACCAATCCGAGATAGCAGCCACCATACCGGAACACCGGCATGGCGTAGGTCTGCAGGTGCGGATCAAGACTCTGCAGAACAACCTGCGCCTTGGTCCAGTTGATGAAATCGGGGCTTTCGGTGCGGCCGACCTGCCGGACCGTGTCCCACAGACGGGTCACGCCGGCGTACTTGCCGAGTTCAGGGCACCAAAGCGCGTTGTTGTGCGTGTCTCCCTTCGCATCGATCTGCGGACAAGCCGTGGGATGCTCCCAATGCAGGCCATCGGCCGAGAACGCCACGGACATCTGGTCTTCCCTGAAGAACATCTTGAATCGCCGGGCGGGGTCGGACTCGCGGTCATCTTTGAACACTCCCGCCCCGTGAGGAGCGATCTCGACAATGTTGGAGAGTTCCCCATCATACTTCCGGATGTCCATGAGCGGTTTGCGCCACGCCAGGCCATCCACGGAAACGGCGTAGCAAACGCCCATCACGCGGTCGTAGGGACGGTAGGGGATCGTATCGCGCTTCTCGGGGGGTGTTTCGGTGACGGCCGGGTCGCGGATGAAAGGACTGTACCAGCACTTGTAGAGGCCGTCGTCGCTATCGTACAGGACGTTGGCGTACAGGTTGTCGAACCGCACTTCCCACGGTTTGTCCTCGCCGAAGAGAGGATTGCGAGGGCATTTGGCAACGGGCGTGACGGTCAGCTTCGCGTTGGTTGTATCTGCGATGGCGCGGCTGTCCAGGACGAGGCATTTCCGGCAGCCGGAAGGCTCTGCACCCAGGGCTCTCCCCGTCCGCGACCCCAGGGCGCCCAGAGCAAGCATACCGCCCATAGATTGCAGGAAACCGCGACGATTCATGATGACATCCTCACCAGCGCGTTTTGATACTTTCTTCTATTGCTTGTGCACGTCATCCGCCCACTGCTCGTGAATCCGGGTGAGCCGTGCAACGATTTTGGGGTTCTTGGAGGCGAGATTGCTGGATTCGCCAGGGTCTTCCGCGAGATTGGACAGAAAGATTTCCTCGGCCGGAAGGTCCTTGCCGTTATGGGTCGAGGCGGGGCCATTCACGACCAGTTTCCAATCGCCTTCGCGGACCGCCCACTGTTTGCTCAGTTCCCAGCACAGCGCCTCGTGAGGGGATGCGGCCTCGTGCGATGCAATAACCCCGGCGATGTTTTTGCCATCGAGGGGGCGCTGCGGGACCTGCACGCCGCAATAATGGGCAATGGTCGGCAGCCAGTCCATGCTGACGGCCACCTGTCCGCGCACTTCGCCCTCGGGAATCCTGCCCGGCCAGGAAGCGATACACGGCACGCGCACACCCCCCTCCCAAAGCGTAAACTTGTGTCCGCGGTACGGTCCCGAGTCGCCGCCCCCAAAATTGGCCCGTTCCTCGACCGAATGCCCGTGGTCGCTCATGAAAATGATGAGGGTGTTTTCGCGCAGGCCGAGTGCATCCACCTTGTCGATGACGGCGCCGATCTTCTCATCAATAGTAGACACAAATGCCGCGTACGCCTTGCGAGGCTCCTCGAGGTCCGCATACCTCTCGCGGTACTCGGGTTCCCCCTGCATGGGGTAGTGCGGCACATTGAAGGGCAGATACAGGAAGAAAGGATGGTTCTGGTTTTCCTCGAGAAAGCGGTGCGCTTCGCGGACGACCAGGTCCGGGAAATACTGACCGTCCTCCCAGACCACTTCGTTGTTGCGCCAGAGGTCATGACGGTTTGGGCCCTGCCAGTAGAAGAAATGGGAGTAATTGTCGATGCACCCGAGCTTGTGGCCGAAGAATTCGTCAAAGCCCTGGGACAGCGGCACTTGGTCATCCACTTCGCCCAGGTGCCATTTGCCGAAAATCCCTGTGCGGTACCCGGCGGCCTTGAGCATCTCGGCGATGGTCACCTGATGGCCGGGCATGCCGCGTTCGCCGTAAGCATTGGTTGGCAACTCGGCGCGTTGGGGGCAGCGTCCCGTCAAGAGGGCCGCACGCGAGGGCGAGCAGACCGGCGCGCCCACGTAGAATTGGGTGAACCGCGTGCCGCGCCCGGCCAATGCGTTTAGATTCGGCGTATCGAGGTCTTCCGCACCGAAGCAGTTGACGTCGATGGTGCCCTGGTCGTCGGTCAAGATCAAAATGACGTTGGGTCCTGGTGCCGCTTCTCCTGCCATGGTTCGCACACCCATAGCCAGTGAGGCGGTGCCGTAACCCACCATCCGCAGGAAATCGCGCCGATTGCATGTCGTACTCGCTATCATTTGCTCCCCTCTTCTTGAAATTCTCCTTTGTCCACGGGCAGATAGCCGAGCGATTTCAAGAATGCGCCGCCCTTCTGGAGGGTCACGTCGAAAGCATTCTGGAAGCGCCCGTAGTTGAAGAACCCGTGACTGGCTCCTTCGAAGGCCACGAGTTCGCACCGGTTGCCCATGGATTGCATTGTCTGGCAGAAACGCTCAGCGCTCTCGAACGGCACCGTGGTATCTTCCGTACCGTGGAAGATGATGGTGGGCGGCGCACCGGCTTTCACGTGATGAACCGGCGACAGCTCCTGCTCGCGCCCTTTGAGTTTCTCGATATTGTGTTTCCTTCCAGTCGTATCGAGCACCGGATTGAACAGCATCAAGGCATTGGGTTTCGAGCTGACCCCCGAATTGTCACCGGACTCGAATCCTTCGATAACGCCGGTGCAGGCAGCCACATGACCGCCCGCGGAACCGCCTCCGGCCACGATACGCGCGGGGTCAACCCCGAGTTCCCCGGCATGGGCGCGAATGTACCGCACGGCGGATTTGCCATCCTCGACACACTCGAAGGGCGAGGTTCCATGCAAGGACTTCACGCGGTATTCGGCCGAAAACGCGACCATGCCCAGTCCCGCGTAATGCGCGCTTTGCCGGTAGAACTGTTTCGGCGTGCCGCCCTTCCAGCCGCCCCCAAAGAAGAACACTATCGCCGGACGCGCGTCGCTCGCCTGCCAGCCCTCCGGCCTGAATACATGGAGGTTCAACGTGACATCGCCCACGGTCTTATAGGCGATTTGCCCGGGTCTGAGCCCTTCGTCTCCGAACTCGCTTGCGGCCCCCATTCTGGCCAGCGCGATGCCGGCGAATACGATAAACAGGAACAGCGGAACGTTCAGTTTCGTTTTGCGAATAGCCATCACGACGCCCCCTCTACACGCGCCCAGCAGGCCGTGCATTGTCCTCGATGTCTTTCTGAAATCCCTCGAGCAGCTTCCGCATGCGTTCTACCTGGTCAGGGTGTTGATTCGCGATGTTGGTGGTTTCGCCGGCGTCGTTCTCGAGGTCGAACAGGGCCCACCCGATCTCTTTCGTCTCGTAGGGACCGGGCCATCCCCCCTCTCCGGCGCCTTCGGCCCCAAGACTGCGGTACCGGTGCGGCATGTGGAGCTTCCATTTTCCGCTGCGCACCGCCTCGAGATGCCCGTTCTGGTGAAAGAAGAACGCCTCGTGGGGGGATTTGGCATCAGGCTGGCCGGACAACAACGGCCAGATGTCTTTGCCGTCAAGCGTGCGGCCGCCGTCGAGGTACGCCCCTGCCAGACCGGCAAAGGTGGGGAGTAGATCGAACATGACCGCCATTTCGCTGCACACGGTTCCGGGTGGGATATGTCCCGGCCACCATGCGATAAAGGATTCGCGCTGGCCGCCATCGAACGTCGTGCCTTTGCCCTCGCGAAGCGGCAACGCGGACCCGGCATGATCTCCGTAGCTCAACCAGGGCCCATTGTCGGACGTAAACACGACGAGCGTGTTCTTGTCGAGGCCCAGCTCGCGCAGGGTGGACAGAATCTGCCCGACGGACCAGTCGATCTCCATGATCACGTCGCCGTACAGACCCTGCATTGACCGTCCCGCGAACTTCCCCGAGACGTGCAAGGGCACGTGGGACATGCTGTGAGGGAGATAGACGAAGAACGGCTCGTCTTGGTGCGCCGAGATGAAATCCACGGCGCGTTTGGTGTACCACGTCGTCAACTGGCGCTGGTCGGGGTTGTATTGAACCACTTGGTCGCCTTCGATGAGCGGCAAGGGCGGGTACTTGTCGGACGTGGGATGGCGCGGCCACATGTCGTTGGAATAGGGCAGGCCGAGGTATTCATCAAACCCGTGGTGGGTGGGCAGAAACTTCGGATGATGCCCGAGATGCCACTTGCCGAAACAGGCCGTCGCGTATCCGCGCGATTTCAGGACCTCAGCAACGGTGGTTTCTTCGTCGCTTATGCCGATGTCCGCCGTGGGGCCGAGCACGTTGGGCAACCCCACGCGGGAGGGGTAGCATCCCGTCATCAGGGCGGCCCTGGATGGCGTGCACGAGGCCGCCGCGGAATAGAAGTCCGTGAACCGCACGCCTTCCGCCGCCATGCGGTCCAGGTTTGTGGTCTGGAAACCTTCGGCGCCGAAACAGCCCACGTCGCGGTAGCCCAGGTCATCGGCAAAGATGATCACGAAATTCGGGCGGTCACCCGGGATTCGCGGTGCGGCCACGGCGCGGCGTTGCAGTGCATACGCGGCAAAACTGGCGCCCGCGGCAGCAATGAAATCGCGGCGCGAGATGGCTGAATGAAACATCCTCCTCCCCCCTCTGCGAAGCCTCGATGTCGCTTCGCCTTTCCCGCTGAACGACCTGTGCCGGTCCGCGCTGGTGGCCGAATCCGCGGATATTCTACTCGTACTCCCATTTCAGGAGCCAGGGGTCGCTGGTGCGTTCCTGAAATGCGCGCAATTTGGTCTTCGAGCGGGCCAGTGTCTCGGCGTGTTGCGGATCATTCGCCAAATTGGTCACTTCGTCAGGATCGGATTCGAGATCATACAACTCGAAAGCAGGGCGATGCAGGTAAGCATCGACCCTGCGCTTGCCATAGTACTCTTCCCCCCGTTTCACGACACCCTGCCAGGTTGCCGACGCGTACAGATCAGACGCAAACGGATACTCGAGCCCGTGGGCGATGTTCCAGATCAGTTTGTAGCGCCGCTCGCGCACCACCCGCATCGGGTAGTACATGGTGATTTCGTGGAAGGTGTGGGATGCGTAGACCTCATCCCAGCCAGAGGACGGTCCGCCCTGCAGCACCGGCAGGAACGAACGGCCATGGAACTTCTTCTCCCCCACTTCGATGCCCGCGAAGTCGAGCACGGTCGGCGCGATATCCGCCCAGTTCACCATGGCGTCCGTCACGATACCGGACTGCTCGGCGAAGGGGTCCCGCACCACGCAGGGAAGGTTCATGCCCGGTTCGTAGAGATTGGTCTTTGCCCCTGGAAACGCAATGCCGTTGTCCGAAATGTAGATGATGAGCGTATCGTCCCAATGCCCGGTTTCCTCGAGGAGCTCGATGAGCCGCAGCAGCCCGGCGTCCGCGGTCTGCACCGAGCCGTAGTATTGGGCCAGTTCCTCGCGGCATTCGGTCGAATCGGGCAGGTACGGCGGCACAACGACCTCGTCGGGAGAAACGGGGGCCGCGCCCTGCCGGTGAAAGGGCCGGTGGGGCTGGGTCGTGCAGAAATACAGGAAGAAGGGTTTATCGCTGTCCGCGGCGATGAACTCGCGGCAGGCGTCGGCCATGGCCGCGGGGACGTTGCCCTTGGCCTTGAGATAGGTGTCGAAATGGTAGACGGATTCCGGCGCGACGTGGTACTTGCCCATCTGCCCCGTCCGGTAGCCCGCCTTGCTCAACCGGACGGGAAGACTCTCAACATCGTCGAACGAGGAAAAATGATGGTAGTCATGCTGATGACCGTACTGGCCGTTTGCGTGGTTGTGGAGCCCGGACAAGATGACCGAGCGGCTCGCGCTGCAACTCGCCGTCGTGCAGAACCCGTGGGTGAACCGCACGCCTGCCGCGGCCAGGCGGTCCAGGCCGGGTGTCTTGATGACGGGATTGCCATAGCAGCCGGCATCGGCGCGCCCCTGGTCGTCGACCACGTAGAGCAGGACATTGCGCTTCCCGCCTGACGCACCCTGTGCCTGGGCACGTGTGGCTGCGGACACGGCAGCCACACCGGCGCCCGCCATCGTCATGAAATTCCGCCGATTCAATCTGTGTGCCATCTCGGCCCTCCCCGGCCGGCCGCCTTTGGCCGCTATCATGTAAGCATGGTCACACCTTCGGTGACCTCGCGCTCCCAGTTCCAATACGCCGACGTCAGCGACGTCAGTACGTCCGGATAGTCTCCTGCGAGATCGTGCGCCTCGCCCACGTCTTCGTCAAGATTGTACAGCCGTACCGGGTCCAGCCGTTCGGGATTTTCCACCGACTTGTCACCGACCAGCTTCCAGGGCCCTCTTCGCACGGCCACGCGCCGCTGAAACCGCCAGAAGAGCGTGCGTTCCGGTAACGCTTCTCTACGCAGCAGATGGCCGGAGAGGTCGGTCCCGTCGAGGGGACGGTCCGCGGGCAATTCGGCACCTGCCAGAGCCGCCATGGTAGGAAACAGGTCCATCGTCATCAGGGTCGCATGGCTTACTCCCGGCTCGATCTGCCCCGGCCAACAGGCAATCGCCGGTACACGGTGGCCACCTTCCCACAGGCCGCCTTTGTTTCCTCTCAACGGGCCGTTCGAGCCCAGCTTCGTCGCCCCGTTGTCGGAACAGAAAAAGATGAGGGTGTTCTCTTCGAGGCCAGACCGGCGAATCGCATCCACGATACGCCCTACACCCTCGTCCAGGGCCTCGATCATCTCTGTGTAGGCCCCGGGTTTGTCTTTGCGCGAGCCCTGGGTAGGATGAGGATTGCCGGGCATGCGATCCGCTTTATCGTTCCGGCCCTGGTAAGGGAAATGCGGCGCTTCATGGGCCAGGTACAAACAGAATGGCCCGTCAGCATGGGCTTCCACGAACCGCACGCCATAGTCACTGACCAAATTCGTGACGTACCCCTCTTCGGCAACGAGTGTATCATCGCGCCACCAGTCGATTTCGCCCGCCATGTCGATATGCGAATGGTAATCGACGTTGCCGCTGACATACCCCCGGAACGTGTCGAAACCCTGGCGCACCGGATTGAACGCGACAGGGTAACCCAGGTGCCACTTGCCGAAGAGAGCGGTTTGGTATCCCGCGGCCGCAAGCATTTCCGCGAACGTGACCTCCCCGAGCGGCATGCCCGTGTCCCGGTGGGTCTCGGCCGTGAAAACCCCATCGAGACCGCTCCGCTGCTGGTACCGGCCGGTCAGGAAAGCCGCGCGCGTCGGACTACAGACCGGTCCGTTGCTGTGGAAATCCGTGAACCGAACGCCGTTCGCAGCCAACGCGTCCAGATTGGGGGTCTTGATCGCCGTGTTGCCGTAGCACCCGATGTCGCCGTAGCCGAGATCATCCGCCAGGATGAGCACGAAATTCGGCTTGCGGCGCTCCGCGGCGGCGTATCCGATTCGACAAGCCCACAGGCTCGCAACAGCCCCAACCCCCGCCTGAAGAAACCGCCGGCGGTTACAAATGCCCTCGGTCATGGTCCATCCTCACTTATCCGCCGGGCTGACTCGCCGGAAACGCGCCAGCCCGTTCTCACCCGCCGCCCCAATCATGCGTATCCGCCTTGACCCGCTCGTAGTTCGCGTTCAGTTCCGGCTGCAGGAGCACGAGAGCGGCAATCCGCCGCGCCATCTCCGTGACATACAGTGCCTCCTCCAGCCGCAGGCCCCGGCCCAGCACCGCCTTTTCGCGGTAGCTCAGCCATTTCTTGATGACCTGGTAGCCGCCGATCGTATAGTCCCACACCGGCTTCGGCACATTCGCCCAAAAGGCCACGCCGTTCAGAAACACGTCATAGGCCGTATCGCCGAAGGCCGGGTGCGCCTCCTCCTGCGACGGCTTCCGCGCGTCGTACCGGCCCTTCCCCGGCATGCACACGCCGCCCTTGCCGCCATGGCCCCACCCCGCCGTCACGTCCAGGTCGCCCTCATCCGGGTGTAATTGGAGAGCAGCCGGTGTAGCCCCTTCCGGTGTGGGACCGGTGCCCCCAGCGGTCATATTGTTTCCGGAAATCGGGCTCCCAATGACCGGTGAGGGCACCGGTCCCACACTCTTAGGAGCTTGCGTTCCGCCGTGCTTTACCAGCAACGCTATAGCCGTCCCCACC
>CAZFOG010000166.1:7293-12915 GCA_964520685.1 uncultured Nitrospiraceae bacterium | reverse complement strand
GTGTCGACGTCCTTTTCCTTGAGTTCCCCGGATTTCAGGCGCAGGTCGCCTTTACCGAAGAAGGCGAGGAGCATGACCTTGGCCTCGAGGTCTTTGGTCCCGTCGATGGTTTGCTCGACCCACCCGGGGGCCCGGGGCTCACTTACCATCGGGAACTGGTTCAACAGCCCCAGGGCAACCGACGAGACCGCCACTCCGTGGGCCTTCATGCTCCGCTTGTAGGCGTCACGCCGCTCCGCGTCGGCAATGGCAAGCACCTCGCCGGGGTGGTTGTTATCCGCTGCCGCGGATATCTCGAGACCCTCGAGGCCAATCGCGGCCGCCGATTCAAGACCCTCCGGGCCATAGGCTCCCAGGGACCAGTCGCATGCGCTCAGGCGTATAGCCGGTTTCGCATCCTGTGCCAACGCTCGGGGTATGCCAAACCCGGCAAGCCCTAACCCGAGTCCGGTCCTCGCCAGGAATTCGCGTCGTGTCGTGCGCATTGTGGGACAATCCTTTCCTGAAAGTGATGCTTTGACAGCCCAACTGCTGTTTCGTATGCACTCACCCGAAATCCGAAATCACAATATCACAGGCCTTGCATGGGCGCAACGCGATGTGCGAAAACGCGAAAACCGCGGTCATGAGGGGGCAAGGCTGGCGGATTATTGCGTTGTTTTGCACACGGTGGGTATAGTTCTCCCAATTGCCCGAGTGGGGGCGCGGTGCCCCGAAGATATGCTTACCACGCAGAGGAAACCATGCGAAAACCAGTAGCCATGATCACCGGCGCCAGCCGCGGCATCGGACGCGGGATCGCCATTGAACTCGCAAAACATGGATATGACATCATCGGCACCGCCACAAAACTCACGCCGAAAGACTCGGAAAAGGGGCTCTTCGAAGTGAAGGACCGTGTCGAATCGCACGCCGTGAGTTTTGTGCCTCTTGCTGGTGACATCGGCGATTCGGGCGGCCGGAAACGGCTCCTCCAGGAAGCGCTGGCGGCGTTCGGGCGTATTGACCTGCTCGTCAACAACGCCGGTGTGGCCCCCCTGCAACGCCTGGACATCCTGGAGACGACCGAGGAGAGTTTCGAGCGGCTTATGCGGATCAATCTCGAAGGGCCGTTCTTTCTCACGCAGGCCGTCGCGAACCAGATGATACGCCAGGTCAAACAGGGCACGGAATTCGCCCCCACGATCGTCTTTGTTACCAGCATCTCGAGCGACACCGCGAGTCCCAATCGCGCCGAGTATTGCGTCAGCAAGGCCGGGTTGAGCATGACCGCCCAGAATTTCGCCGTTCGCCTGGCAGAATTCGGTATCAACGTGTACGACATCCGTCCGGGTATTATCGCGACCGACATGACGGCGGCGGTCACCGAGAAGTACGACAAGCTCATCGAGCAGGGCATTCTTCTCCAAAAACGGTGGGGAACGCCGGAGGACGTGGGGAAGGCGGTCGTGGCACTTGCCGAAGGGTATTTCGAGTATTCCACAGGCGCGGTTATTGAGATTGGCGGGGGCTTCGGTGTGATGCGCCTGTGAGCCGGTTTTCAGCCCCGCAGACCGGAAAGTGCCTCACGACTTTGACTTGGAATACGCGAAAAGCTAAAATTCCGCCTTTGACTCGGGCAGTTCCGGGCCGCAGGATTCTGCGCTTCCATCGTTCACGCGGCCCATCCCCTAACAGGAACGTATTCAGGGAGATACCACTTGATGACGGTTCAGGAAGTCCTGCAGACGCTGAATGAATTCTGGGCGGCACGGGGCTGCATGTTATGGCAGCCCTACCACACCGAAGTGGGGGCGGGAACCTCGAATCCTGCCACGTTTCTGCGGGTGCTGGGTCCTGAACCGTGGTGGGTGGCCTATCCTGAACCGAGTATTCGCCCCACGGATGGGCGGTATGGCGAGAATCCCAACCGCCTGCAGCACTACTACCAGTACCAGGTCATCCTCAAGCCTTCGCCCCCGAATGTGCAGGACCTGTATCTCCAATCACTGGAAGCACTTGGGCTCGATCTTACGAAGCATGACTACCGGTTTGTCGAGGACAACTGGCAGAGTCCGTCTCTCGGGGCGTGGGGGCTCGGGTGGGAAGCCTGGCTCGATGGCATGGAGATCCTCCAGTTCACCTATTTCCAGGAATGCGGCGGTCTCAAGCTCGATGTGCGCGCCTGCGAACTCACCTACGGCATTGAGCGCATCGCCATGTATCTGCAAGGCGTCGAGAGTGTCTATGATTTGAAGTGGGCCCCTTCCGGCATTACCTATGGCGACATCTTCCATGCTTCCGAGGTCGAGTGGTGCAGATACAATTTTGAGGCCGCCGATACGCAGAAACTGCTTCATATCTTTGACCTGTGGGAAGCGGAAGCGGCCCGGCTGCTCGAATCGGGGCTCATCATGCCCGCATACGACCATTGCCTGCGTCTGTCTCACCTCTTCAATCTGCTCGATGCACGCGGCGCGCTGTCCGTTACCGAGCGGGGCCGGTTTCTTCTTCGCTGCCGGGCGGTTGCTGAACGGTGCGCAAAAGGATACTTCGAACAGCGCCAGGAGAAGGGCTACCCCTTGTGCCGATTCCCGCGGCCGGGACTCCAGGACGAATCGACCCCGCTGGAAGCTTCGCCCGATACATTTTCCGAGCGCGACACGCTTCTCCTCGAGGTTGGGGTCGAGGAATTGCCCCATTCCGATGTGAAAGCCGTGCGCGGCCAGCTTCCCGCTTTGCTCGAGAAGCTATTCGCCGAGGAACGGCTCGACCATGGTCCCATAACCGTCTGGGTCACGCCGAGGCGCATCGTGGCCAGAATTGACGAGTGCGTTTCCCACCAGCCGGATGTTGTGGAAGAGGCCCGGGGCCCCGCCCGCAAAGCCGCGCATGACGCCGACGGCAACTGGACCGTCCCGGCCCGGAAGTTCGCTGAGTCCAGAGGGGCCACGGTCGAGGACATCTATTTCCAGGAACAGGGCAAGGCGGAATACTGCTTTCTCAAGGTCGAGCGCAAAGGACGCCACATCACGGACCTTCTCTCCGGAATCGTGGGTAAACTGCTCGCAAAGCTGCAGTTTGCGAAGTCCATGGGCTGGGAAGACGGCACCGCCACGTTCTCGCGGCCGGTTCGCTGGCTTCTTGCCCTGCATGGGGCCAATGCTGTGCCGGTCTCCTGGCAGTTCGGAGAAGCGGGCGACTACACTGCGGAGCGCGTGCTGCATTCCGGAACCGTTTCGTATGGGCACCGCAGGCTCGCGGCCGGGCCCATCGAGATCGCATCCGCGGACGAGTATCTCCCCCAGTTGAAAGGCCATTTCGTGCTGCCGGTCCGCGACGAGCGCATGGCGCGCCTGCGCAGTGAAGCGGAGAAACTTGCCGTTGCCGAAGGGCTGCGCCTCGAGGACGACGCGGAACTGTTCGAGGAGATTATCGATATTGCCGAATGGCCCGAGCCCATCCTGTGCACGATTCCCGAGGAAGCCCTGGTATTGCCCGAGGAAATTGTCATCACGCCCATGAAGGTGTATCAGCGCTACATACCCCTCCGTGATGCCAGCGGGGCGCTCAGCCGCCATTTTCTCGCCGTCGCAAACGGCGAGCACGATGAAGAAGGCCGCGCCACGATCCGCCGTGGCAACGAGCGCGTTCTCAACGCGCGCCTCCGCGATGCCCGGTATTTCTGGGACACCGATACCCGGAAGCCCTTGCGTGAATTCGCCCAGGGGCTGTCGCGCGTGTTGTTCCACCAGAAACTGGGATCGGTCGCCGACAAGATTGCCCGCCTTCATAAGCTCTATGCTGCCCTGAAGAACGTATTGCCCACGGTGGATGACGCGCAGATGGCCGAAGTCCTCGACTTGATGAAAGCCGACCTCACCACGCAGATGGTGTTCGAATTCGATTCCCTCGAGGGCGTGGTCGGAATGCTGTATGCCCGAAAGGAGGGGCTGCCGGAACAAATCGCGTGCGCCCTTTTCGAGCACCGCCTGCCCCGGCGGGCGGATGACCGGCTGCCCGAGTCCAATCTGGGCGTCGCGGCGGCGGTTCTTGACCGGCTCGACACGCTGGCCGGGTACTTCGGGATCGGCGTGCGCGTCAAAGGGACCAGCGACCCCTTCGGCCTCCGGCGCAATACGCTGGCCCTGCTCTCGATCCTCCAGGAGCAGGCATTGGACCTGGACCTCGAGCAGGCTTTCCGCGCCGCATTGAATGTTTACGGCGATGCGATTGCCGCTCCAGACGAAGCAATGGAAGGGTTTCTACAGTTTGCCGAAGACCGCCTGGCGGTCATCAACCGAGACAAAGGCATTCCTTACGACTATGTCGCGGCTGCCATCGCCGTTCACAAGCGCCGCCCCGTCCAGGTGCGCTATTGCCTGGCTGCCATGGGCCGTCTCGACGAACAGCAGGTGCAGAACCTGGCCGAACAGACCAAGCGTATCCAGCGAATTGCCAAGGACCCCGCGCCTGCAGTCGAGCCCGCGCTCCTGGAAGACAACGAGAAAACGCTGTTCGAAATTACGCACGGACCCGCCGAGACGGTGCGCGGCCATGTTTCTTCGGGCAAATTCGATGCCGCATTTTCGGAGATTCTCTCGTGGATGCCCGCCATCGAATCCTATTTCGTCGAGGTTTTCGTCAACCACGAAGAGGCATGCATCCGCCAGAACCGCCACGCGCTTTTGAACGCCGTTTTCAGCGGTATTACCGCCGTGGCAGACCTCACGCAGATTGAAAAGAAGGAGACCGCGGCGGAATGACAACCCGGAACACCGGCGTGAAGATCGACTACGACCAGATCGCGCGGCGGTATGATACGTTCCG
The DNA here is from genome assembly GCA_964520685.1 of uncultured Nitrospiraceae bacterium. Taxonomy (GTDB): domain Bacteria; phylum Hydrogenedentota; class Hydrogenedentia; order Hydrogenedentales; family SLHB01; genus UBA2224. The sequence goes on along the minus strand of CAZFOG010000166.1, from coordinate 8,106 downwards.
GGGGGGAGGCGGCCCCTACCTGCAGGTCCTGGTGGAGTTGGCCGCGGCGCACGGCGCACAGCGCGTTCTCGAGGTCGGGGCTGGTACCGGCAATAACACCGCTGCTTTCCACGAGGCCTTTCCGCCGGCGAAGCTCTTTGCATGCGATCTGTCGCGAGGGATGATTGCGCGGGCGCGCGAAAAGCAGGTCCCGGGCGCATGGGTGCAGGCAGATGCGCACTTTCTGCCCTTTGCCGCGAGTTCCCTCGATTTCTGTTTCGGCTGCTACATGCTGCACTATGTGCCTGCCCTGACAGCCTTCTTCAACGATTGCGGACGCGTTCTCAGGAGAGGATGTGCGGCTTTTGTTACGGCCTCCCATGAGTTCATCGAGCGCCATCCGATGAACCGCTATTTCCCGAGTTTCGCAGCCGTCGATAAGGCCCGGTTTCCCAGCCTCGCATCGACTCGGGCCGCCCTTGCCGCCGCGGGTTTCGTGGCTGTCGCCGAGAAGCGCATTCTGGCTGCGCCGATGCCCATCGACGCCGGGTATCTCGAACGCGTCGAACACAAGTTTATCTCGACCTACAACTTGCTGCCCGAGGGCGAATTCAACGCCGGGATGGCACGACTGCGCGCCGATATCGAAAGCAAAGGACGTTTGGACGTGAGCATCGAATGGGAGTCCGTCGTCGTCTGGGGAGAAAAGGGCGTTTTGTGAAAGACCGCCGCCGAAAGAAGAAGCGCGTTCGCAAGAATGACTGGTCTGAAGCGGACCACGACGCGGACAAGCATCAGCCCCGGCGTTTCCGCGGTATGGATGTGGGTTTGGGC
>CAZFOG010000166.1:0-7193 GCA_964520685.1 uncultured Nitrospiraceae bacterium | reverse complement strand
CCGCGAACGTCGATCACCTGGTCTGCGTCGTGGCTGTCGCGCAGCCGCGCTTCAAGGCCGGTGTTCTGGACCGGTTTTTGATTGCGGCAGACGTCGGCGGGGTGAACCCTATCGTGGTTGTGAACAAGACGGACCTTGCCCAAGAGGCGCCGGCCGAACTGGAAGCGTATCGCGAACTGGGTTTGCCGATTCTGCTCACAAGTTGTGAAACGGGGGAGGGCATTGAGGCCCTGCGGCCCCTTATCCAGCATTCGGTATCCGTCCTGGCCGGGCAGAGCGGCGTCGGCAAATCGTCGTTGATCAATTGCCTCCAGCCGGATATTGACCTTGATACGCAAGAGGTCAGCGACTATAACGAGAAGGGACGTCATACGACTACGGTCTCGCGCCTGTATCACCTCGACGGGGGGATCGACATTATCGATACTCCCGGTATTCGGCAACTGGGAATCTGGGATGTGACCAAAGAGGAGGTGGCCCTTTATTTCCCCGATATTGCGGAGCTCGGCACTGGCTGTAAATTCAGCGATTGCAGCCATATTCACGAGCCGGGCTGTGCCGTGAGAGAAGCAGTCGATACGGGGAAGCTGCCCGGTCTGCGCTACGTGTCCTATCGCCGCATCCGCGACTCCCTCGATTCGGGCAAACCCTGGCTGTAAGAAAAGTCAGCCTTTCACCGCTCCCAATTGTATGCCCCGCACGAGGTATTTCTGCATAACCACGAATAGCACGATGAGAGGCACTATGTTCATGACGGATGCAGCCATGATCAGGTTGGTCTGGTTGCCGTATGCCGTATCGAAATACAACATCCCGATGGGCAGGGTCCGAAGATGCTCACTCTTGATCAGCACCAGCGGCCAGAAGAAGCTTCCGTAATTGCCCATGAACGTAAAGATGGACAGCACAATCAGGCCCGGCCGCGCCAGCGGCAGAATGACGTCCCAATAGACTTGCCACGAGTTCGCGCCGTCAATCGTCGCGGCTTCATCCAGTGAAGAAGGGATGGTCAACATGAATTGGCGGAGCAGAAACGTGCCGAATGCGCTGAATGACGCAGGAACGATCAGCCCCAGGTACGAATCCAGGAGGTGCAGATTCACCATAAGGGTGTAGTTGGGAATCATCGTCACCACGCCGGGGATCATCATCGTTGCCAGGTACAGCTTGAACACCGTGTCGCGGCCCGGCCATTTCAGGCGCGCGAAGGCGAAGGCCGCAAGCGAACTTGTGAAACACTGGAGCAACGTGACCCATCCGGCCACAAAAAGACTGTTAAAATAGTACTTCTTGAACAAGATGTCTTTGGAATTCCACACATCGGTATAGTTTTCCGGCTGCCATTCCGTGGGGATGGGGTTCAGGCGCTGCACCTCGTTGAGGGGCTTGAAACTGGCGAACACCATCCACATGAACGGCGCCAGAGTGGTGCAGGCAAACACCGTCAGCAAAACGTACGACACGTACACGCACCCCTTGCGGTACCACCATTTGCCGAGATGTTTTGAGCCTTTAGTAGTTGACATGCCGGCTTCCGTAGCGCCAGTTCACAAGGGTAATCCCGAAAATGATCAGAAACAGCACCCAGGCAATGGCCGAGGCATAGCCGATCTGAAACTCTTCGAATGCCTTGATGTAGATGTAATACGAGAGCGTGGTCGTTGTGTTGCCCGGTCCGCCCTCGGTCATCACGCGCGCCTGCTCGAATCCGCCTTGCATGCCCATGATGACGCTCATAACGACGATAAAAAACGTTGTCGGCGCCAGTTGGGGCCACGTGACATGCCAGAATTTCTGCCATTGATTCGCCCCGTCCATCTCGGCCGCTTCGTACAGGTCCCGGGGAATATTCGAGATGCCCGCCAAATACAGCAGCATATTCTGACCGCCCATCGTGGTCCAGATGCCCATAATCAGAATCGCGTCGCGCGCGCCCAGGCCGAATCGTTCAGGCGATAGTCCGACATGCTCAACAGTCAAGCCCAGAAGATTGTTGAACGAGGTGAGCCACCGGGGGGCCTGGTAGGATGTCCAGCCCAGCGAATGCACCAGATACTCGAGGACGTGGTTAATCGGGCCAAAATCAGAGTTGTAGAGCTTCTTCCAGAGGATGAACAGGGCCACGCCGACCGTGAAGCTCGGCAAATAGAACAAGGTGCGATATACGACGATACCCTTTAGCCGCTGGCTGAGCAAGACGGCAAGGAACAGGGAGCCGGCGATGGAAATCGGTATTCCAAGCATGAGATAGCCCGTATTGATGAAATAGAGCCAGAATTCCTGTTCGGAGAACAGCGCGATGAAATTATCGAACCAGACCCACTGGAGCGGGATTGTCCGTATCAGGTTCCAATTCGTGAAGGCAACGACAAATGAAAACACCACCGGACCCAGCGTGAAAGCGCAGAAGCCGAAGAAATTTGGGGCCAGAAACAGCAGCGCGATCACCGTCGAGCGAACCTGTCTTGCCCGGTTCACCATGGGGCCTCGTCCGCGTTGTCCCAGGCGGGCGGAGCCCCCGCGGCGAGGGCCGCTTTGTATTGCTCCCGCAAAACGGGATCCCGCCGAAGCGTGTCAATGATGCCAAGATTGAGCTCCCGCGCAGCCGTCTTCATGGCGGCGGGCCCGGATTTTCCTCCGGCCCGCACGAGGTCCGTTTGTTTCAGCAAAATGCGTTCGACTTTCTGGCCGTTGATGTAGGGGCTTATGTCCTCCGGCACGGCGTTTTCAAGAGCCGTTCGCCATACATCGTTATAGTCCTCTTCGGGATGGTCCGGGTTGTATAAGAAGTCTTCCGTATAGTTGTATTCGATGACAGGAGCAAGTGCGTCCGCCTGCTGGTTGATCAGGTTATTCCACTCCGCGCTGTGCAGGTATTCGAGAAAGAGAAGGGCCCCCTCCTGATTCTCGCTTCGGGCATTGACCAGCGTCGAGCGCCCGCCTCCCGGGATGGTGCACGAGGGGCCGCATGGCATATCCACCGCCCCCAATTCCAGGTGAGCATAGTCGTCATGGCGCAGAATGCACAGCCACCAGCGCCCCCCGATGGCCATGGCGCCACGCTCGTCTCCGAACAGGGTGATGGGGCCGGTTCCCCAACCGCCTGCCGTTGCGAGCGACTTCTCTTCGTCCAGGGAAGGTGTGATGCCATGGACAAAAATCAGATCCTCCATGAACTGCATGGCGGCGTCAGCTTCCGGCGAGTCAAGGGCCGACCGGGTACCGGCAGGAGTGAAAATGCGGGCGCCCCATTGGTAAAGGGCCGCTTTGTAATCCCAGTACCCAATGAAGCCGAACTGAACGGGCTGCCCGCGTGCGTTGCGGATGGTGAGCTTCTTCGCGGTCTCGATGAAATCCCCCCAGGACCACGGAGTGCGCGGGTAGGGCATGCCTGCCCGGTCAAACAACTTCTTATTGAACCAGACCGCATGGGCATTTGCGTTTCCCGGAAAGCCGTACACTCGGTCGTCGAGCACAATGAGGGGACGGAGAGCGGGCCAGACGGAATCGGGCGTCACGCCGCGTGCCGACAGCTCCTCTGTTACATCGCAAGCGATTCCGGCACGCACATAAGCGGAGAGTTGCGATGCGTTGTAACAGTCGAAAACGTCCGGCCCCACTCCGGCCAGGCATTGAACAATGACCTTCTCGAGCCCCGCCGTGCTGGGGGGCTGGGGGTCGAGCATCAGGTTATATTCCGGATGCAGCTCATTGAACAGCTCGATCTGGCGCCGGCGCATGGGATTGTCGTCGACTGCCCAGACAAGCGCGGTGCGGTCGTCGTCATCGCCGGGCTGCCAAAGCCATGCAACCAGGGACAACAACGTCATTGTGGCAAACAGGCAAAGGAAGACGAATTTCATCGGGTTCCCGCGTGCTCCAAGCCGCTTGTGCCAGTGTAGCCGCGTGTCAAGGAAATGTCCAATCCCGAATCGAGGGAAGGCTGACAGAGACGTGTCACAGGCCCGTTTGCTCAGCGTGTGGAGTTGAATAGAACGGATGAGCGGAGGAGACGGGGGAATATATGCGGAACGGCGGGCCCCGAAGAGGCCCGCCGTTCGCTGTGCTGCCGTGCCGATGTCCCGATTAGCCGAGAGGAGTAGAGGCTACTGTTGCGGCCGCCCCCGTATTCTCGAACCGAATCACACCCGACTCATCCAGGAAGAAGGTCCGGCGGCCTGACTGCGGACTCGCCGGGTCCGCATTGCAGGTGTAGGTCGGAGGCGCACCGCCACCACCGGCGACCGCGTTCAGTACGAAGAGGTAGCTGTGCTTCGTGCCAGCAGCCAGCACTTCGTCGATGTAGCCGGGAACGCCCGCTACACCGTCAGGATTCAGAAGTTGCGGCAGCGTTCCATAGTCCCCCACGCCGTCGCCGTCAGCATCCTGATAGCATGCCGCCTGGAAGCTCACCTCGCCCGCCGAAATCGTGCGAAGCGAACCAATGGCGCCTGCCTCGTTGGCGCTCATGCGCGAACGCAGCAAACTCGGGATAGCGATTGCCGCGATTATCGCTATGATCGCCACGACAATCATCAACTCAATAAGCGTGAAACCAAGATTCTTCTTCATGTCCCTGCCCTCCGTTGAGTGGACTTTCCCATCACCAGGCCCGTTGCCGGGCCACCATTACCGTTCAATTGTCGGCAGGCATTAAGGCAACCTTTGTGCCAATTTCGCGCAAAAGCTGTAACGCACGAGAAGGCAATGGTTTATACACGTCGCGCCGCGGCCCGCAGCCCATGCCGGGCTCAATTCAGAGAACGCTGGACGGCACGAAGTGACAATTTTTGTCACGCTGCACCCGGAAATCCGGGCTCTTCGACAGGCGGAACGCAGAGCAAACACTTTTTCATGACGGCTCTGGCGGCAACGCAAACTAAACCCGGCGGAGGGACCCCGGATTCTGCCTCGAAAGCTCAAAAACAGGGGTTTCCCGCTCTATTGTGGGACCGGTGCCCTCACCGGTCATTTCTATTCTCATCGCCTGCGGGTGAACGGCTGGCTCATGGTTCGCCGTGCCGTTCGTGAAGCATTTCTGGAGTCAAGACATGAGGCCGGCGAGGGTCTGTGTCAGTGCCTGACAGTATCCTGGAGCGCGTACAGGCGCCCTCGCGCAAAAACGTAGACTACGCCGTTGGCGGCAATGGGAGGGCACTCGCTGCCACCGCGATGCATGAACAGCACCCGTTTTTCGGTGCCCGCTGCCAGCACCCAGAAGGCGAGTCGTGTGTTCAGATAGACCTTGTCGTCGGCAACAAGAGGATTCCCCCACAATTCCTGTTTCGTATCATGAATCCAATACACCGTTCCGGTATCAGCGTCCAGGCAATGCAATCGGCCTGCAAGATCCGCGGCATAGACAAGCCCATTGTCAATGGCGACGGTGCTGAGAGTACGGCCAATCTCCTCGTATCGCCAGATGCAGCCGGTGTCTGTGATATCGCCCGTTTGGGTGGCGTCAATACAGTGAAGCACGCCTCTGGCCAGACCGTGCAGCGGGTCCCTGCCCGTCGCAATGTAAACACGGTTTTCGTAGAACACCGGCGTTGCCAGAATTTCATTAGGCCCGGCAAATGACCCGTCGCCGGCATTAAACCCCTCCGTATCCTGGCCGGCCCGGCGCTTGTTCCGGTATACGCGCACGTCTCCCTGGTAATAGTAAATGGTCTTGCCGTTGCGCCGTTTGTAATGGGGCGGGTTGCAGTCGTAGCGCCACGCCGCAGTAAGTCGCCTGCTGGTACCGGCCGTCCCATCTCCACTGAAGTCCGGCTGCATGACCGGGGGATAAAAAGCATAGCAGACGCCATCGGCTCCTCCGAGCAGTATGAGACCTTGCCCGCTGGCGCACCCCAGGGACGGCGAAGACCATTGCGCGTGAAAGAGGCGCTCGCTGATTCCCTCCGATTCAACTGCAAGCAGTTGTCCGGTATGCTTATCTAGAGCGATGAAGGCTGGTGCGGCGGGGTTCAGGGCGTAGACGGGGCTGCCGGTTCCGATGCCATTGGACGTGCTTGCGTAGAGCACATCGCCGTGAATCAGAACCGAACAACTGGCAACGTCATGGGGCGCTACCGAAAGCTCGCGGGGAATGTCGTAACGCCAGAGAATGTCGCCGTCTGTGTCCTTCAATTCCACGGAGGGGCGGTTGAGGCCCGCCATGAACTGCGCTTCTTCCTGAAACGGCCCGTCATTCCCGTCTGTGAGTCCATTGACGTCGAGACAAAGGACGTCACCGCCATTGCTCACCACGTATACGCGGTCTCCGTCGGCAGTGGGTGAAGAACAGATGCCCCAACGCTGTTGCACCATATGGGTGCGCGGGGGAAATCCGTCCAGGCGCACCGGAGCGACCAATTGCCAGAGCATCCTCCCGGAGACCTCGTCCAGACAGACAACCACGCCCCCCTGCGTCTCTGAAAAACGGGGATCGTCCCTTACGGCTTGGCAGTTGGTGCCGGCGAACACCTTTCCCTGCGAAACAGCAGGGCAACCAAAGACGACACTCCCCAGCTTCGTGCCCCACCTGACGTTCTTTTCGCTGTCTATGTCGAAGGCTGTGGGAAGCCCTTTTCCCGAGGCGGCATTTCGGCCCAGCGGCCCGGTCCACGAAGGCCAGTCGTCCGATTCCGCGACGGGGGCAAGTAGCCCATACGTGACCGGTAAGGCCCAACACAGCATGGCGCAGGAAAGGGACCGCAGGTTCACTGATGAATCCTCGATATATCCGGAAACATATCCAATCCCCGTAGAGTTCTTTCGGTGTCAATTCATTATCCGAATACGAATGACTGTGCTCAAAGGTTCATATCAAGCTTGCAGGTTTCTGCGCCCCACAGCGATTGGACTCAGACCATTTGCGGCCATGCGGCCGTTTTGAACTGAAAGCGCAGGTAGCCCCACCAGGCTCGTGGAATCAGTGGGACAGCGAACCATGGGCCATTCGGCTCACCCATCGACGATGAAAATGGGCTGGAGCAAAACCCTCGGGAAAGCGAAGCATGAGATGCTTGGCTCACGCGTAGACGATGAGAATAGAAATGACCGGTGAGGGCACCGGCTCCGCAATAGAGCGGGAACTCCCGCGTATTGGAATATTCGAGGCAGCCGAGAGAACACGTGAGCCGACGGGGAGGGGACCCGTCGGCTCGGGGGAAAACGCACGCAAAGGTGCCGTCAAGGCCTATGCACCA
>CAZFOG010000165.1:0-13007 GCA_964520685.1 uncultured Nitrospiraceae bacterium | reverse complement strand
CGGCTCCCAGTCCAGCCCGCAGCCAAATCCGCGAAGTTATCCGGCGATTTGGGGCTGTCAGATTGATACACCAGGTCCCCCGGTTTATGATAGGCCCCTCGCACGCCACGGCTAGAAGATTACCCCGGGCATCTGCCGCAGGCGCCGCCGCACCAGGGGGAGTCCGTGCCGGGAATGACAGGAGGATAGTTGCGATGAGATCGAGCACTGGGGCAACGATGACCGGTTTTGTGACTGGGGCACTCTTGCTGGGTGCGTTCCTGGGCTGTGTTCTGGCGTCGTATGCGGCTTTTGCCTATGAAACCGGCGGCCCCGAAGACGGCGGCTACGTCATCAGCGACGAAAACCGGGCGAAAATCATGGCGGCCCTGCCTGCCAAGGCCCCCGCGACTCCGAAGAAGGCCCGGAAATTGCTGATTTTCGATCTCAATGTCGTATACGGCGGCCATCCCTCGCGGTTCTATGCGAATCTCGCCTTTCAGGAGATGGGTAAGAAGACCGGCGCGTTTGACGTCGTGTTCAGCCGCGACCCGGCGGTCTTCGAGAAGGAAAATCTCGCCCAGTTCGACGCCGTCTTCCTGAACAGTACCGTAGGCAACCAATTCGAGGACCCTCAACTGCGGCAGAACCTCCTGGAATTCGTGTATGGCGGCGGCGGACTCATGGGGATGCACGGCACCACCGTTGCCTTCTGGAACTGGGGCGAAGGCGGTGGCGATGACTGGCCGGAATTTGGGCGCATGCTCGGCGGGCGCGGTGCCGCGCATCGGGAGGCGCAGGAACACGTTTTCATGAAGATCGATTCGCCCGGCCATCCCCTGGATGCGCCATTCCCAGTAGACGGCTTCGAGCTGCGCGACGAGTTCTTCCGCGTAGGCGAGCCCTACTCGCGCAACCGCGTGCGGGTCCTCTTCAGCATCGACACCGAGAAGACGGACCTCAGTGCAAAGCCCCACGAACGCGAAGACCAGGACTACGCCATGGCCTGGGTGCGCCATTACGGCCGGGGTCGGGTGTTCCACTCGACTGTCGGCCATAATCCGTACCAGTTCTGGGATCCAGCGATCCTCGAGTTCTACTTGCGGGCGGCCCAATTCGTCCTGGGCGAGCTCGAGGCGCCGACCATTCCCAGTGCGCGGCTAACACCGGCCATCGAAGCCCAGGAAAAGCTTGGCTGGCGCCTGGGGGTCACGGCCTACACCTTCCATCGCTACACCCTCCTCGAAACCATCGAGAAGACCAGTCAATTGGGCGTGGCCTACCTGGGGGGACTCGATTTCCAGAAGGTCAGCAGCGACATCGACAAGAACTTCAACGCCGACTTGACCGATGACGAACTCGCGACGGTCCGCCTGAAGCTTGACGACGCGGGGGTCCGCATGCTGTCGTGCTTCTACTCAGTCATTCCCGGTGACGAGGAAGGTTGCCGCAAGGTCTTCGAATTCGCGCGCAAGATGGGCATCGAGACCCTGATCTCGGAGCCGCCGCTGGAAGCCCTCGACACCATCGAACGGTTCTGCGACGAGTACGGGATCTTCCTGGCCATCCACAATCACGATCAGAAGGCCTCGCCCAACTACTGGAGCCCCGAGGCCGTGATGAAGGTTTGCGAAAGCCGTGGGCCCCACATCGGCGTTTGCGCCGATATGGGCTACTGGATGCGCAGCGGCATCGACCCCGTAGCCGCCGTCGGCACCATCGGGCACCGCCTGTTCGTGGTCCAGATGCACGACCTCCACGAGCTCAACAATGAAGGCCACGACGTGCCCTGGGGCACGGGCGCGGGCAGAACGCGCGAGTTCCTGGAAGAGGTTCATCGGCAGGGCATCAAACCCAAGAAATTTGGCCTTGAATACTCCTACAACTGGTACGAGTCCATGCCGGAGGTCGAGCAATCGGCGCGGTTTTTCGACCAGGTCACCCTGGATTTGGCGAAGTAATGGGGGCTTATTGGGGAACCAGGAGCGAAGCAGTCGAAAGGATGGCATCGTGAATGACTTGATGACGCAACTCAGGGCCTATGACTGGGGCGGCGATCGCGGGGCACTGATGGGCATCGACGACCTGATTGTTGCCGCGCAGGGCGATAAAGAAAAGCTGGCGGAAATCGAGGCGGCCCTGCTCGAGGTTTTGCAGTCGGACGCGAAACTGCCCGCGAAGGAGTATATCTGCCGCCAGCTCGCCCTTATCGGCACGGCCCGCTGCGTTCCCGCCCTTGCCGCAATGCTCCCCGATACCGAGTTGTCCGATCGCGCTCGATTCGCCCTCGAGGCGATACCCGATGCTTCGGTGGATGAGGCGCTGCGGGCGGCACTTGCCACGGTTGATGGCATTCCACGCGTGGGAATCGTCAACACCCTGGGCGAGCGGAAAGACCCGAAGGCCGTCCCCGCCCTTTCGGAAATGCAAAGCAGCCCGGATCCCGTCCTGGCAGAAGCGGCACGTGCGGCCCTACGTAAGATCGCGCCGCCTGCGTGAGTTGATTTGGGAGCAGCGCGCAGCAAACGGATGGATTCCCACCACGGAGAACGGTGATGGTCAAGAAGTCGAAACAGAGCATTAACACGGGCAATTCCATGAGCCGGAGGCGTTTCATGGGCACAACGGCGGCCGCGGCAGGCGCCGTGATTGGGCCGGCGCTCATACCCGCATCCGCACGCGGTGCGGACGGCCAGACCGCCCCCAGCAACAGGATCACCGTGGGCCAAATCGGCCACGGCATGGTCGGCCGCGGCCATCTGCGCCATCTCGTATCCTCCCCCGAAGTCGAGGTCCTCGCGTTGTGCGAGGTCGATCGGACGCGCCTCGATGCGGGTATGGCGGTCGTCGCGGAGGCCTACGCCGAAAGGACCGCCAGCGGCGCGTATGGCGGTTGCAGCGCATACACCGACTACCGCGAATTACTGGCGCGCGACGACATCGACGCTGTGGTCGTCGCCACTCCTGACCATTGGCACACCCCGATGTCCATCCATGCCGCGGAAGCCGGCAAAGACGTGTACTGTGAGAAACCCATCTCGATCTCCATCGACGAAGGCCGCCAGCTCGTGAATGCGATGCGCCGCAACGGCCGGGTGTTCCAGAACGGCAGCCAGTACCGGACAAGTCCAAGCATCCGGAAAGCCTGCGACTTCATCCGCAAGGGCGGCCTGGGCAAAGTGACGGCTGCGTTCACTCTGTGGCGCCGCATCGAGGAATTCAGCGGCGCCGGGCGCTTCGCGCCTTATGCGGCCTCGGCAAACCCCGCCGTGACAGGCAAGTATTTCATGCCATTGGATCATGCCCTGCCGGGTGAGCCGGTACCGGAAGGCCTGGACTGGGATCTCTGGCTCGGCCCGGCCCTGTGGCGGCCCTACAACTCCCTTTACCACATCAACCCCATGCCCGGCGTGGTGCCGTGGTCATTCTGCGACGACTTCGGCGTCGGGCCGTCCACGTGGTATCACTCGCACGCCGCCGACGTGCTCCAATATGCCCTCGGATATGAAGAGAGCGGCCCGGTCGAGCTGCTCCATCCCGGCAGCAACGAGTTCCCGACCCTCACGTACCGGTATGCCAACGGCGTGTTGCTGCACCTGGTCGAGGGGTGGGGGCAGGTCAAGGAACTCTACAACGCCGTCCCGCAAGAGGCCCAGCTCGACGGCAGTTTCGGCGGGGTGGTCGTCGGCGAACGGGGCTGGCTCACCACCATGACGGGCGGTAACGGAGTCACCGGCGGGCCCGAAGAACTCATGGCCGAGTATGCGAAACCCGAGCACGACGTGGACCTGGGCGGCAGGGACCACCACGGCAACTGGTTCGAATGCATCCGCACGCGCGGCAAACCCCATTCCCACGAGGAGATCGGCCATCGCGCAGCCGCCCTGGGGCACCTCACCATCATCGCCTACAAACTCGGCCGGTCCCTGAAATGGGACCCCGCGCGCGAGGTGTTTCCCGAGGATGAACAGGCGAACCGGCTGCGGCGGCGGGCCCGGCGCGCCCCCTGGCACATCTGACCCCGGCGCGATAGGCGCGTACCGTCACGCCCTCGTTCGCGTTCGATAGCCAACGGCACCGCGAATGTTAACAGACATTTACGCCCCGCTCATTCAAATAGTGCTTCAGTTCGGGAATGCCAATGATATGGAAATGAAACACGGAGGCCGCAAGAAGGATCGTGGCGCCCGCCTCGACGGCCTCGTAGAAATGCTCGAGCGTGCCCGCCCCGCCCGAGGCGACGATTTCCGCTGAGACGGCATTCGCCATCGCGCGGATAACGGGCAAGTCATAACCCGTCTTCGCTCCGTCCCCCGCTTTGCTTGTAGGCAGAATGCACCCCACGCCATAGCCGTCAATACGCCTGGCCCACTCGAGCGCATCGACACCGGTGGCCGTGCGCCCGCCGTCGATGTAAACCTCGTACCCGGAGGGCAATCCGGCGTTCTGGTCCACGTCAATAGCGACCGTCACCGCCCCCGTGCCGAATTCCCGCACCATGGCCGGAATAAGCTCGGGCTTTCGGAATGCGGCACTGCTGACAGACACCGTGTTGGCCCCCGCTTCCAGCACGTCGGCCGCAGATGCCACATCCGCAATGCCTCCCCCGACGGTGAAGGGCACCGTGACAGCTTCGGCTGTCCGCCGGACCACGTCGAGCATGGTGGCGCGCCCCTCGACGGTGGCCGTAATATCCAGCAGGGCAAGTTCATCCGCTCCCGCGTCGCAATACGCCCGGGCGCATTCCACGGGATCCCCCGCGTCACGGATATCCACGAAATGGACCCCCTTGACCACGCGGCCGTTCTGCATGTCCAGACACGGCATGATTCTGATTTTCTTGTCCAAAGTCGGCCTCCATTTCGTGCATTGCTTTGCCCGAACCGGGTTCAACAACGTTCGCGGCGATTCAGGTGGAGTCTCGAGTATACTTGCCACCCCCTCACCCGCTCCAGTGTTTGACGAATAACGCAGAAGAGACCACCCTGGGTCCCGCGCACGCAAAAACCACGCGGCCCCGCCAGATTCGCGGGATGTGTGGTACCCCGGTCCGATTCATTCAGACCCCGTAACCGGCCAGACCTTCAGGGCCTGTTTGCCGTCGCCGAGAACTGCAAAAGGCCCCGGCGCAGGGTTGTCCGCGGTTCGCGGATTGCCGAGGTAATCTGTGTCAATGCGCAGAGGCGTTCCATCGGGGTTTTCATAGGGCAAGCCGGGGATTTGCGCCACGCCCAATCCTTCCGTGGTAACGGCATCGCGTTTCTGTTGACCAGTCCAAGCAGGGTCAAACACGCCCTCGAGATACACGCCATCCTCGCGCGGTATCAGCGTCAGTTGCGGATCGTATTGTTCCAGGACAAGGGGTGCCTCTTCGTGCTTTGACGGCACCGCGCCCCTGAGAAACACGTTGCCCTTCATATACACCGGAAGCGGCGCCTCGTCGTAGTCATTCACGCCGCGGGAGGCAACGAACAGGTTGTTGAAATAGCGATCATCACCGCGCGGATTGTTATGCATGCCCGCGACCTCGGTGGAATGGGCCTTGTGATACGGCGTCATGCGGCCGTCAAACCCGAGCAGATGCAGGTTGCCGCCAAACAGATTGTGCACGTACGCCCCCCCGCGCGAAACGGAAAGGAGCGCGCGAGTCGAGAGGAAGAGGTTGTTGTCCACGAGAAACGGCCCGTGGTTCACCTCGACAAAGAGGTCCTCGCTCGGGTTGTCGTGCATCAGATTCCCGGAAACGCGCGTTCCCTGGGTCATCCAGTCCAGCCAGATACCGCGTGTGCACCGGTAAATGTGGTTGTGGCTGATGCGGGTATCGAGCGCGCCGTGAAACTTGATGCCCGCCATCTCGGCGCCCGTGAACAAACGCCGCACGTGAATGTCGTGGATGGTGTTGCCGGTAACAGTACAGAAGATCGCCCCCATGCTGCCCACCATCCCCGATTGTTCACAATGCGAGATGGTGTTGTTTCGCACAATGTGACTGCCGATAGTCTCTTTGTTCCAGCCGTTCTCGAGGGCGCGACGGATAGTCTCGACATAGCCTTCCGCGGTGTCCGCGGAAGTGTTATCCCACTGGTCGCCGTACTTCCCGAGCGTGATGCCGGTACAGACCGAGTACCGGACAACGTTGTCCTCGATAATCCATCCTTTGCTCCAGTGGGTGCCGATTAATCCGATCTGCTCGGCCGTCGGCGGCGCCCATTGGGTGGCCGCATGCTCCAGCGTGAATCCCCGCACCGTAATGTAGTTCACAAAGGGCTTATCGGGATAGAAGACCGTCCGCCGCACGTTGATTTCCACGAGACGCTCGTTGGGATTCACCCCTGGGAACTGCGCCCAGATTGTGGTCTCGTTATCACCCGCCTCGGCATACCACAACTGCACCTGGTCCGGGACCGGTTCCGTGGTGAAGCTCTTGAACACCAGGCACAGGGTCTTGACACCGCTCACGGGGCTGATCCGGGCCGTGAAACTCTCCCACGACTGCCAGCCTCCCGTGTTTGGAACCGAACAGGTGCCGAGCAGCTCGCCGTCCGGTCCGTCAATCCGGACCTCGATGATTCCGCCGTGGCCTGCCGCCGCCGCGCGGATCTCGAGTTCCCCGGTGGGTTCCGTGAAATCGACCCCCTCGTACCGGACCCAGTGGCCGTGCAGGATAAACCCGATGCACTCTCCTCCTTCAGAACACGGCGCATTCTGTGTGCCGTTTTTCGCCGCGAAGCCCGTCGCCGGAATCCGCGGGACATCCGCCGTCGAGTTCCGGGGCCGCAGCCACGCCACGTTCAGCAGGTAATCCTGCCCCGCCTGGCTGAGCCACGACGGCGCGGTGCCCGCGGGCGCCAGTACCTCATCCAGCGCGGCGGCCTCGATAAGCCAATGCCCGTCGAGATATACCGCCCCCGTGTGGTGAACGCGGCCTTTCGGATTGAACCAGTCACCGCGTATGGGGTCGGCATACGGATTGTAGTCGCCAAAAAACGTGTTGGGCAGCACCACTTTCCAGGTGTCGTGTCCGGCGTTTTCCCACCCCGTGACAATCTCGGAACCCTTAATCGCGACGTGTTCTCCCTGCGCCGCCTGATACACAATGCGCTGCGTATCGGACTCCCCGCCGCGCGGGGGCGTCACGCGTTCACGGTACACCCCCTCGTGCACCGTGATCACATCGCCCGGTTGTGCCAGGCCCGCCGCGGCCGAAATCGTCCGCAGCATGCTGGCTTGCGTCCCATCGTTGGCATCGTCGCCATCGACCGATACGTGGAGCTCCCGTGCCGCATGAGCCACAGGCGCGGACGCAACGACGAAAGCTGCCGCCAGAACCAGGACCGACAACGAGATACCGGGATTCATGGCACATTTCCTCTCTTGCGCATCGACACCGGTTCACGCGGCGCCCAACACAGGGGATCCACCCTCCGGCTGTCTTCCTGAAACCACTGCGAGCGAAACCGGCTCCATTGTAATACACCCGCACGCCACAGCCATACTCCCCTCCTCCCGCCCCTTCGCCGGCCACCACATGGTTGCCTTCGGAAGACCGCGCGTGGCATGACCTTCCAGGCCATGATTGGGCGTCTCGCCTGCATCTTCCGGCGCGCCCGGTATTCTTGCTTCGCGGTGCGGTGTTCACTATGATCTCTGGCGGGCGCGGACAGGTTACGGTGGCAAGGAATCAATCGCGGCGCGCACCCGAATGCCGATTGAGCACGGAAAACACGACGCAATGATTGACGCTTACATATTCGATATGGACGGCACGCTGCTCGACTCGGAGATTCTGTGGGTCGAAGCGGTCGAGAAATATCTCAAGGATTTTGGAATTCAGTTGTCGCGGGAAGAGGCCATTGATATTGTCTATGGCATCTCATGGCGCGACATCTACCCTGAGATCCGCCTCCGCTTTCCCGGGTTCGCCCTCGGGTATGAGCAATTTGTCTCGGCCATAGACGCCCTTTTTACGCGGTTGCGCCACACGCGCGATATCCGCATCCACAGCTCGATTGAACTGCTGCGGAAGCTTGCCCGCGATTATCCCGTGTGCATTGTGTCGGGTTCGCGAGGCAATGGCGTCGCCGAAGGCGTCCGCCTCATGGGGATTCGCCACGAAATCCGCTTCTTCCTCAGCGCCGACGACTATGCAGCCGGAAAACCCGATCCCATGTGTTTCCTGATGGCGGCCGAACGGCTCGAAATCGACCCCGCCCGATGCCTGGTATTCGAAGACTCCCGGGTCGGTGTCGAGGCCGCGAAGGCCGCCGGCATGCACTGCGTCGCCCTCTCGAGACCTGACCGGCCCATGCAGGACGTGTCGAAAGCAGACCTCATTCTCGGGGATTTGGCCGAATTCTCGGTCGATGACTACCTCTCCGGCGCGATGGCATGAGGCGCTCTCTGGGAAGATTTTTCCTGGGACTGTCCCTCGCGGTGCTTGCCGGCCTGAGCGTAAGCCGGCCAAGCACCGCGGCGGCCCAGGAGTGGAATCTCGTTCAGACGCGCCTGCCCAACGGACTTCTGGTTGTGACCCACGAGGATTTCTCCAATCCCCAGGTTTCCGTCCAGGTCTGGTACCACGTGGGCTCGAAAGACGAACCCGAAACGCGCCAGGGAATGGCCCACCTGGTCGAACATCTGATGTTCCGCGGCAGCGATGCCGTCGAGGATTATCATCACGGCGACCTCATCCATGCCGTGGGCGGCGACTCCAACGCCTACACCTACTTCGACCACACCGCCTACGTCAACACTGTCCCCGCCGAACAATTGGATCTCGCCCTGTGGCTCGAGGCCGAACGCATGGCCTTTCTCGACATTCGCGGCGACGCCTTCGAGACCGAGCGCAACATCGTGATGGAGGAGCGCCGGTCAGCCAACCTGAATGCGCCTTACGGCACCCTGCCGGAACGCGTCCTGCCTGCGATTTTTCAGCAGCATCCGTACCGCTGGCTGCCCATCGGCAAGCTCGCCTACCTGCAGGCAACAACGCCCGCCGATGTCCGCCGATTCTGGGACACCTTCTACGTGCCCAACAATGCTACGCTCGTGATCGCCGGCGCCGTCTCTCACGCCGATGCGCTCGCCGCGGCCGAACGGCACTTCGGCTGGCTCCCCGCGGCACCCGAACCGCCCCGTGTGGAGCGGCCGGAACCGCCCCAGGCCGCCGAACGCACGCTGGTGCTTCCCGAACGGCTTGGACCCGTGCCGCTGGCGGGTTACATCTACCGCGGCGTCCCCGCGTCTCACCCCGACGCCATTCCCTTGCGCATGGTGTTGTGGATCCTCGCCCTGGGCGACGACAGCCGGATTCACCGCGACATCGTCCGCGACCGGCGTTTGTGCGTCATGCTCCTCACACAGGATTTCTGCCTCGAACAGGACGGCGTGGCGGGATTTGTCGGCGCCCTGCACCCCGTGCGTTATTATCTCGGCAAACTCAACCCCCTCGGCCAGCCCGGAACCGCCGTATTCCGGGCGTTTGACCGTCACATTGCCCAATTCCAACAAGAGGGACCAACCCCCGAAGAACTCGAAAAGACGAAGCTCCTGTTCCGGCGCGCCGCCGTGTCGGCAAGCCTCACGGTCGCCGAGCGAACCTGGAAATTCGGCGAAGCGGCCATTCTGCACGGCGACCCGGCATGGGTAAACCGCGAGGCCGCCCTGGTCGATGCCGTCACGGCCGGCGATTTGCGCCGTGTCGCTTCCACCTATCTCGTCCCGGAGGGCCGCACCCGCATCACGGTGCGTCCTGATAAACGCTTTGAGTACACCCCCGGGGCGGCGGAGGAACTTGCGGGCTCGCCGTTCGCCGACACCCCCTGGCACAAAGCCGCGTGGGTACGGCCCGCCCAGCTTCCCGCCACGCCGCCCCTCGCGGACCCGGCACCCGTGCTCCCGAGCATCGAAGCCCACGAGCGTCTCCTCGCGAACGGATTGAAGGTCGTCGTAGTGCCCGATGACGAATCGCCCCTGTTCGTGGCCGCGATGGGATTCAAACGGGGGCCGTGGGCGGAATCGGAACCGGGGGCAACAAACCTCGCCCTGCAAATGCTGCGTAAAGGCACGGAACAGCACACCGCGGAGGAAATCGCCCGGCTTGTCGAGCAACGGGCGCTGAAGGTGCAGGAACTGGCCGTGATGGACTGCGCCATGCTGGCCGTCAGCGGCCTCTCCGAAACCAGCCGTGAAGGCCTGGACCTGCTGGCCGAGCTGGTCTTGCACCCCGTGTTTCCGCGCAAAGAACTGCGGATGCTCAAACGCCAGAAACGGGTCATGCTGCGCTACGCCCAGACTGACCCGGTCTACCGCGCCAACACCGAGCTGCAGCAGCGGCTCTTCGAGAACCATCCCTATGGCCGGCCCGCAACCGGCGGCCCGAGAGATGTGCGGCGCCTCATCAGGAAAGACCTTGCCCGGTGGTGGCCTGCCGTTGCGCGCCCCGGCGACGCCGTGCTCTACCTTGGCGGCGAACTCGAGGTCGAGAAAGCGTTCCAGTGGGCCGGGCAGGCCTTCGGCGGTTGGACGGCGAACTCCGAGGCCGAACGTATCGCGATGCCCGAGTCCATCGAGCCCACGTCGACCCGTGTCTTTCTCGCCCATATGCCCGGCGCGGT
This sequence comes from uncultured Nitrospiraceae bacterium, assembly GCA_964520685.1. Classification (GTDB taxonomy): domain Bacteria; phylum Hydrogenedentota; class Hydrogenedentia; order Hydrogenedentales; family SLHB01; genus UBA2224. The sequence continues at coordinate 2,412 of CAZFOG010000165.1, read as the reverse complement.
CCAGAGCCAGATCCGAATCGGGCAGCGCTCGCTCGCTCCGGCTCACCCCGATTACTTTGCCGCCCGGGTTTTCAGCGAGATCTACGGCGGGTCGTTCAACAGCCGCCTGAACATGGCCCTCCGGGGCGAACAGGGCCGCACCTACGGCGCGTTCGGCGGATTCACCTTCCAGCGCCAGGGCGGCTACCTCTCGAGCAGCGTCTCGACACAAACGGGAAAGACCTCCGAAGCCTTGACCTCGATGCTCGAGGTGCTCGAAGGCATGCGCACCGCGCCCCCCTCTCCCGATGAACTCCACCGCGCTCAGGCCCACCTCATCGGCAGCGCCGTCCTGGGACTCGAATCCTTTGTCGATGCGGTCAATTTCCTGTGGTACCTCGACTATATGGGGTTCCCTCCGGACTATCTGGCGCAGGCACTCGATGCCTATGCACGGGTAAGCCCCGAGGACATCCAGCGCGTCGCCCGCGAGCACACTGACCCTTCCCGCCTGACGGTCGTGGTGGTGGGCGACGGTGGGATCGTCCAATCAGAACTGAAAGCGTTCGGGACCGTTACAGCCGTTGATTGAACGCGTTGCGCAACGGCCCGCAACGCACGGCAACGTTGCGAGTTGAGCAGCGGCAAGCCCCAGGCGCAGTCGGGCCGTTCCTTTTCGCGATCCCCTAACCCATTGATTTACAAGGCTTCCATGTGCCGTCCTTCCTGTCTCGCCCATGTTGGCCCCGGAATTGCTCTACCCGTCGAGAGAACACACGCAGGACTTGGTAAGGAGCGTTCAACGATGCCGATTTTCTCGATCACGTGTCATGATTGTCATGCGATAGAAGAGGTGCTGCTGCCCAGTGCCTCAACCGGCACGCCTGCGTGCAGCCACTGCGGCAGCGTTCGCACGGAGCGGATGATATCACGCGCGGCTGTTTGCACAGGCGGAAGTGCGGGCACGGTTTGCCCCACCGGCAGATGCCCACTGTCAAACGCGTAGTCATTGACGTCGTATTGTAGTCAATTTGAATATTCGGGTGCTGATGCGGAATATTCGGACTCCCTAAAGCATTTACTTAGGGACGGCATTGCGGGACCTGCCGCCCGAGGGCAGGACCGAACACGACAAACGGCTCCGGAAAGGAGTTGAGGATATGGTAGTACCGATACTGAGAATTGGCGTGGCCGTTGCCATAGGCGCGGGTCTGGGCGCCATGCTGGGCAGCACCCGTTCGTGCGAGACGGGCGGATGCCCCTTGACGGCCAATCCGCGGCGCGGCGCGATTTATGGCGGGTTGATGGGCCTGCTCATGGCTTTCGCCTTTGCTTCGCCCACAGGACCGATCATCGAGGCGGACTCGGGTATCGTGCAGGTGTCTTCCACGGCGCAGTTCAAAGAGCACGTGGCTGAAACTACCGGGCCCGTGGTCGTGTATTTCCATGCACCGTGGTGCGGCGCGTGCCGCCAGGTCGGCCCGACAATCAATGAGCTAGCACGAAAGCACGGCGAGAAGGCCGTGTTTCTTGGCGTGAACACCGATGAAAATTCCGAGTTGGCACAAGAATTCGCGGTGCAATATCTTCCCACTTCGATCGTGTTTCGAGACGGGCGCGAGAAAGCCCGCTTCGTGGGTGCGTTCGACAAGACGCAATTGCTGGAATTGCTCGAAACCCAACAAACCGCAAGCCGGACTCCCCTGACCTCCCCTCACTGATGCCCCCACCGGCTATGTGGTATCGTGAAGGCGGGACCTCGCCCCCAGGTCCCGCCTTCTTCTTTTACTGGAGGGTTCACGATGGCGATACCTGGATTCTTAAATGCTTTCCGCGGGGTTCTACCGTTCTCAGGAAGACGTAGGCCCGCGATTGTGCACCCCCAGCGTTGGAATGCGGAATGTCGCGCCGCCGGTTTGGTTGCAGCCGTTACGCGCTGGGCAGCCCCACTGGTCCTTGTTGTGCTGCCCGCATCGGCCCAGGATGCGCCGCCCGGTGCGCACCGTGTTGACCAGTCCGCGCACGCGCCGCTCACGGAGACGAACGTTTCGAGGGACTTCTCGAGCGCCGCCTGGACCCTTGTTACCAAGGAAGGTGCGTTCAGTCCGCGCGACACCGCCGAGGATATCGTATTTGACGGCAAGATGTGGCTGAGCAACGGCTACTACCACGGCAACGTGCTTTCACGGGATTTGTGGGTTTCGAGGGACGGCGCCACATGGTCGCTCATCAACGCCGCGACGCCTTACGACGGATACAGCGAGATGGTGGACTACGATGGGAAGATGTGGGCCATCAAGGGGTCGGTGTGGAACTCGACAGACGGCGTGAATTGGGCGCAGGTGGCCCCTGAAACACCGTTTGGCGTGCGCGGGTACGGCGAGGTTGTTGTGCACGACGGGAAAATGTGGCATCTGGGCAGCGGCGCAGACG
>CAZFOG010000164.1:0-13014 GCA_964520685.1 uncultured Nitrospiraceae bacterium | reverse complement strand
TAGAGGGGAATTTGGATATGGATTGGCGACCGTTCGATGCCGCGAAAGATCGAAAAGCTGTACACCGCATCTGGCAGGAAGTGGGGTGGAACGAACGCGATAATCGCTTCCACGAAGAACGCCTGGATTTGATGCTGGCCGCAGGCAGTCCCGTCGTTGCGGAGCTCAACGGGGCGGCAGAATGCGCAGTTATTATGACTGCGGGCGAAATGCGGTATCTGGGCACGGACCTTTCGCTGGCGTGTGTGCGGGCCGTCACCACCAGCCATGTGGCCAAGCGCCAGGGGCTTGCAAAGCGGTTGACCGCACAGGCCGTTGCACGTGAAGCCAGCAAAGGGGCGGAGGTATCCGCGCTGGGCATGTTCGACCAGGGGTTCTATAACCTCCTCGGTTTCGGCACGAGCGCCTGCAGGCACCTGTTTCGGATTGACCCCGCGCAAATCCGTATTGACGCGCGGTTCCGGCCGCCTTACCGGCTCACGGCTGACGGATTCGAGGAAATCCACCAGTGCCGCATAGCCCGGCGCCGCGCTCATGCCTCGTGCATTCTTATCCCGCCCCAGATGACGCGGGCTGACATGCTGGCTTCCAAAAACGCCTTCGGCCTCGGCTACCGCGACGGGGCCGGCGAGTCTTTGTCGCATGCGTTGTGGATCAATCCCTCGAATATGGGTGCGGGCCCCTACTGGGTGGCGTGGATGGCCTATCGGACTATGGACCAGCTGAAAGAACTCCTCGCACTGCTGGCCGGCATGGGCGATCAGATACGGGTCATCGACCTTCTCGAGCCTCCGGATATCGCGCTTCAGGACATCCTCCAGAATCCGTTTCGCGAGTTGCGCGTGCGCGAAGAGGGCCAGTTCAAGCTTAGCTTCAGAGCCTATGCCGTCTCACAGGCACGCATCCTGGATTTGCCCAAGTGTCTGGCCAAGACTCACTTGCGGTGCGAGGAACTGCGTTTCAACCTGAGTCTCAGCGACCCCATCGACCGGTATCTGGACGACAGCGCAACGTGGCGCGGAACGGCGGGCGAGTACGTCGTCACGCTCGGGCCGGATTGCGCTGCGGAAACAGGGTCGTCCGAAGGACTTCCCACGCTTCGCGCGTCCGTGAATGCCTTCACGCGCATGTGGCTGGGCGCGGTGTCCGCAACCAGCCTGTCCGTGACTGACCAACTCGAGGGACCGCCGGAACTGCTCGAAGCGCTGGATTGGGCGTTCCGCTTGCCCAGCCCGCATTTTGACTGGCCATTCTGATGGAATGAGCCAGCGTATCCGTAGCTTGTGTCCTCTCGAGCATGCTTATGCCGCCTCGAGGGCAGATTCCAGAAGCGGTGGCTCGATAAGCGGAGGCCATCCCTGTGGGGCCGGTGACCTCGGCGGCCAGTCTCATTAGCATCGTCTACGACCGGGCCGGAAAACCTATGCCTCGCTGTCCATCCCGTCCATAGAGTCCATCTCGTCCACTCTGTCCACACCCGGTGATTCGCAGAGCTCAGGGCGTTTGCGTTCGCTTGGGGCTTTCTGAAATCATACGTGTTGCATGCTCCGGGCGCCGCCAGCCGGTAACAACCGCTGCGCAGCAGCCTCGAACTCGGGAAAGGGCAATGAGCCGGACATCTCACCGCGACATGGTTGGAAAATTCTCCCAGGGCAAATGCCAGGCCTGCGCCGATCATTACTCCTGTGCGTGGCGGCTTTTCTACGAGCGAAAGCCTTGCCCGGACATTCCGTGGAACGTGTGGGCGGCGACCGGTCTTCTCTTTGCGGACGCCGTGTTCAGTGTCTTTCGATTATTTGGAGACCAACACCTTCTCGAGGGGGCCATCGCCACGGTTCTCAGCATTGTCTGCATCGTGGGCTTGGCCTGCCGTGCGAAATGGGCATACGTTGCGACGCTGGCATTCGCGGGCGTCGCGGTCATCCTGGGCATCCTGGGGCATCTCAATCTGCCAGCTGTCGTGATCAACGCCTTGGTCATCATCCTGATTGCCGCCGCCTTCCGGATCTACTTCCCGAAATACGTCGAACCGGCTCAGGATTTCCTTGACCGCATGCCGCCGCCTTCGGACGTGCCGCCGCCCACCGAGTAAAAGGCGCACCGCCGCCGCAACGGGCATTGCACACACTCCGGATTTCGGGCATGGCAGATGCGCCTCCCGTGGCGAATCAGGTTGATGTGCAGCGCGTAACAGCGCCCTTTCCCGATAAACTGCGGCACATAAATATGCGCGCGGTCCGCACTCATGCCCTGCGGGATGATTTCCATGCGCGTCAGGATGCGGTGCACGTGGGTATCGATGGGAAAGACATCGCGGCCCAGCTCGAACATGAGCACACACCGCACAGTCTTGTAGCCCACGCCATCAAACGCCAGCAGGTATGCCTCGGCTGCCTCGTTGGTCATTTCCCTGACGGCGTCCAGCGAAAGCGAGCCGGTCTCGGCGATGGTTTTCAAGATGCGCTGGATGCGCGCGCTCTTAATCTTGGCGAGCCCACCGGGTTTCAGAACCCGTTCGAGCTGCTTCCGGGGCGCCCGCATCACATCTTCCCAGGTCGGGAACCCCGCAACCAGGGCATCATACGCGCGGCCGCTGTTGGTATCGCTCGTGTTTTGCGACAGAATCGTTCCGATCAGGCCGTCCAGGGGATCGCCCCGCGGGTATGGTTCCGGTTCGCCGTGCGCCTTTACCAGCGCCCGGTCTATCCAGCGCACCAGGTGGCGCAGCTCTGATTTCTCCGTTGCGTTCATTGCCGTTTCCCGCTACAGATTACGCCCGATTCGGGGGCAAAGCGCAAGATCTTTGCCGGAATCGGGGTGTCCTCCCCGCTTATCGAAGCCCGCGGTTCACACAGCTCAAGCATTCAGGAGGGACGACTGCGCTATACGATCGGACGCGCCTTGTCGGGGACTCTTGCTGATATGTTCTCGCGCCGTTGGCGCTGCGGAAATGTTTCCAACCGTAGCCCCTTGCACAGTTCCATTTTCATCGGCATCGGCCCTGCGCAGGTTCTCTCAAATCATCCGATTCCGGAGATTTGCGTAAGTTTTTGCCTGCCGGGAAATTCCTCGTATAATGGCGGTGACGCCCTGGGGAGGACGATGGCTCTGCGGAGTCTCGGCTACGCAACGGAGGAGAGGATCTCATGTCACAGCAAGGACCGGTCATGCGACAGCAGGAAAAGAGCGGGATGCCCGGATGGTTGATGGGCTGCGGTATCGGCTGCGGTGTGCTCATCATCGCGATTATCGTGGGAGTCGTGCTTGTGGGCGGCCTCGGGTACTTTGCGATGAAGAAGGTGATGGAAGAAGGGAAAGGCGAAGTGGTCACCGAACTGAACACGCAGTACGACACGTATATCGAGAACGGCGCCATCCCCGCCGAGCACCGGCCGCTCTATGATGAATTGCGGGACCTCGCTGTAAGCGACGCGTCTTCTTTCCCCGCGGTGCTCATGTGCTTCGTTGCGATCCAGGCCAGTTTCGAAGACGGCGAGGTCACCGAACAGGAAGTCCAGATCGCGACGGAAGTGCGCGACTTCGTCAAGAAGGATCCCCAGGTTGGCTGGATTGGAATGGGCACGTTCTTTGCCGAACACCCCGAGTTTGAGCAAGCGTTCAACGAAGCCCAGCGCAAATTTGGAGGGTCCGCGGCTTCCGACATGACGGGGGATGAATCGCAGGAGCCCATCGAGGAAAAACCGATACCCGACGGGCGCCCGATGGAAATCCCGGAGGCGCCGGTTGGCGTCGAGCCGTGACAGAGTCCTCAATGGAAGAAGTTCCGTCAGCGGACCCGCCTCCACGCAGGCGGGGTCAATGACAGGAGGATGTACAGCCCACTGCAAGGGTTAACCGATAATCCCGGTCTTGTGGTGAGAAAAGGAGTCAGGATATGGCAGCGACGGAAAAATTGGCGATAGACGGTGGCACACCTGTGGCCAAGGATGCATTCCCGCTTGGATTCTTGGGGCCGGCCGAAATTGGAGAGCCGGAAATCGAGGCGGTTACCTCCGTGCTGCGGAACAAGATGGTCTTCCGGTTTCTCGACCACAAAAATTCCTGGTGCACGCGCCTCGAGAACAATTTCAAGGAGCTGACTGGCCGGGAATATGCCCTGGCGGTCGGGGGCGGAACCGCTGCGCTGGTCTGCGGGCTCGCGGGCGTCGGCATCGGCGACGGCGATGAAGTCATCATCCCGGGATACACCTACATTGCCACGGCCGCGGCGGTGCTCGTGTGCGGCGCGGTTCCCGTCATTTGCGAGATCGACGAAACCCTCACCATGGACCCGGACGATGTCGAGCGGAAGATCACGCCGCGTACGAAGGCCATCGTTCCCGTGCACATGCGCGGTCTGCCATGCGACATGGACCGGCTCTCCGCCCTCGCCCGGAAGCATAACCTGCTCCTTGTTGAAGACGTGGCCCAGGCATGCGGCGGGTCGTACAAAGGGCGGCCCTTGGGCTCTTTCGGTGAGGCCGGATGCTTCAGCCTCCAGCAATACAAGGTTATTACGGCCGGTGAAGGCGGTATTGTGGTGACGGACAGCTCGGAGGTGTTCCAGCGCGCGGCGCTGCGTCACGATTCGGCCATGCTTTTCTGGCAACCCGGAGAGACCAAGGTCAAGGCCTTTCCCGGCACGAATTTCCGCATGAACGAAATGGAAGGCGCCCTCGGCTGCGCGCAATTCGACCGGCTCGACAGCATTCTCTCGCGCACCCGGAAAACCAAGCGGGCAATCGTTGAAGGGCTCGGGGATGTCGAGGGCGTGCGGTTGGCCCCGGTCAATTGTCCCGACGGCGACCTGGGCATCTGCACCATCCTCCTGTGCGACACCAAGGAACGCGCAAAGCGGTTTGCCGCCGCCCTGAATGCTGAAGGCGTCCCGGCGGCAAGCATCTACGACAAGTCCGTGCCCGATCGGCACATCTACTGCTACTGGGAATACGTCATGGAAATGACTTCCGGCGATGCCCACGGCCGCCCCTGGACGTCGCCCCTGCACGATCAGAGCCGCCGTTACAGTCCGGATATGTGCCCCCAGACCCTCGATGTCCTTGCCCGGTCCATTCAGATCGACATCACCCAGCGCTACGAACAGAAACACATCGACTGGGTGGTCGAGGGCGTCAAGAAAGTAGCGGCCGCGCTCGCGTAGGGCCGGGCCGCGGTGCGGAACACCCCGCCAACAATCCTTGGGGCGGGATGTTCACGTGCATAGCGTGGGGGCTGGTGCCTCCGCCGGGAATCCGGCAAACTAACGGGGCCGGTCCGCCAGGTCAATCCCAAGGGTCTGGGCAAGTCTGGGCATGGTCTGCCCGGCGGGACCTTGCAGGAACACGTCGGTGATGGTTCTGGTGAAGCTCGTGCCCTCGATATTTGCTTCGATGATACGTGCGCCGTTGCGTTTTGCGGTAAACGGCAGGTCCGCCGCGGGATATACCTGGGCAGAAGTGCCGACGATGAGTACCGCGTCGCATTTCTCGCCCCATTCCCGCGAAGCCCGCAGGGCATCCGAGGGGATCAGCTCGCCAAACATGACGATGTCGGGCTTCATGAGGCCGTTGCAAACGTGGCAGCTCGGAGGAGTATCGCTCATGGCCTGCATGTCCAGCGGGCGTGCGTTACCGCAGTCCATGCAGAACAGTTTGCGCGCGCTGCCGTGATATTCGATCACCGTCTTGCTGCCGGCGGCCTGATGGAGGCCGTCGATATTCTGCGTCACGATCGCCTTCAAATACCCGTGCTGTTCCAGGGCCGCCAGCGCAAAATGGGCGGGATTGGGCCCGCAGTCCGCGAAATCGTGCGCGACATCCCTCCAGAAGCGCCACACTTTTGCTGGATTCTCGAGATAGGCATCGAGCGTGGCGTACTGTTCCGGGGGATACTTGGCCCATAGGCCTGCGGGACTGCGGAAGTCAGGGATTCCACTCTCGACCGATATGCCCGCACCCGTCACCGCGATGGGGCATTCGGACTCGGATAGAATGGCCGCGGCTTGTTCGTAAGGCTCGTCCATGGCCACCTCTTACATTCCGCCCAGCATATCAGGATGCGGGATTGATGCGCTCCAATCCACCCATATAAGGGCGTAACGCATCGGGTACAACCACCGAACCGTCCGCCTGTTGATAATTCTCGAGGACCGCGATGAGGGTACGCCCGACCGCAAGCCCGGAGCCGTTCAGGGTGTGGACAAATTCGGGCTTCTTGTCGCGCCGGAAGCGGATGTTCGCGCGGCGGGCCTGGAAATCCGTGCAGTTCGAACACGAACTGATTTCCCGATAGCAGTTCTGGCCCGGCAACCAGACCTCGATGTCGTAGGTCTTGGCCGAGCAGAATCCCATATCGCCGGTGGACAGCGTAACCACCTGGTACGGCAAACCCAATCGCTGGAGAATGGCTTCCGCGTGCCCGGTCAGATTCTCGAGTTCATCCCACGAAGATTCGGGGGTGGTGAATTTGTACAGCTCGACCTTGTCGAACTGGTGCTGGCGTAGCATGCCGCGCGTGTCCTTCCCGTACGAACCGGCTTCGCTGCGGAAACACGGCGTATACGCGACGCAATTGACGGGGAGGGCCGCCTCTTCCAGAATCTCGTTGCGGTAGATGTTGGTCAGCGGCACCTCCGCGGTCGGAATCAGCCACAGATCGCGTCCTTCCACCGTAAACGCCTCTTCCGCGAACTTCGGCAGTTGCCCCGAGCATTCCATGGTCTCGCCGGACACGAGAAACGGCGGCAGGTATTCAGTATAGCCGTGTTCGCGGGTGTGAATGTCCAGCATGAAGTTGATCAGGGCGCGTTCGAGTTGCGACCCGGCTCCGCGCAGCAACGAGAAACGGGCGCCGGAAATCTTGCCCGCCCGTTCGAGATCGAGAATGCCGAGCCCCGCGCCCAGTTCGACGTGGTCCCTCGGCTCGAAATCGAGTTTGACCGGCTTTCCCCATTGGCGTTCGAGGCGGTTTGCGGACTCGTCAGGGCCGACGGGCACGCTTTCGTGGGGCATATTGGGAATGACCAGCAGATGCCGCCGCAACGCCTCATCCGCCTCGCGGGCCTTGTCCTGGAGGGCTTTAGCCTTCTGGCTGACCTCGCGCATCGCCGCAATGGCCTCCGACGCGTCTTCCTTTGCCTTCTTCTTTCTCGCGATCTCCTCGGACGCCTTGTTCTGCTCGGCGCGAAGCTGCTCGGTCTCGTAGATAAGCTCCCGGCGCGCCGCATCGGCCGCAAGCACGGCGTCCAGGTCGATGCCGGCGCTACGGTTCGCCAGGGCGGTCTTCAACTGCTCCGTGTTTTCGCGAACGAATTTGATGTCCAGCATTTCGGAATCCTCTGTTCCCTCAAGTGTGTATCGATACCGAAAAGATGCAGACGTGCGAAGCGGCCCACCGCTACCGAATACTTCGGATAAGGCCCAGCAGCCGATCGAGTTCGTCAAGGTTGAAGTACTCGATCTCGATCTTCCCCTTGGTGCTGCCGCTGGTTCTCAGGGCGACCTTCGTGCCCAGTTTGCGGCGCAATTCGTCTTCGATGACCGTTATGTTGGGGTCTTTCGGGGCTGTGGGTTTCGAGGGCGCGCCATCATGGGAGGCCATTTTTTCAACCTGGCGGACGGACATCCCCTGGCTCACGATCTTCCGGCATGCCGCTATCTGTTTCTGCGGTGAATCGATGGCGAGCAGGGCCCGGGCGTGGCCCATCGCAATGCTGCCGTCGGCAACGCGCGCCTGCACCACCTCGGGCAAGTTGAGCAGGCGCAAGGTGTTCGTTACCGTCGCCCGCTTTTTGCCAACCTGATCCGCCAATTCCTCTTGCGTCCAGTGAAACTGCTCGATGAGCTGTTTGTAGCCCCGTGCCAGCTCGATCGGATTGAGGTCTTCGCGCTGGATGTTCTCGATAAGGCCCAGCTTCAGCATATCGGCGTCGGATACTTCGCGGCATACCGCGGGAATCACCTCGAGATCGGCCATGACGGCCGCGCGCACGCGCCGTTCGCCGCTGACCAACTCATACGTGCCGCCGGCCTTGCGCACAATGACCGGCTCCTGCACGCCGTCGCGCCGGATGGATTCGCTCAGTTCCTCGAGGGCTTCTTCGTCGAAACTCATGCGGGGCTGTTTCGGATTGGGCCTGAGGCTGCGCGGGTCCAGCATCAGGAGCCGCTGCCCCTCCGTCTCGCCGGGCTGTGGGCCCAGCGTTTCAGCGAAATCGCCGCCGGAATTGTTCGAAATCAGGGCGCCCAATCCCCGGCCCAGACCCTTTTTCTTCTTAGCCACGCGATACCACCTCTCGTGCCAGGGCCAAATAGGCCCGTGCGCCCACGGACTTGAGATCGTAAAAGATCACCGGCTTCCCGAAGCTGGGCGCCTCGCTCAAGGTCACATTTCGCGGGATGACCGTCTGGTAAACCCGCTCTCCCAGATGGGCTCGCACATCCTCCACCACCTGGTTCGCCAGATTCGTATGCTGATACATGGTAAGCAACACGCCGTGCAGCTTCAATCGCGGGTTGAGGTTGTCACGGATGAGTTTTACCGTTTGCAGCAACTCGCTCAGGCCTTCGAGGGCATAATATTCGCACTGCAACGTAATCAGCACGCTGTCCGCGGCGCTTAATCCGTTTACGGTAAGCAGGCTCAACGACGGCGGGCAATCGATGAACACATATTCGTATGCTTCACGGATCGGCTGCATGGCATCGCGCAGCCGGTACTCACGCCGTTCCGCATTTACCAGCTCGACCTCCGCTCCGACCAGTTCCCTGTTCGAGGGTATCAGGTGCAGGTTGTCCATCAGCGTCGGGTGGCAAAGATTCTGCGACGGCTCCCCGTTGACCATGGCATCGTACAGGGTGCCGTCAAGCGTGCTCTTGTCGATGCCCAGCCCGCTCGTGGCGTTGCCCTGCGGGTCCAGGTCTACAAGGAGCACCTTTTTGCCCGCCGCAGCCATACACGCGGACAGATTGATGGCCGTTGTGGTCTTCCCCACACCGCCTTTCTGATTCGCGATGGCAATCACCCGTGCCATGGGTCCGTGCTCCACGTTATCGTTCTGCTGCACCGCTGTCCACGAGAGGGCAGTCAGCCGGCGCGTCCGGTAGACAATCTGAAAGCCGTAAGCCCGCGCCCTGGCCTCTTTATAGTCGGGAACTTGCGGTATCTGCTTGTATCAGAAAAGCTTATGGCTGATGAAGCTGCGCCGGGGCACGCCCCCCAAGACGGCGTATGATACGGGTCGACTGTGGCGCAAGTCAATTGGGCGGGCGGGCGGTTGTCAAGCCACATGAGACAGGCCCTCTGGCAACCGGGCGGCCGCCATCCTGTGCGCCGCGTCATACCCCAAACTGGCGAAGATGGTGTTCGAAATGGGCCACATGCAGCCGGGCCCAGTCATCCACCCCTAAGTCACCGAAATATACGTGGGGAAACGGGTCGAATTCGTCGGCCTGCACAAGATTGAGGTAATCCTCCGTCACCGCCTGCAGGGTCTCGAGACTGCCGTCGGGTATATCGCCAAGGCCGGGTATTCGCACGTTCTTGGGAATGCGCAACAGGCCGTGCAGAATCAATGGCCCGATGATATTGCGCGAGAGCCACGTGCTGTGGTTCATAGGTTCGCCACTGCGTCCCATCGAATAGCGCAGCGCATTCGTCAGGTGGGCGTACAATTGCTCCCGCGTGAGGCAGCCCCAGCGCGGTTTGGCGTCCGGCGAAATACTGCTCAGCCGTTCCAGTACTTCTTCAGCGTAATCATGGTCGAAGTGACGCATCGCCCATCCCGCTCCGCCACGGAAGCCAATACCCGGCTCGCCCCGTGGATGCTGTTGACATGCAGGCCGTCGGTATCACCTCTTCAAAACGCGTCATCGGTCCGCCGTTTGGCGCGTGCCGACAGGACGCCTTGTCGAAGCCGCAAGCTTTATCACCAATAGCTCGAGCGCCAGTGCGCGATCGACATGAGAACTGCGAAGCAGAATCTCGGTGTCCATGCAGATACTGAACGCGTCACGCACCTTCTTGACGCCGAGTTTTTGCGCCAAAGGCCGAACCTTCTGCCTCACGAATTTGCTCATCCGGGCAAGTCCGGGCGTCTCCGCCGCAACGGCATGAGCGCTCTTCAGCAGCCAGTTCAACGAGCCCATGATCTGAAATTCGTTGACTCCCATGTCGAGCAGTTCGCGCAGGGCGCGAAGCGCCGTATCGGAATCTGAGTCCGCGATGGCATCCGTAAGTGTCCAGACCTTTTCTTCCGCCACGTCCGAACAGGCGGTCTCGACGTCCTCCTCCTCAATGTTCTTTCCGGTGCCCACGTAGTCGCACACGACGTGGAGGGCGTTTTGCACGTCTCCCAGACGCGTGCCTGCCCGGGCGATCAACGCCTGGACCGCCGCCGGCGTGATCTTCTTCTGCCGGCCCTTGATCTCCTCGTTGATCCACGCCACCACTTCGGCATTGGAAAGCTGCCGGCACGGCACCACGGCGTCCGCCGCATCACAGGTCTTGTAGAACTTGGACCGTTTGTCGATCGAGTCCGCGACGAGCAGCAGCAGCGTCGACGTGCACGGATTTCCAATGTACGCCAGAAGCGGGCCGCATGCCGATTCCAGCAGGTACCGCTCCGCGCGCCGTACCACGATAATCCGCCGTTCCGAAAGAAAGGGCAATGTCTCCGCCACGGACACGATTTCGCGGGGGTCGGCCTCATCCGCGAAATAGGCATTGTAGGCCATGTCCTTCATGCTGGGCTCGACGTAGAGCACGACCACACGGTCGATGGCGCGCTCGGCAAGAAGGGGCTCATACGACGGTTCCCGCGCGCCTGTTGCCTTATATGGGCAGAATAACGTGACGGGACCGGGAGGGGCGCTCTCGACACTTCGCAGATATTCCTGAACGTCCACGGCTCACCACGGTTCGATCGTGCGCAGGAAAATGTCGGACGCGAGCTGTTCCAGTGCTTCCGCAACCCCGCGGTTTTCTTCCTCCGAAGGGAACGAGCGCACGGTTGGGAGGAAAAACTCGGCATTGCCCCGCAGGCGATCCGAAGACTGCCCGGAAGCCCGTGTATAAAAGGTGGTCTCACCCACAAGCTGCGGCTCTTCCCAGAGCACCTCGCCCGACTTTGCATCTGTCAACCGCGCGCCGGCCGAAACAAAACACAGGAACTGGGTGACTTCGTCCTTGGCGTCGTATGTGAGGCCCTTGCGGCTGTAATCGAGGATGACGCCCTCGAGAATCAAGTCGGCTTTGTCGAGTGACGTGACATCGAGGCGGGAATCGGCCACAAATTTCCGGATGACTGCGTTTGTGAGGGGGGCCTGCAGGTCGTATTCTTTGCTGAGATTCTTGAACGCGGGCACGGCGATTGTCTGATACCGCGCATCCAGAGTGCTGTGCGTGGAATACCCGCACCCCCCCAGACACACGATCAGCACAATGCACCCGAGTGACGCCGTCCTGTTTCTCATTGCTCCACTGGTTGCCCGTCTTGTATCGCCTCGTCAAGCCTCAGCTTCGCATCTGTCGCCGCCGCGGTGTCCGGAAACTGCTCGACCACGACTTCATAGTACGTGCGTGCTGCGGTGAACCGGCGCCGTCTCTCGTAGAACCGTGCCGTGTTCAGCCGCTGCCGGGCGATCTTCTCCCGCATTTCCGCGCGTTTCCCGTCCAGTTCCCCCGCGCGCTCGTCCTGGGGGAAGCGGGCCTTGAATTCGTCCATGGCTTCAATCGCGAGCTTGCTGCGCGTCTGGTCGTATGCGGGCGGCAACGACGCCTCGTAGTAGCACATCGCTAACCCGTAGCTGGCATCGTCCACCCAGTCTGACCCCGCATAGTCTTCCAGGACGCGCTGATATTCGTATGCGGATTCGACGTATTCCTTGCGCGTGAAATGGCACAACCCAACCTTATACTGCGCTTCCGCGGCTGCATCCTGGAACGGCTGGTTATCGATCACCAGCGAATAGACCTCGATGGCCTTCTTGAACGGACGCTCACGGAACAATGTCCACCGTTTGTTCAGCCGTTTCTGGCCCAAGTCATAGAAGCGGTCGCCAATCTCGTACTGCTTCGCAATCACCGTTTCGTACAAATCCGTGTCGGGATAATTGGTAATGACTTGTTGGAACTCCTGGGCGGCTTCCATGTAGTCACTCCGGCGAAGGTTTATCTCCCCGCGAAGGAACTGGTTGTCATCGGCCCACTCCGAATCGAGGTAGTATTTATCGAATTTGTTGGTTTCCCGTATCGCCCGCTTGTATTCTCCCTGTTCCATGAGCGAGCGGGCTGCTTCAACCTGCAGTTCCGCGGTGGGTTGCGGGAGGTTCTTTTCGTTGATCCAGCGGCCCGTGGCCGGGTTCCAAACCCATGCCTCGGCGGTGGTGCCCAACGCAAGAAGGCCGATCACGACCAGCAAACCGCACTTCCGGACTGATACCTTGCTCACCTCAAGTCCTCCGAGACCGTCCGACCGTTTCGCGACGGAAACCATTGATACACCTACCCTCACAGCGCTTCCCCGGCGCCTCTGTACGGACATTCTACCACTCAACCTCAAGATACTACCAAGCGGTTCCGCCGAACTCAACAAATCATTTGGCAACAACGCAACCATTCAGTCGCAAGCCCCGACCAGGCACGTTCCTCGACGTGCCATGCGCATCCTGCGCATGATTGATTCAGAAATGGACGAAATGGACTGGATAGACTGAGAGAGACGATTCCCCTGGCTCCGGCGTGGCTCTTGAGGTGCCATGCGCATCCTGCGCATGATTGACTCCGAAAACGGAGGACGGGTTTTGCAACCCGTCCAGTAGAGCACCGCGGGCGGACACGCCCACGCTCCGGTTCAATCCCAAAGCGGAAGCGCGGCCCTTTGGGCCCGCGCGTTCATTCAATGGCGGGTTAGAAAACCCGCCCTCCGTTGCGCCCGCAATCTGAGTTCCCGGGAATGAAGCGGCTGGCAGCCTCTTCTACGTTTCCGGATGTCTTCAACGTAGACGCGGCAGCCTG
>CAZFOG010000163.1:0-13040 GCA_964520685.1 uncultured Nitrospiraceae bacterium | reverse complement strand
ATAGCGCGTCTTGTAGCGCAGGTGTCCCGCCTGCATCGGGTTCACTCACTCAAGAATGCAGGCGAGACGCCTGCGCTACAATCATGAGAAAGAGGCTCATGCCAATTCAGCCGGTCAGATAGCCGGCTTTCAGACACCTCCGGCTTCATGTTTGTCGATGTCGTGCTTTTTGAGACGGTATTGGAGGGTTTTGTAGGAAAGGCCGAGGAGCTCGGCGGCGTCCTTGATGCGCCCGCCCGACCGGGCAAGGGCCTGGCGAATCAGGTCCTGCTCCAGCTCCTCAAGAACGAGTCCCCCGGCCGGCAGGTCTACTTCGCCGGTCTGAGGTTCCCGAGTCCGGAGTTTCTCGGGCAGGTCATCGACCGCGATAGTGTCTTTGTCGCACAGGATGAACACTTGTTCGAGGGTATTCTCGAGTTCGCGGACGTTTCCGGGCCAGCGGTACCGCTTCATGGCGTCAATGGCGGCGGCGCTGAGGGCGGGAGCGGGCTGCCCCAGGCGCGTGGCCAGCTTCTGGCGGAAATGGTCGACCAGCAGGGGGAGGTCTTCAATACGCTCCCGCAACGGCGGAATGCGGATAGGCAGGACCTCGAGCCGGAAATAGAGATCTTCACGAAAGCGGCCTTCGTCCACTACCGATTTCAGCTCGCGATTGGTGGCGGCGATGACGCGGACGTCCACCCGGCGGGACTGCGAGGAGCCTACGCGTTCGACAAGGCCGTCCTGCAAAACCCGCAGCAGCTTGGCCTGGCTCTCGAGCTGCATGTCGCCGATCTCGTCCAGAAACAGGGTTCCGCCGTTGGCGACCTCGAATTTGCCCTGGCGGCTCGTTTCGGCGCCCGTGAATGCGCCTTTCTCGTGTCCGAACAGCTCGCTCTCCACCAGGGTGTCGGGTATGGCGGCGCAATTGACGACGATGAACGGCTTGGCCTTGCGCGGACCGGCAAAGTGGATGTGCCGCGCGACCATTTCTTTGCCCGTGCCGGATTCTCCCTGGATCAAGACGGTGCTCGAGACACGGGTCGCGCGCCGGACCGTGTCGAACACCCGTTGCATCGCGGAGCTCTGGCCGACAATATTGCCCAGGGCGGTCGCATCGGTGATCAGGTCGCGCAAGTGCCGGTTTTCGCGGCGGAGTTCGGATTGTTCGAGCGCCTTGCCCACCACGACCAGAAGCTCGTCTTTATCGAACGGTTTCGCCAGATAATCGCAGGCCCCCTCTTTCATGGCGGTGACCGCGGTCTGCACGGTGGCATAGGCCGTCATCACCACAACCGAGAGTTCGGGACGGAGCCGCAGGGCTTCCCGCAAAAGGTCCAAGCCGTCCATCTCGGGCATGCGGAGGTCGGTCAGCAGCAAATCATAGACGCTGTTCTCGAGCGCGGCCAGGGCGTCCCGGGGCGACCCGAACACATCCACGTCGTACCCGGCCTCCCGAAGAATGTCGTGGAGAATTTCACGCTGAACGCCGTCGTCTTCGGCTATTACAATTCGAGGTGTGTTCATGGCTGCAGATTCCGTAGCGGTAGAGTTATGAGCACCTGGCATCCCGCATCCTCACGGGAGGTCAACTGAATGGTCCCGCCGTGTTCTTCGACAATGCCGCGCGTGATGGACAATCCCAGGCCCGTGCCTGTCTGCTTTGTGGTGAAGTAGGGATCGAACGCGCGCTCCGCAATCTCGGGCGACATGCCGGGGCCGTCGTCACGCACTTCGATCTCGCACGTCTCATCCGTTACACGCGAAAAAAGCCTCACCCGCCCGGCCCGGGGGGTCGCCTCGAGCGCATTCAACAGGACATTGATGACTGCGCGCTTCCACTGCTTCGGATCGAGCATCAACTCGGTCTCGCCGGCCCGCAGTTCGTGCGAGAGACGCACACCGCGCTGCTCGGCGTCCTTGCGAATCAACTGCACGGACTCCTCGAGCAACGCGTCTACCTTGTTGGGCGCCGGATTCAGCTCCTGTTCCCTGGCCATCGAAAGAAAGCCGGTCACGATCTCCTCGAGCCGGTCTACCTCTTTGCGGATGGTGAGCAATTGTCTCGAGGCGCGCTCGCGGTTCTCCGCCCTGTCCAGGTTGTCGCTAACGTGACTCGAGAGCAGCTTGATGGAATTGAGCGGATTGCGTATGTCATGGGCAACGCCTGCGGCGAGCGAGCCCAGGGCGGACAGGCGCTGGGCCTGGCGCAGATTCGCTTCCATCAGCTCTTTTTCTTTCAGGGCGTTGACCATCCCGTTGAACATGTGCTCGAGGGCGAGAATCTCGCCGGCATTCTTGCGGATCTCGACGTTTTCGAGATGGCCTTGGGAGATGCGTCCGCACCGCTGGGTCAGATCGCGCAGGGGACGCAGGGTCTTGGCAATAAAATAGACCATCAATCCGATGGTCAGCAGGAATCCGAGGGTGAGGGTAATGAGGTATTCGTTGCGAAACGCCTTGATGATCTCCGTCTGGGGCTGAAGATTGAGCCGCACGGTCAGCAGGGCTTTCCGCCCGTCCGGCAGCGGCAAGGTCGAATAGGCCACCTTGTACATCTGCCCCTCTTCGTCATGCTCGATGGTCACCATGGTCGGCATGGCCTCGCCTTCGAGGAACTGCATGTCGGCTCCTTCGCGCGAAAGCTCGGCCTTGAGATTCTCGAGCGACGCCGCGGGATTTTCCTCGTAATACAGCGACACGATATTGGCAATCTTGTCGGTCTGCTCGTGCATTTCTTCGACCACCTGGGCGAAATAGTAGCGCGTGACCACGTACACCGCGCCCAGCAGACACGCGACCAGCAACGCGCAGAGAATGATGACGCGCACAATAAGCGAGTGGCGCCAGCGCACTCGGGGATATGTGGAGGGCGTTTCACCCATGCCGCGATTAACCAAACAGGTCCGGGCTGCCCGCGGATGCGCCGGAACCCGGGCGGGGATTGATCTCGCCTGTCAGCACGCGGATGACTTCCTGGATGTCTTCCCAGACCTTGCGCTTATCAGCCATGTGGCGTTTCGGCTCACGCTCGGAACGCAGGACAAACGACGGATGATAGGTAACCCGTACCGGGATACCTTGGTAGAAGTGCCACTTACCGCGAAGGTTCCCCACAGAATCCTCGGTCTTGAGGAGCATCTTGGCCGCATGGCCCCCAAGCGCACAGATCACCTTGGGCTTGATCAGCTCGAGCTGCCGGACCAGGTACGGTTCGCAAGCCTCCTTCTCGTCCGGTTTCGGATCGCGGTTGTCCGGCGGGCGGCATTTCAGGACGTTGCAGATGAACACGTCCTCGCGGGTCATCTGCATCCCCTTCTCGATGATGTCGGTGAGAAGCTGGCCGGCACGGCCCACGAACGGTCGCCCCTGCAGATCTTCGTTTTCACCCGGAGCCTCGCCGACAAACACCACGTCGGCATTGGGATTGCCCGCCCCGAACACGGCCCGCGTGCGCGATTCGCACAATGGACATTTACGGCACTGGCTGACTTCCTCCCGCAGGGCCTCGATTTCCGTGTGCGCGGGGAAATCAGAAACCGGTGGAGCCGCGACGGCCCCGGCCCGCTCGAGGAGAACGGCCACCTCGCGAGAGACCGAGATGGTGTGCTTCTTGGGGTGGGCGGCCTGCTTCACGAGTGTTTCGGCCGCCTCGAGCACTTCCCGGTACGCCGCGCCTATGTCCGAAGTGATTTCGCTCACCCAGCCATGATACCACCGCGCCCGAGGCATTTTGAAGCCGCTCGCCCGGCCCCAATCCAGCAGAAGAACCCGGCACCGTGCGGCAGAATCCGCCAAATGTGAGCATCCATAATGTTATCCGTGCCATCGGTGCTATCCGTGGTTAAAGATCTTCATTCACTATTTCACAACAAATCACCTTACTGCCCGCCGCCACCGCGTTCCCCTTCCAGCCGCAAACCATCCCCCGAAATCTTTGCGGTAGTAAAACCATCTCCGCTTGTGGATATCGAAGAAGGATTGAACCATGGATTCCACGAATCATACGGACCTGACGCTGGACTTTCGAGAGACCGCGCTTGGTTAAAGCTTCCTGGTGAATGACTGCGTCAGTGGGACGCGGCAGGATGCCGCGTCTACGTTGAAAACACCCGGAAACGTAGAAGAGGCTGCCAGCCTCATCATTCTCAGGAACTCGGCTTACGGGATTGAATCATGAGCAAGACGCTCATGCCACCTCAACGCCAGCGCGCATCTCCCCCCTTCGGAGGTGGGCGAACGCCGAAAGGTGTTCGGACGGAGGATTCCTGGCCTGCAAAGGGTGAACGGGGACATGTTCAAAGCGCCGTCCGCAGCGCGGCTGCGTGTCCCCGTTCGGAAACTGAATCTTCGAGGCAGCGCACCATGAGCCCGAGGCTCACCCGTGGCCGATGAAAATAGAAACGACCGGTGAGGGCACCGGTCCCACAACAGAGCGGAAAATCCCGGTTTTTGAATTTTCGACGCAGGGGGGAAGACTAACAAATCAGGCGCGGTTCAGCGACAGCAGGGCGTAGCTGCGGGGTGCCAGGTACAGGACGGTCTCACGGCAAGCGGTGTTCGCCGAGTCGGACATCAGGGATTCGGGATTCCAGTCCAGCCCGGTCACGCCCAGTTCGGCCGGCATCTGCGTGTAGTTGACAAACGCCGCGTGCCGCGCGAATACAAAACTGGCCACTCCGGGCGGCGCGGTAATCGAAAACCCGAGCGGCGCAAGCGCGGTGTTGCGCAGGAAATCCAGTACGCCCTTCGGTAAATTGAACAGATCGCTTTCGACGGGGACATTGAAGGGTTCGCGGATCTCGAAGGCATCGTGGCCGAAGCTGCCGATGTTCCACACTATGGCGCGGCCACCGCTGGCATAGGTCTTGACCGTGGCCAGAGGCGTCTCGATGGGCGGCTTTTCAAAGGCGGGGGTCCCTGCGGATACCAGGACCGCCGCGCCGGCAGGCGCCAAGTCCGCCCGCAAGCGGTACGGCACATCCGCCAGAAAACGCTCCGCACCGATTTCAAAGAACGTTGCCTCCGCACCCGAGGGCCAGATTCCCGGCGGCTCGTATCCAAAGAAAGGAAGCAACTGGGGACACTTCGCTGCGGCGCGCACGAGCGCGTCCGCGGTGAGAATCACCTGGCGGCCCGCAACGAGGGCGCGCTGGATATCCTCTGCGATGTTCTCGCCTTCCATCGCGTGAGCGGTGAGCAACACGCTACGCATGCCCGGCTCGATGGCCGTCGCGGGCACCAGCGGCAGTCCCACCATTCCGAGTTGATCCGCAAGGAAGAGGTCGCGGCCGCCGTCGGCATTTGGCGGTTTGATGATGTGGACGCCCTGGGGCCCCCGGGCGGCCTGGCGCAACGCGAGCAACGCCGGGAGGGCGTCGGTGACGCGCTCCAGCATGCTCGTACCGAAAAGGCCCGCGTCATAGTGAAAAAGGGTGACCTCGCGCGGCGCGGCAAGAAAGGTCGTGACAGCTTGCTCATAGTACTGTTGTTCATCGCAATCGAGGGCATCGAACCATGCTGCAGTGAGTTTCTCGCCGGCGCAGGCGCTCATCCAGCGGTAATTGAAGTATCCCTGGTACGGCTGCGTATAGCCGAAGGCAAGAGTGGCAGGGTCGCGCGTTTCCGTGCCCTGCCAGACGGCGTCGAACACGTCCGCGAACGTCTCGGCATCGTAGCCAAAACGGTGGTAGCGGTCGTAGTACTGGGGAAACTTGGCGATCAGGAGCGCTTCGGGGTTTTCGTCATGAACAGCCGCCACCCACCGGCGGCCTACCTCGGCCAAAAGGTCGCGCCGGAAGGCGCCCCAGTCGCGCTCACCCCGCCATGCCTCACACACCTCGCACCGGCAGGAGGTCAAAAAAGCGTCGTCGATGACGACCTCCTTGAAACACCGGGCCAGTTTGCGGATTTCCTGTTCGAGTCCGGCGACCGTCTTTTCCCGGCTGAAACAATAGCTCGCGAAACGCGTCTCGACCCCCACCGCGGGCTCGCCAAATGCCTCGCCGTAGACAGGCATCAACCCCCCCAAGGTCTCGAAGCCTTCCCCTTCGTAAAAGTCG
Organism: uncultured Nitrospiraceae bacterium; assembly: GCA_964520685.1. GTDB lineage: Bacteria > Hydrogenedentota > Hydrogenedentia > Hydrogenedentales > SLHB01 > UBA2224. Next base: position 6,999 of record CAZFOG010000163.1, on the reverse strand, counting down.
CGAAACGAAACAAGGATGGATTCGGGGACGCAACGGCTGCCTCGCAGACCCTCGAGAACGACCCGCGATACGTGACTCGCCCGCAGCAGCGCAACACTCTCCTTGCGCGCATCCGCGGCTGAGAGCATGTCCAAAAGCGTCTCCGCCGTGATATATGCCGTAAATGTGTCCGCCATGATGTCCTCTTTTCGTGAAAATTGCAGTCGTCCGCGAACAAATCAGTGTGCGCCATCGCCTGCGATTGTAGTCCCGCTGCCAACGGTCCGCAAGGCGCGCGCTAGGGCAGGCAAACCGGGACATAGCATGAGGGCCAATCATGCGCAGGATGCGCATGCCACGCCGAACACCGCGCTTCGTTGGCGCGTGCGGCGGAGGCGCTGTATCAGTGGAACGCGGCAAGATGCCGCGGCTGCATTGAGGACTTCCGGATTGACCGCGACTGCCTCGCAATGTAGGCTCAACCGGAAGGAAGACAAGGGGGCAGCGATGATCAATCGGCGTAACTTCTTGAAGCAGTGCGGGCTGGGCGCGCTGGCGCTGGCGTGGCAGGGACGGGTCCGTGCAGCACGCGGCGCGCACAAACCCAATGTGGTGTTCATCCTGGTAGATGACCTGGGATGGCTCGACCTGGGGTGTTACGGAAGCACGTTCTACGAAACGCCGAACTTGGACCGGTTCGCGGCGTCGGGAATGCGGTTTACGGATGCGTATGCGGCGTGTCCGGTCTGTTCGCCCACGCGCGCGGCCATCATGACGGGCAAGTATCCCGCGCGGCTGGATATCACAGACTGGATCCCCGGCCGGGAGCCGAAGGACCGCAGATTGCTGGGCCCACAGGACAGGCATGAGCTTCCCCTCGAGGAAATCACGCTGGCGGAGGTGTTTCGGGCAGAGGGTTACAGGACATTTTTCGCCGGGAAGTGGCATCTGGGCGGCGAAGGATATTATCCGGAAGACCAGGGTTTCGATATCAACAAGGGCGGCCATGACAAAGGGTCGCCGCCGGGCGGGTATTACGCGCCGTATGAAAATCCGAAGCTCGAGGACGGGCCCGAAGGTGAGTACCTCACCGATCGCCTGACCGACGAGTCGCTCCGGTTTCTCAGGGCGAACAACGACAACCCGTTCCTGCTATTCTTGTCGTTCTACACGGTACACACGCCTATCCAGGCCTGTACGCGGCACATTGAGCATTTTGAGCAAAAAGCGGCGCGGTTGCCGGAGCCCGAGGGGCCGATGTTTCGCCGCGAGCACGAAGGAACCACGCGGTTGCGCCAGGATCGGCCGGATTATGCCTCGATGGTGTGCGCCATGGATGAGAATGTCGGGCGGTTGCTGGATGCACTGGATGACTTGGGGTTGGCGGATGACACGATCGTGGTGTTTACGTCGGACAATGGGGGCCTGTCGACCGTGCGCGGGGAAAGCGCTCCCACGGCGCTCGGGCCGCTTCGCGCCGGCAAAGGCTGGTGCTACGAGGGCGGTATCCGGGTGCCGCAGATTATCCGGGTGCCGGGGCTGACCGCACCCGGCAGCGTGTGCGCGGTGCCAGTGACCAGCACGGACTTTTATCCCACGCTCCTCGAGTTGATTGGCGCCGGTATGCCCAACGACGGCCCGCGCGACGGGGTGAGTCTGGCGGCCCTATTGGGCGGAGGCCCTGCACCGGCGCGCAACGCCCTCTTCTGGCACTACCCGCATTATCACGGCAGCGCCTGGACCCCCGGGGCCGCTCTGCGGGCGGGCGACTGGAAACTGGTCGAGTTCTATGAGGAGGAGAAGGTCGAACTGTACAACCTGCGCGAGGATGTGAGCGAACAGAACGACCTGTCTGCAGCGATGCCGGAGAAATCGCACGAATTGCTCGAGCTGCTGCATGAATGGCAGCGGGGTATCGGCGCGAAGATGCCGGTGCCGAACCCGGATTATGTCGATATCGAAACGTGAACGGCTGTGTTTGCGCTCGGGCCAGGGGAAGCGTTAGAGACTATCGACCGTAAGATATGGTGCTTTCAGTAAACCCGGCCACGGCGAGGGAATCCAATCCGTGGCATCCGCGACATTCGTGGCCAGCGATTTCGGGCTTGACTGCGGCAACCGGCGGGTCAGTGTTTTGGTCCTTGTTCGCCAGGGGACTTGCACCGGGGGGCGCGGGTCGGCACAATAGCGGTTTTCGGGGTCTTGGGAACGGGCCCCGGCCCCACCACGAATGAGAGGAATTGCGTATGTGTCAAGGAACGGTCATGTTTCGCGTCGCGCTTGGCGTGTGCCTGGCGCTGGTACTTGGTGTGGCGGCCGCCTATGCCGCCGATGAGGAACCCTATCAGAATCCGGCGGACCGGGTAGCGCCGTCCGAGGACTGGAAAGTCGAACGGCATAATGCGATGAAAGCGCGCCTGCTCGAGGGTAATGCCGACCTGTTGTTCATCGGCGATAGTATCACCCAGGGATGGGAAAACGGTGGCAAGGACGTGTGGGACTACTATTATGCCGGCCGGAATGCGGTGAATCTGGGCATATCGGGCGATCGCACGTTTCACGTGCTGTGGCGGCTGGACGACCTGGATTTCAGTAAGGTTTCGCCCAAACTGGCGGTGATCATGATCGGGACGAACAACCGCGTCTTGCACAATGCCGCGCAAATCGCGGAGGGCGTGACGGCCATTGTTCAGAATGTGCGCACAAAACTGCCCCAGACGAAGGTGTTGCTGCTGGGAATCTTCCCGCGCGAGACGGCGCCCGATGCCGACTACCGGGTGAAGATGGCGGAAGCCAACAAGCTGTTGGCAAACCTGGATGACGGCCAGAATGTGTTTTTCCTGGATATCAGCGAGGAATTCCTGAACGATGACGAGATTCTTCCCGAGGATATCATGCCCGATGCGCTCCATCCCAATACGAAGGGCTACTGGCTCTGGGCGCGGACCATGGAGCCGGCCGTGTCGCGGCTGATGGGCGAGATGTCGCCCGACAATCCTCCGAAGGGGTTTGTGGCGTTGTTCAACGGGAAGGATTTGACCGGTTGGAAGGGGCTGCTGAAGTCGCCGCTGGATAATCCGGAAAAGCGCGCCGCCTTGACCCCCGAGGAATTTGCGGCCGCTCAGGCGGAAGCCGATGCCCTCATTCGCGAGCATTGGAGCGTCGTCGAGGACGGCGTCCTGAAGTACGACGGGAAGGGGACCAGCCTGTGCACTGCGCAGGATTATGCGGATTTTGAGATGATTGTGGACTGGAAGATCCCCCCCAAGGGCGACAGCGGCATCTATCTGCGCGGCGCTCCCCAGGTCCAGATCTGGGATCCGGCCCAGTGGCCGGAGGGGTCCGGCGGTCTGTACAACAACCAGAAAAACCCGAGCAAGGCCCTGGTGTGCGCGGACAACCCCATCGGCGAGTGGAATACGTTCTACATCAAGATGGTGGGCGAACGGGTAACGGTGTATTTGAACAACACGCTCGTGGTGAACAACGTGGTGATGGAAAACTACTGGAACCGGGAGATCCCGATTTTCCCGTCCGGGCAGCTCGAGCTGCAACACCACGGTTCCGACCTCTGGTTCAAGAACGTCTACCTGCGCGAGATCCTGCCGGGCGAGGGGTGGCGGCCGTTGTTCAATGGCAAGGACCTGACCGGTTGGGAGCAGATCGGCGGGAAAGAACAGACGTGGGGCGTCGAGAACGGCATCCTCTATACGGATGCGGGCGAAGGCGGCTGGCTTTCGACGGCCGAACAGTTCGCCGACTTCGAGCTGGCCCTCGAGTTCCGGGTGCCCGTGGGCGGCAACAGCGGCGTGTTCTGCCGCACCCCCCGCCAGGGCAATCCGGCCTACGAGGGATTCGAGGTGCAGGTGCTGGACGACTACGACGAGCAATACGCGACGCTGAAGCCCTGGCAATACACGGGCAGCGTGTATTCCATCGCCGCGCCGTCGCGCCGGGTCACCCTGCCGGCCGGCACGTGGCAGCGCATGTTTATCCGCTGCGAGGGGCCGAAAATCTCGGTTTCCGTGAACGGCTTCCCCGTCACGGAGGCGGATATGAGCCAGCACCAGGACAAGGTCAGCGACCATCCGGGGGTCACCCGAACCGACGGCTATATCGGTCTCCAGAACCACGGGTCGCGACTGGATTACCGCAATATTCAGATCCGCGAATTGAACAAATAGGACAAGCGGGTCAGGGATATACACGCCTCCCCCGGACACGAAGCCGGGGGAGGTTCTTTTTTCATTCCTTATTCCGCGCTCGGGGGCGGCGCGGTGGACTGACGCACCACGAGTTCGCCGGTGAAATCAACACGCCGGGCATGGCGGGACCGGTCGGCGGGGGCAATGCGGGTGCGTGCCATGACAAGGTCCACGAGCGCGGCGGCCATCTCGGCCTGGGGCAAGCGCATGGTTGTCAGAGGCACCCGGCACAGCGGCGAGAACCAGCTGTCGTCGAAGCCGGTGACGGAGATATCGCCGGGCACACGGCGGCCGTGGGACTCAAGTTCTACGAGCAACTGGGCGGCCATATCGTCATCGACAGTCAGAATGGCCGTGGGCGGCGCGGGATGAGCCAGGATCCGGCCGGTTAAGGCGGCCATTCCCGTGCGGGACGCGTCGGCAATGTATACGTAATCGGGGCGGTACGTAAGCCGGTGGTCGCGCAAACCCTGCCGGTACCCGACTACCCGGCGGCTGTGCGTGGACCACGAGATGATGCCGATGCGGCGATGGCCCAGCTCGACCAGATGATGGACGATTTGAGCAGCCATCAGCGACGTGTCGTAGCCGACGCAATCGATCCCTTTCAGATGGTGAATCCCGAGCATGCCGATGGGCAGGCCTTCGGCCGCAAGCCCCATGAGAACTTCGTTGGTCTCGGGGTCGCCGGGCACGTGATTCAGGATTAGACCGTCCACGCCGCGGCTGACCAGGTTGGCGATCGCCTGGCGCTCGGTGGGGCCGTACCCACCTTTGGTCATCCCCATGAGTGCCGAGTATCCTTGCTCGAGGAGGAGGTCCTGTTGACGCGATACAATGGCTACATAGAAGCCATCCCGCAGATACGGCGCCAGAATGCCCACCGTGCGCGTGCCCTGCCCCGCCAGCCCTTTGGCAAGAAAATTGGGCTCGTATTGAAGGTCCTCGGCGATGCGCTGGATGCGGTCCCGCGTTTCAGGGGTGATCCGGACGTCTCCCCGAAGCGCCCGCGAGACGGTCGAGCGGTGCACCCCTGCTTTGCGGGCAATGTCCTCAATGGTTACCCGTGAAGCGGGCTGGGAAACGCGGGTCATCGCACAACTCCTGAGTTACCGGTTCTGGGCCATGAACCGAAGGGCCACAGGCTGCCTGGGCGCATTGACAAGCCGCGGCGTTTCGGGTACCATGCAACCGGTTGCACGGTCGCGTTCACCATGGTGTGTGTTTTCATGCAATAAGTCAACTTTGGAGGGCTCACAAATGAAGACAAGAGGATTCACACTAATCGAATTGCTGGTTGTTATTGCCATCATTGGAATTCTTGCGGCGATTTTGTTGCCGGCACTGGCACGAGCGCGTGAGGCGGCGCGGCGGGCGAGTTGTGCCAATAATCTGAAGCAGATGGGCCTGGTGTTCAAGATGTTTGCCAACGAGAGCAAAGGAGAGCAATTCCCTCCGCTGCAGTATTCGGACAGCTCGAACGGCTCCAGTGATGGGTCGCTGGATCCGGACCACCGCTGCGATCTCTGGGGGGCGCGCACGATTCCCGAAGGTACGGCCATCTACCCGGAATACCTGTCCGATTACAACATCCTGATGTGTCCGTCTGACCCGGATGCGCTCGAGCGCGTCGAGAAGTACTGGCTTGATGAGGAAGGCAATCTGGACCCGTGCCGCCTTCACGGGGACTCCTACATTTACCTCGGTTGGGCCATGCTTCCGCAACACTACCTGCTTGTGGACGGCGGTGGCGACAATGCGGAGGACCCCGCGTTCGGCGTCGACATCTCGATGGCCGCTCTGGCAGCGATCCAAGCCGCCATGACGCCTCTTTCGGCCCTTCCTGTACCGGTGCCCGCGCCGGCCGGCGTAAGCGATATCCAGGATCAGGCAGATAATTACACCAAAGACATTACGTTCGATCACGAGGACCTGGGTTCGACAACGGTGTATCACCTGCGGGAAGGCATCGAGCGCTTCTTCATCACCGACATCAACAACCCGGCGGCCTCGGCCAAGGCCCAATCTGAAGTGGTGGTGATGTTTGACTCGATTTCCGCCACGCCCACAACGGGGGCCTCGGCCAACTACGTTACCTACAATCACGTGCCGGGCGGCTGCAATGTGTTGTACCAGGATGGGCACGTCGAGTTCTTGCGCTATCCCAGCGAGTATCCCGCGAGCCGCACCTGGGCGTTCATCGCCAAGTTCATGTACGACATGGCATGATCATATCCGTATAGGACCGGTCAGAATTCATCGCGAGGCCTGCTTCATCAGCAGGCCTCGCGGCTGTTTTGCCCCGGGGCAATCGCACGTGCTGCGCCCCCTGCGAAGGACCTTTGTGAGACGGGTCGTTTGTGGCCCCTGCCCCTCCCGTCTCCCCTGCGGAAAGCAGGGGTCCAGGTTGCGTTGCGGCCGCCCATACCGTCAGCCCTCTGGATTCCTGCCTGCGCAAGAATAGCGGTAAAGAGCGCCGCCGCTCCCACAGGAATCGTTCCCGGGGGAGGGTCAAGTGCGACTGTACTGCGTCTTCTCTCCCTTGATCGCGTGGGCGGAGCTGTGGTTTGATACACGTGGTCTATTCCGTTCGCCGCGCGGAAGTGCAGAATGGGTTGACCGGGACTTTTTCGGGTCGTTGCTGGATTTTCACGGAACGAGGGCGCGAAGATGCCGGGGCCTTTAGGCCCGCGGACCGTGCAGAGAAGTTGGGCAAGGCATTCGTTGCTGCTCTGGAAGACCCGTCAATTCGACGACAACAGGGGGTGCATTGCGCAAGGCAGGCACATGGATAGCGGTGCTCGTTGCGGTAACA
>CAZFOG010000162.1:0-13069 GCA_964520685.1 uncultured Nitrospiraceae bacterium | reverse complement strand
CATACCGTGGGATACGGCGCAGTACTTGAAAGCACCCGCGCCCGTATTGGATTTCCCCGGCCCCAGCCTCGAGTTGGTGCGCGACGAAAAGCAGGACGGCGTCCGTGAGCTGACGCTTTTCATCTGGTCGACCCGGGAGGCGCCTGTTGTGACGCTGCATTCGGAAGATGCCATTCTGTCGGCCACGATCATGGGGGTCAAAGTGGAAGGCCGGAAAAACGGCTGGTGGCGGACCATCCACACACTTCCCCCGGAAGGTGCGGAAGTGATGTTGCGTGTCGCGCCGGACTCGGCATTGAAACTACAGGTTGTGGAACGGTTCTACGGTTTGCCTGCCATCGAGGTCTTGCCAGAACGTCCTGAGAGCGTGATCGGCGAACCCAACACGACGCTGGACCACCACCGGCAGTTGCGCAGTGAACATGTGTTTGTGGCGCGCACGTTTGATATCTTGCCGTCGGCGGACGCTGCGGCGGCGCCGTAAGGGCGAAGCATTAGGTTGGGAGACTGGTCATGATTGCGCTGCACCGTAATGCCTGGAACCAATCATGAGCAGGATGCTCATGCCACCTCAGAAGCCCTCCTTCGAAAGGAAAGCGAAGGGGTTGGCGGCCAAGCTGCAGCGGCGTGAATTTGCGAACAGAGGGCGGTGAACAGGAGTCTTTGCATGGCCATTCGTGCGGCGATTCTGGGATATGGTCGTAGCGGGAGCACGTTGCACGCAAACCCGCTCGAAACGAATGACGCGTTCGAGGTTGTTGCGGTGTGCGACATCGAGGCGGAACGCACTCGCGCGGCCTCGGCGCGATTCGGCTGCACGACTTACGAAGACTACCGCGAGATGCTCGAAAAGGAGCACCTCGATCTTGTCTCGATTGTCACGCGCAGCGACCAGCACTGCGCCATGACTTGCGATTGCCTGGAAGGGGGCGTCAATGTGCTCGTGACCAAGCCATGGGCCGTCAATGCGGCCGAGGCCGAGCGTATGGTGGAGACGGCGAAGCGCACGAGGAAGCTCCTGCTGCCCTGGCTTCCGGCTCGATGGGGGTGCGACCTGCGGCGGCTTCAGACCCTTGTCGACGATGGCGCCATTGGTGACGTGTTCCTTGTGCGCCGCGTGGTATCCAGTTTTCGCACACGGTGCGACTGGCAGATCGAGCGGAGGCATGGAGGTGGATACTTGCTTAATTGGGGTCCGCACATCATCGATCCTCCTGTCAATCTGATGAAGAGCCGGGTGGTGTCGGTTTACGGACGCCTGAAGCAGACTATTAACCCCGGCGATGCGGAAGATCTCTTCTTCGCGTTGCTGACGCTCGAGAATGGCACGGTGATCCAGGCCGAGTACACGGTGTCGCCTGAACCGTTCCCGAGCTGGGTGCTTCAGGGGACGAAAGGCGCCATCACAGTGTACGACAAGCATCTCCGAGTGCAGCGAACGTTACCCGAGCACCCCGGCGACCCGACCGCGTATGGCAGCGACGGCTCTTCAAGCCAGAACGCGCATGAAGAAACCGTCGAGGGCTCGGTTTACGGTGACGAGCACGAAATCTATGGCGAAGTGGCGCAAGCGGTGCGGGGTGAACGCACATTCCCGGTAACGCCCGAAGACGCTCTCGGCCTGTCGCGGATACTGGATGCGGTGCGCACCGCCAGCGCGGAAGACCGCGTTGTGACATTTCGGGGCGTTCTGCCATGAACCGTTCAGACCGGGAAACTCTTCGCGAGTTGGCTAAACGATATGTGGACATCTGCACATGCGATGTCCAGGCCGAACGGCGTTCCCTGTGGCGCGCGCACAACAGTTTTGTGCGGACGCGCCCGCTCATCTACACGCGCGCATTCGCCTGGCACGAAATGCCCGAATCGCGGTGCCGGTGCGAAGACGCCCTGGCACGGCGGTACGAGAATGAATTGCGGCACGCGCTGTTCTGGAATTCGCTGAACGACGACTCGATTTTCGAGCCTTGGCTGAGCGTCGAAGCGACGCACGTGTCGCCGCCGGAAGGCGTCTGGGGCATGCGGACGGGGTGGATTGGCGAGGAGGACTACCGGACCGCCAAACTGATCGACCCGCCCATGAAGGACTATGAGGACGTCAATAGACTAATCGAACCCCATCACGCAATTGACGAGGCCGCCACTCGACAGCACTTCGAGCAAATGCATGAGGCTATGGGCGACATTCTTCCGGTGCACATCGAGCGCGCGCCGTTGTACCGGGACTGGAACGGCGACATTTCGACGCAACTGGCACGGCTTCGCGGCCTGGATGCCATGATGATGGACATGATGGTCGCGCCGGAGTGGACCCACAGGGTGCTCGCATTGATGCGCGACGGCATTCTGCGCGCCCAGGAAGAGGCGGAGCGGGCCGGTGACTGGACGCTGTCGGCCCACTCGAACCAGGCCATGCCGTACGCCCGCGAACTGGGTGACCCCGCGATACACGGCGAACCGGTAACACGCGACAAACTCTGGTACTTCTGCGCGTCGCAGGAAACCACGCTGTACGGCCCCGACCAGTTCGAGGAATTCATGCTCCAGTATCAAATTCCCATCATGGCTCCGTTCGGACTCGTCGCATACGGCTGTTGCGAGGACCTGACGCGCAAAATCGATAAGGTGCGCAAAATCCCGAACCTCCGGCGCATCGCCGTCTCGCCGATGGCCGATGTAAAACAATGCGCCGAGCAGCTCGGGGACGAGTGCGTGTTCAGCTACCGGCCCAGTCCCTCGGATATGGTGGGCTACGGTTTTGACGAAGATCGGATACGCAGGATTCTCCGGCGCGACCTGGAGGCGTGCCGGGGTAACGGCTGCCATGTCGACATCACGCTGAAGGATGTCGAAACCGTACAGAACGACCCGAGGCGGGTACGCCGCTGGGTGGAGATCACGCGCGAAGTTGTGGACGAATTCTCCTGGACGTAGCAAGCCGGATGGTCGGAGCACCGGCCGGCGTGCTATTCTCGTCTTTGCGGATGAAGACGGAAAGGGCCTCGGGGTGGCGAGACGTAAAGCGTCGGGCTGGGCCGTGGGCGATGCCCGGCTGGACCCGCGCGGACAAGCACTGACGGGAATGTGCGGGGAAAAACTCTCGAGTCAAAGGAACCTCTATGACGCCGCGTGAGATTGTGATCGGAAATATCGAGTGCCGGTGCGACGGGCGCATTGCGTTCAATTTTTCCGACCGGGACCGGCTGAACGACTTCACCGGCGCCGGCTGCAGGCACGGGATCGAGACGAAAACGTGGACCGAGGGCAGCGTCGAGTATTCGACGGACATCTGGGGCAATGTCTGGCATCGCATCGTCGGTCTGTCGCAAGGCGGGGAGGTTTTCGAGCCCATCATCAAGGACTGGGCGGACCTGGACAATCTCGAGCTGCCCGACCTCGACAATCCCGCCTATTATGAAGGTGCGCGCGAATTGGGCGCGTCGGGCACGGACCTGTTTCGCGTGGGCGGGATGCCGGGCTGGCCGTTCGCCACGTGCCGCTATATGCGCAAGATGGAAATCTATTTCATGGACCTTCTGGCGTTTCGGGATCAGATCGACGAGCTCCACGATCGCGTGACCACGCTGTTTGAGGGGGTCATTGACCGTTACGGCGAAGCAGGTATGGACGGCATCATGTATTGCGAGGACCTCGGCACCCAGGACCGGCTGCTGCTCGGGGTGCCGATATGGCGCGACGTGTTTCGTCCTCTCTACGAGCGTTTGACAGCGCGCGCCCACGCCCACGGCATGAAGGTGCTCATGCATTCCTGCGGCTATAACATGGACCTGGTTGACGACCTGTGCGAGGCGGGCATCGACTGCCTCCAGTTCGACCAGCCCGCCCTGTACGACATGCCCGCCCTGTCGGAGAAACTGCGCAAGCATAAGGTCGGATTGTTCTCGCCCTGCGACATCCAGAAGGTGCTGCCCACGGGAGACCGGGAACTGATCGAACGGGAGACCGAGCGCCTGGTGAATACATTCCGAGGCGGATTCATCGCGAAAAACTACCCCGACCTCCACGGGATTGGTGTCGAGCCTGAATGGGACCAATGGGCCTACGAAACGTTTGTGCGCGTTGGGATGAGGAGCATAGCGGAATGAGCAACCGCCTGCCGGAACGGCACGAAGCGCCTGCGGAAACAGCTGTAGAAGAGGATACCGCGACTCAAGAGCAGCCGCAGGATACGGATCATACCCGTTGGTGGCGGAATGCTTTTCTGCCTGCGGTAGGGGTGGTGTACGGCCCGTTCAGCATCGCCGCGTCGATTACCTGGCTGTTCGTCTCGTGCACCCACTGCAAACTCGTGTGGTTAAAGTGCCTGTGGGTTTTTCCCGGGCTGCTGCTGACCTATCTGGCGCGCATTTTCTCTCAACGAATCGGTCTTGCGATTGTACCCCCGTCGGAAACCGCAGGAGTGGTCATAGGCGGCATCCTCTCCGTAATCATCGTCTTCGCCGTCGCGTGGCTCGCTGGCAAGGGCCGCATTGCTAAGTGGATTGTACTGCCCCTGACCCTCGCCCTCTCCGCCATCGGGGCATTCATGGCCTTTCACCTCGTCCGCGCCTGAAGCGCCATGCTTAGCCTGCTGGTTAACGACGACCCTCAGAATAGAGTTGCTCAAGTTCTGGGTATTCTGTGCGCAAACGCGCTAAATAGTGCTCAGCCAGCGCGTCACTTCCTGTCGCCTCGCACAAGTCTACAGCATTAATCAGCCAGTGACTGCAATTTTCTCCATAGCAGGACAATTCAAGATATTGCAGCGCCTTCTCAGGATCATCTTCGAGCCATGCAAGCTTGGCGGCGGCAAACTTGTGGATCCCCGGATCAAGAGGAGAATCAAGGGCTACCCAGAAGCACCGTCGGGCGGCATCCCATTGCCCCAGGCTCATCAACTCTTGTCCTCGTTCCCAAGCCCAGCCGCCAGCTTGTTCCTGGTTCACGAAGGACGATACCCCTTCCAGCACCTTGAAGGCCTTTGCCTTGAGCTGTGTGTCTCGCAACTCTCCGGGACGTCTCTCTCCGAATCGCTCCACTAATGCTTCCGCTGAAACAGTCCCTTCGAGCCCAGAGGGCAACACAGGCTCGGCTTCGGCCTCGCCCTCGCACACAACCTTGTCTGTAGTATTCGCATGGGCTGTCGCTTCCTCACTAACCTTCGCAAGTCTGGCTCTCATTTCTTCAATGTCCGCACGAGTCGGGGAGACATAGTCTGCAATCTCACTCTCGTGCATGCTGACCATCACGGAGATGCCGAGCATTAGGATCACGACAGCCACAAGAGCACATGCCAGGATATAAAACCCAAATTTCTTCTTCATGCCCAACCCTCCCCGCAAGTTCGGCCACAACGTCAAGCCAACACAAATCGCCGCCCCATCCTGGACTCCTGGCTCCGGAAAGCCGCCACTACTGCCCCAACTGCTCCAGCAACGCCGCGATATCTCTCCGCACCGCTTGAATCGACGCATACCGCTTATCCGCGACTTTTCGGACTCCCGGCAGTCCCTCTTTGCCCGGCGTGGTGCCGTCTTCGTCCAGCCCGCAGAACTCCGCGATCTCCAAAGCCTTGTCTCCAAGCAGCGCTTCAGCCTTCGCGACCGCTTCAGGCGCGCGGTTCTCGCTCTTCGCCTTCGCTGCCGCCTCCCGCAGCACCACCAGCATGTCGTAATCCTCGATCCCGTCCCGCACGGCCTCCCACCGTTTACTCGGAACCACACCGTTACCCTGGTACACCATCAGGTAGTCCAGGGTACCCTTGGGCTTGTACCACGGGTCCGCCTGGGACGTGCAGTACGACCAGAACCCGATGCCGGTAAGGCCGTGGTGCCATGCGAGCCATGACTGAGCCCGGTAATAGCCGAGCGGAGATTGATGCTTCGCATTGTCCGAACACTCGTAGGTCCAGAGAATGCCGCCTGAATTCTTGATGATTTCCAGTTTGTCCTGGTTGATGTCGAGCAAGAAGCCGCCGCGATTGGGGCACCAGATGTCGACGTAGGGGAGCATTTCGACCAGCTCTTCCTTGCGAATGCGCGCCACGGGGTCCGTATACATCTGGATGTTCGGGTCGGCCTCGCGGGCGAGCTTCGCGTAGGACAGGTAGAGTTCCACGAGGCCCTCGGTCAAGCCGGGTTCATCGACGGGGTACATGGCATAGCGGTCATAACCGATGCCCATGTCCTTGAGATGGGCGACCCAGGCCCGCAACCACGCCACATGGGCCTTCTTGTACGCGTCCGAATCGCGCCCTCCCGGCCCCTTCAACCCGCCCGTATTGTGAAACAGGATCATGCCGTGGGGCGCATACATGCGCACGAAGGCGTCATGCTCCGCGTAATCAATCTCCCCCACAATCGCACCGTTCTCGTCGTACTCCGCATTCGGCACAAGGGTCGTCACAAACACATTGTTGCCGTGAGCGATGCGGTCCTGAAGCGCCTCTTCCTCGAAATCCGCCATGCGGGGCGTACGGTACACATACCCCCAGTTGCAGTGCTTCAGGGCCTGTTTCTCGGGCAACGCCGCTTTCCACACCTCCACGGTCAGCGGAGCAACAAACTCCCGCGACTCGACCTCGAGCGTGCGCAACCGTATCGCACTCGTCCAACGGCCTGGCGAAAGCCCCGTTGTATCCACCACAAACCACACTTGTCGCGCATCCCACCCTGGCAATGTCAACACATATCCCGCATTGATGCCTGGCAATGCGTCGGCCGAAAGATCCAGCGATTGCGTGGGTACGCTCACAACTTCATGAATCGCGATCACCTCGTGCGAAGCCACCGGCGCCGCGTCCTGTGCGCCCTCTAGCGTGAGCGGGTCGATCTCCACACGCACCTGCACTGGAGCGGCGCCAAGATTGAAGACATTCAGAGCGGCGTCCTCAGTCTCGCCGGCAAATGCCTCGATACTCACCGTGCCCTCTGCCAGGCGACCCTCCAGAATCTCGTCAATCGCGCCAAAGGGCGCCCAGGGGTTCGCCGCGCTCAGGCACAATGGCCAGGCGCCCCCGTCGCGCTGGTCCGCGGCGGATTCGGTGAGCTTCAGGAGCCGGTAGAACTCGCGGATATCGGCGTGCATGGCGTCCCGAAGCTCGCGCTGTTCGACATCCGGGAGGGTACCGACGCTCGGGAGCCGGGTCGCGTACTGCCCGCACCGCTCCAGCCCCTCGTGGGCACGCCCAATGATGGCGTAGGCATCAGGAAGGCGCGGCGCGGTATCGAGCACGTCGCGCAGCAGCGCAGACAAGTCCGCAAGCTCTTTCTGCAGCGGCATGACATGGGCCTGGTGAGACCGCTGGGCCACGACGCTTTCCCGGTCAAGGACGCGGCACGCGATTCGCAACTCGACGGGTTTACCCGGGGGCAGCGAGTAGCGGTCCGTAACGGTGGCCAGGGATTCGGACACGTCGAACGTGGCTGTGCGGGGGCTTTCGCCGGTTATCGCCGTAGTGATTTCGACGCGAAGGGTGCGACATACCGGGTTTTCAATGTCGAGCCGGATAGCATTCTCGCCGGCATACATCGGGCCAAAATCCGCGCCCGTAATGCGCACGCGCGAAGGCTCACCCGTGGGATCGAAGAGCCCCGTACGGGCGGAATTAAACCGGTATTCGGGCCAGATGACCTTAGCACCCGCGGTGGCCCCGGTCCACGTATAGGCCATGATGCCCCCGGACGTGTTTGCATACACGATATGGGGCGTGCCGTCACCCGAGAGGTTGGCGATGGTGGGCGACGCATTGGTGGCGTGGGGCATTTCGATGGTTTCCTTCAACTCCCCTGCTGCGCTAAAAACGTAGAGTTCCCCGCTGTAACCGGCGGCGACCACCTCGATCTCACCGTCGCCGTCGATGTCGGCCAGAGCCGGCGAGCGCCGGGCCCTTTCGTGTACATTACCGGTCCACAATTTGGTTCCGTCGGGTGCAAGGGCCATAAGTACACCCGAGAGATCGATCGCATAGATTTCCAGTATGCCGTCCTGGTTGGCATCGCCCACGCAGATGCTGCTGTCGATTTCCTTGGGCGTCTCGAATTTCCAGAGGAGGTTACCGGAGTGGTTCACTGCGGCTACGGCGTTATCGATGGCGGTCAGGATTTCGCGCGTGCCGTCGTCAGTGATGTCCGCGATGATGGGCGCTGCCCCTCGTGCTACGGTATCGATACGCCACCGTTCGTTGCCTGAGGCATCCAGACACACCAGCGGCAGTTGTGACCCTGAAATCAGGATGGATGGCCCATCGGATTCCTTCAGGACGCCGACCGCAGGAGAAAAGGTCTGCCCGTGGCCGCCGTCGTATTGCCACAGGCGTTCGCCCGTCGCCGACAGGCAGACGACGTGCCCGCCCGTATCGCCGGTGATCACTTCGCGTTCCCCATCGCCATCCAGATCGCACGCAACAATCGCCGTAGTCCCCCACTCGATTCCCGACGGCAGCTCATATTTCCAGATGGTATCGCCGCTCTGACCGGCGAGACAGAAAATCGTGCCGGACTGATTGACCACGAGAATCTCGGGGCGCTCGTCTTCGACAAGATCGGCTACGGTTGGCGGAATGCTGATGGCAATCTGAAGGGGTCGCCCCCAGATTTCGCGTCCTGCGCTGTCCACCAGGACAACGCTTCCGGACACCGTTGTGAGGATGATGTCATCGCGCCCGTCGCCGTTCATGTCGGCGATGGCGGGCGAGCTGTCCACACTGCCGAGGGGCGTTTCAAAGCGCCAGATCTCCTCGGTGGCATCGGCGCAACAGACACCGATCGTCAGAACCGCTATCGAAACAAAGAACCTGCGAATCATGGGTCACACTCCGGGATGGTTGCGGTCGGGTCTCATTCCTGCCTTGTGCAGACTACCATAGGCGTCGTACCCCGGGATGGTCAACCTCGCGAGGTTCGGAACTGCGTTTTCGCGGGGCCTTGTGGACCGAAGGAATGACTGGCGGGGGCGCTGGCCCACACGATTTAGCGGGAGGCGGCAAGCAGCTGCAAGAGGGTCATGGACCGTATAAACGATGTGGACTGTATGCCCGCTACGGACGCCTCTGGATTTCAGGCAAGTCTGTCGTGTACATTCGGTGTGGCTCCCACGCAAAGTTGAATTCCTGCGATGTCCCCGCGACAATACAGCCTCTCGCCGCAGCCTGGGGTGAAGAATCCGCAAATGCCTGAAGTGTTGGGAGGTTACCGTGTTAGCCATTGCAGTTTCGTGTGCGGTCTTGCTTGTGTGTCTTGCCTTGGCGCGGCACGCGCATGCGGAAACGCGGGATTGGGAGAATCCACGTGTTTTCGGGCGCAACAAAGAGCCCTACCATTGCACGCTTCTCCCCTATCCCGACCTGGAATCGGCGAGGCAAGGCACGCGCGAGGCTTCGCCGTGGCATCAATCCCTCAACGGCGTATGGAAATTCAACTGGGTGGGCAACCCGGATGACCGGCCCCGCGAATTCTATAAGCCCGAGGTGGATGTATCGGATTGGGACGACATCCCGGTGCCGTCGGTATGGCAGCTTCAGGGATATGGGATACCGATCTACACGAACGTGCGCTACCCTTTCCCTGCCGACCCGCCCCACATCCCGCACGATTACAATCCCGTGGGCTCGTACCGAAGGGTATTCGAAATTCCGGTGGAGTGGCACGGCCGAAGGGTTTTCATTCACTTCGACGGGGTCGAAAGCGCGTTCTATATCTGGCTCAACGGCAAGCAGGTGGGCTACAGCCAAAACAGCATGGGGCCTGCCGAATTCGATCTAACGCCACATCTTCAGGATGGCGAGAACGTCCTGGCAGTGGAGGTCTACCGCTGGTCGGACGGCAGCTATCTCGAAGACCAGGACATGTGGCGGTTCTCGGGCATCTTTCGCGACGTCTACCTGTTCGCGGCCCCCGAGACGCATATCAGGGATTTCTTCTTGCGGTGCGGCCTCGATGACGCCTACCACGACGCCACGCTGAAACTGACCGCCAGGGTGCGCCAATACGGCGGTAAGAAGAGCGCCGCGCTGACGGTCGAGGCGATCTTGTTGGACGCGGAAGGCGCGCCGATGGGCAGGAACCCGCTGTTGAGCGGCACGGTTAAGGGCCTGGCGGTGGGTGAAGAACAGGCGCTCGAGCTCGAAACGCCGGTGAGCAATCCGCGGAAGTGGTCCGCCGAGGACCCCTATCTCTATACGTTCCTGCTTATTCTCAAGTCTGGTTCGGGCGAAATCCTCGAAGTCGAGCAATGCCGCTTCGGATTTCGCAAGGTCGAGATTCGCGATGCGCAATTGTTCGTGAACGGGGTTCCGGTGAAGCTGAAGGGGGCCAACCGTCATGAACACGATCCCTGGCGTGGGCGCGCCATCTCAGTCGAGCGCATGATCCAGGATATCGAGATTCTCAAGCGGTTCAATTTCAACACTGTCCGCACGAGCCACTATCCCGACGACCCCAAGTGGTATGACCTCTGCGACCGGTACGGCATCTTCCTAATCGACGAAGCCAATCTCGAGGCGCACGGGATGGGGTACGACCTGGACAAGACCCTGGGGAACCGTCCGGAATGGGAATCAGCCCACATCGACCGGCATACCGCGCTTGTCGAGCGCGACAAGAACCATGCGTCGGTGATTATCTGGTCGCTGGGCAACGAATCGGGCAGCGGCTGCAATTTCGAGGCGGGCGCCCGCACCGTACGCGCCCTCGATCCCACGCGGCCCATCCACTACGAGCGCATGAACGAGGTGGCGGACATGGACAGTGTGATGTATCCCCACCTGGACGCCCTGATTGCGGAGGGGAAGAAGGAATCGCCCAAGCCGTTTATCATGTGCGAATACGCGCATGCCATGGGCAACGCGGTCGGCAATTTCCAGGAATACTGGGACGCCATCGAGACCTACCCGCGTTTGATAGGCGGCTGCATCTGGGAGTGGGCCGACCACGGTATCTTTACCTACACCGACGACGAGCCGGGCGAGGACGGGTCGCGAGGCTGGTACTGGGCCTACGGGGGCGATTTTGACGACCAGCCCAACGACAAGAATTTCTGCATGGACGGCCTGGTGTTCCCCGACCGCACCATTCCGCCGAAGATGTGGGAAGTGAAGAAGGTGCATCAATACGTGGGGATTGCGGCCGCCGAGCTGGCAGGGGGCAAGGTCCGCATCTCTAACAAGCACTTTTTCACGAACCTGAGCCGGTACGGCATCCGCTGGAGCGTCAGCGAAGACGGGAGCGTGCTGGAAGAAGGCGCACTTCCCCCGCTGGAGCTTCCCGCGGGCGCAGAGACAGAACTCACCATTCCGTATAGCACGCCCTCGCCGCGGCCCGGGGGCGAGTATTGGCTGCGCATCAGTTTCCACCTGCTCGAAGACACGCTCTGGGCTGAGCGGGGTCATGAGGTCGCCTGGGAGCAGCTTCGCCTGCCTCTCGACACAGGCACGGGGCCCAACATCGTGTTTGACACGGGCAGGAAACTGACGGTTGAAGAGGACGGCGCGGTTGTCGTTGTGTCGGGCGAGACCTGGAATGCGCGGTTCGACAAGCGGCACGGGGGCCTGATCGCTATCACGTGGGATAGCCAGTCCGTGCTCCCCGACGGCGGCGAGGTGTTTAACGGCCCCGCATTGAATCTTCTCCGGGCGTTTACCGACAACGACATCCGGTTGAACGGCGGAGAGAGTCTCAGGCGCGGTTTTTATGACGCGGGATTGACCCAATTGCGTTCGCATCTCAGACGCTTCGAGGTGCTCGGCCGGGAAAAGGACGCGGTGCGCCTCGAGGCCCGGATGCACTGCCTGGGAAGCAAGGGCCGGGGATTCGCGCATGACTGCGTATACCGGGTATATCCCGATGGGTCCGTTCATCTGCAGAACCATCTCGAGCCGATCGGCGAGCTGCCCATGCTCCCCCGCATCGGCCTGATGATGACGCTTGCGGGCGCGCTCGAGCAGTTGGAGTGGTACGGCCGCGGGCCTCACGAAAGCTACCCGGATCGGAAGACCGGCGCGGCCATTGGACGGTACGCGGGCACGGTCACGGAACAATATGTGCCTTACCCGTTCCCCCAGGAATGCGGCAGCAAGGAAGACGTGCGCTGGGCTGCTCTTACGAACGCCTCGGGCCAGGGCGTCTTGATCCGTATGGATGCGCCCATGGCGTTCAGCGCACTGCGGTACGCCCCGGGCGACCTTGCCCGGGCGGAGCACCCCTTCGAGATTAGACCGCGCAGAAATATCACCGTGTGCGTGGATTACAGGCAGTGTGGACTGGGCAACGCCAGTTGCGGCCCCCTCGTGCTGGACAAGTATGCCCTGTATGCCGGTACAATCGACTTCGGGTTCGCTCTTCGGCCTTACAGCGCTCATAAGGGCGACCTCGCCGAAGTGGCGCGCCGGAAAGTGCCAAATATCACATGACCATCCCTTTGGAAACAGCACCGCAGGAGAATTCATCATGAAACTTTCACGCCGGGATATGTTCAAGACGATGGCCGGGAGCGCGGCCGCGGCCTGGGGCGCAAACTCGCTCCGCGTGGCCCTGGCCGCGGAAAGCGGCGGTGAGGAGCCGTCGGGGCCCATCCCGAAACCTGCGCCGCGCATCGAGCGGTTCGAGCGCATGGCCTACGGCATGTTCATCCACTGGGGGCTGTATTCTCAGTTGGGCCGGGGCGAATGGGTGATGGATCAGGAGAAGATCCCGGTCGACGAATACAAGCGCCTGCGCGAGACGTTCACGGCGTCGGAGTTCGACGGCCGGACGATCGCAGCCATCGCACGGCGGGCCGGGCAGCGATACGCCACGCTCACGGCGCGCCACCATGAAGGATTCAGCCTCTACGACACCCGGGGGCTTTCGGACTACGACGCCGTGCACAGCCCCGCGAAGCGCGATCTCGTAGCCGACTTCATCGAGGGGTGCCGGGCCGAAGGCATCGTCCCCATGTTGTACCACACCACACTGGACTGGTATCACCCGGATTTTGGCGCTGATTTCGATGCGTACCTCGACTATCTGCACGCCTCGGTCGAGGTTTTGTGCACGCAATACGGGGAAATTGGGGGCTTATGGTTCGACGGCAA
>CAZFOG010000161.1:0-13085 GCA_964520685.1 uncultured Nitrospiraceae bacterium | reverse complement strand
TAGGGGCCGTGATGGACCAGGTCAAGCGAGCGGATCAAGTAATCGGCGGGCTCCTCGGAACTCACGACGTATCCCCGTGCGCGAAGCAGGTCGAAACATTCGCGGCGGTAACGTGCGCAATCGCTGCGCGTGATGGGATGCGCCGGCAGGGCACTCTCCTCGAGCGGCACGACGGCAAACACGTCGAGATAGGCCCCGCGCACTTGGACGCCGTGCTCGGCGAACAGGTCGTGGTTGCGGCGCACGTAGCCCGGCGCGAAACGGGGGTTTAGGATCGTCTGCGGCCCGCCACACCAAGTCGCGTGTTCCTCGCGGCCCCCGTCCAGGCGCGTCACGGTCAGCCGGTTGTCAAACGAGACGGCGTTGAAATAGAAATCGCGGTACTGGTCGTGTGTGGCGAAGAGGTAGCCGAGTTCTTCGCAGGTATCGGCGAAACGGCGAAGCCCGTCCCATCCGCCTTGTTCCTCGCCCACGGGCAACACGTCGGGATGGCCGTTATCGTATCCGTAGAAGCCCCAGCCGTCGAGGTGCACATAGGCGTCGTCGATGCCCGCCGCCTTCAATTCGCGCAAGCCCTGGGCAATCTGGTCGAAGGTCCGCAGACTGTGGTTGTTCTCGATGCGGTCCTTGTGGAACAGGGACGCCTCCTGCACGAAATGGTACAGCGCCCCCTGATGAATCACCGGTTTCCCGATGACCTCGTCGAGGGCAGGCGTGCGCACGCGTTTTTCGGCCAGTGACACAAATTCGCCGCGCTCCTGGACGTAGCGGCGGTAGCGTTTGGCCATTTTCACGTAACTGGTGTCGTTGTCGAAGACGTAGCGGATCGTACGAAGGCAGCGCACCTGCCCGAGGCTCGGATACCAGCGCGGGGCGATACGGGTCGGCCCGCCTTCGGGATGGTTGTACTCGCCGCCGGCATCGTCGCTGGTTTCGAGGATGGTCATGACGCCCGCCGTGCCGTCAATCTGGCCCCACCACGGCATGTAGAACGACCGTGAGTTGCTGAGGTCGCCGCCATTAATCGCCTGGGGCCAGTTGCCCGGCACAAGCATCCCCTGCATGCGGGGGATGACCGACACGAAGCTCGGGTCCTGTTTCGGCACAATTGCCTTGGGCCACCGGAGCATGCTCAGGTCGCGAGCCTGTTCGACCGCCGCCAGCTCGAAGACAATCTCCTGCCCGATCAGGTTGATGCACAGCCGCAACTCGAATCCGGGCGCCTCGGGGAAATCCGCCAGGGTGATCATCATGCCTACGGCATAGCCCGGAGCAAAGGCCTCGACTTTGCGCTGCCGCGCACCCAGGAAACTAAAGCCTTTCCCCGCCGTGTGAATGTCAGCATTGTCGCAGGGTTCGAACTGCCAGACGTGCCCGCCCGCGTTGACCTCGATGGCGAAATCGGATTTCATCAAATCGAGGGTCAGGCCGGGGGTCTCGAGGCGCCAGCGGTCGTCCAACTCGGTAAAAGCGCCTTCGGCGGTGCGCGGAGGCTCGGCGGCGTTATCCCACAGCCACATGCGGACCGCGTCGATGGCGAAATAGAGTGCCTTGTATTCGTCTTCGGTGGACGCGCCCTTGTCGAGCAGGGCGGTGAGTTCGGCCAGTTTCGCGGCTTTTTCGGCATTGAGCGCCTCGGGCACCGTCACAGCGCCGAGACGTTCCACATGAAACCGCAGGGTATCGATGCGGGGGGCGAATTCTTCCGCCGCCGCAAACTGGGACATCATCACGAGAATCGAGATCATAGTTACCCCCTCCTGGTACAGGTAAGCCGCGGACCGCAACACCGCGGATTGCGCCGATGCATGATGGCCTAAATGGCACGGAGAATTCCACACGGAAGGAGAGGACACGGACTGACACGGACAGACACGGAGGGGCACGGTGAGGTGCGGAGGGGCGAGGCGAGACATGTCTGGGCTGGAGGCTCGGGCCTGGGGAGTATCCGTTGCGCTCCTATTCCCGCGTGAGTTCCACCAGCGCACTGAGATACGCGGTGTTGTGGGGCAGCCAACATTCGTTCGAGTGGAATTCGGGGATGTCCACACCGGTCATATCGAAATGGGGCCGGTCATCGCGCGGAGCTTTGAACGTGATGCCGTTGACGATGCTCCCTGGCACCGCGCCATGCGGAACTCCCGCAAAAACGTACCGGTGGTGGTACGACGGCGGATGGAAACTGCCGGCTCCCTCCATGAGGCACAGGTCATAGGGGTTCGTGCCGAGGGTCCAGTTGATTTGATCGTACACGTAGGCCAGATGGCGGGGATCGCCGGTGTGCCGCCAGGCCGTGGCCATGGACGCCGCCGCGTTCAAGATAAAACTGCTCGTGCCCACGTACCAGTCGGCGGGTTCCGCGGGGGTGCCGAAGAAATTGGGGCGGTCCGAGGGACCGTGGGTTGCGACGCCGAACGGATTCCAGGCATTGGCAAGCAGTTCCCCGGCCTTCGCTGCCAAAACCTCGCGCAGGACTTCGCGGTGGTCTTCGGCGAACGTTGCGTCGAAGCGCTCGATGCCCTCGCACAGATACACGAATTCCGGGGCGTGGGGCGACATCCCCGCCAGTGCCTTCGGTCCGGTCGCCTCGAGCGCTTCGCGGGCCGTCCTGGCGTACCGTTGATCCCGCGTCAAGGCATAGAGGTCCAAAGCGGCCAGCAGTTGCCACAGGTCCCGCGAACCCTTGGCTTCACGCCACGCGAAGGCCCGCGCCGCGGCTTCCAGCAAATCCGCGTTGTCTTCCGTGAATCGTGCGAGCCGTGTGAGCGAAACGAGATGAGCGTGAGGGTCGCGCCCCGCATCGGGAGCCTGGTCGAAGGGCCGTTCATCGCCGGTTCCCGGGAGGTTGTCGGTTTCCATTTCGGGCGGACCCCAGAATCCGTATCCCGATGTGATGCCCCCGAATGCCGAGCCATCCGGAGACACCATGCGCCGGCCGTGGTCGCCGCCCCACAAGGCCTCCTCGAGCATGTCGCTCACGCCGTCGCCGTTTGCGTCCTGGGCATCAAAAGCCGCTTTGCGCATGTCATAGGCGCGGGCCAGGGCGAACACGTAGGGGGCGTTATGGTACTTATTGTAATCCCCGGCGTCGTGCCATCCGCCCGCGAGCGAATACTGCGTCCCATCCACTCCGGCAGCGTCATCGAGGTGGCAGGCTTCGTGGAACCCCGGTACAGCCATCCCGCAGCGCTGGTAGTAGAAGAACCGGTATGCCGGGCGTGCGGTTCGTTCCCATAGCAGGTTCTCGCCAATCTCGAACGGCCACGACAGGTCGGTCAGGCCGGCAAGTTCAACGCGAACCCGGAACGTCCCTTCTGCGTTCAAACCAGAAAAATCCCCGCGCCAGTACTGGTAGCCCCAATCGTTGCCGTACGCACCCGTGATCCGGCCCGCGGGCTCGAGTGCTTTCGTGAAGACCTCGTTTCCCGCGCTGTCGATGAGGGCAAACGTTGCCGAATCCGCTTCGGCGTTGGTCTGGACGACAAAGCGTTTTGGCGCTCCGGCTACGTATCCCACCTGGTTGATCAGTGCACGCAGCACGGCGGGCCGTCTGTCAGCGATATGGCGGGCCGAGTCCGAGTTCGGACAGGCTCCCGATTGCGCGGCATCGCGCCGCCGCGACGGCCATGGCATGCGGGCCGCATTGTAGGCGCCGTTGCAGGTCAGGCATCGCAGGAATCCGTCGCTTGCGCCGAGCACGATGTCGGTAGCGCCGTTACCGTCGATGTCGGCCAGGGTTGGCGGGCTCACAATCCGCAGACCGGCTTGGTACGCCCACTTCAACGCGCCCCGGCCATCCAGGCAATACAGCCGGTGGTCGCCGCTTGCCGCGAGAATCTCCACCGCGCCGTCGCCGTCCACGTCGCCGATAGTCGCGGCAATATGGACGTGCGCCACCGTTGCATACGCCCATTTGAGGGTGCCCGCGTCATCGAAACAGTGGAGATGGCCCTGGTTGCCGCCCACGACGATCTCGAGGCGGGCATCGCAATCCACGTCAGCAACGGCGATGGCCGAGGCGGGGTATACGTCTGTCTTCCCCTGCAAGGGGGCACGCCACATCAACGCTCCGTTAGGGGCGTCGAAACAGGCCAGCTCGTCCGCGGCCCGGTCGCAGCAATAGACCTCGAGTCTGCCGTCTCCGTTGGCGTCCGCCACAACGGCGCCGCCGATGAATTCGCCTTCAGGTATGACGCTTTGCCAGCGAAGTGTACCGTCTCCGTTCAGGCAGAACGGCCCGGGTTTGGCGGCTCCGATGACCTCGAGGGGGCCGTCGCCGTCGAGATCGCAGGCGGCCAGGGGGCCTTCCAGCGCCAGCGCCGCAGGCTCATCCGCCGGATACCGCCAGAGGAGGGTTCCATCGGGTTTGAATACCTGGACACCGCGTGAATCCGTTCCCGCGACCAGTTCGTCGCGCCCGTCACCCTCGAGGTCCGCCCACAAGACACCGCCCCACGTGATCGCGCCGGTGTCGTTGTGCCACAACTCGCTGCCAGTCCCGGCATCCAGACAATACAAGAGGCCTTCGCTGCCGCCGCACGCCACCGTGCCGCATTCGCTCCGCGCGTTGGCGCTGAACGCCGGGGATGCCGTCAATCGCTTCTTCCACGCGCCCCGGAACGCCCAGACTTCGCGGCCCGTCGAGTCCACGCAGCGCAACGTCCGCCCGTCACTGTCACTGATAATGCACTCGAGCCCCGGGACCGGTGTGGCGTCGGCCACGACGGGCGGCGCATACAGGTTCGCCGTTGCCTTAAAGGCCCAAAGCTGCGCGGGTTCGAGTCCCCATGCGCTTCCCGTATATACGGCCACACCTATCGCGCACGCCATGGCATATCGCATGATTGGCTGTCTCCTCTACACCTGCCCTCCGCCACGATACCCGGTTTCGTGAGGGTGGGTCCAGCGATGCAGAGGACGCTCTTCGACGCGCCATGGCGGCCTCGCTCATGGGTGTGGGGGCAGCGCTCTCGCCGGCCGGTCTTATTCTCATCATCCATGCGTGAGCCGGCCTGTTCATGCTTCGCTGTCTCGAGAGGTCTCCTACCAAACGGGTACACGCAGTCGCGCCGCGGACGGCGCTTTGAACATGTCCCCGTTTACCCTGCTTATCGTCTCTGGGTGAGACGCACCGGAAACCGGTCGGCGGCGGATTCCCGAGCCGGGAGATTGGTTGCGGCCATACCGCGCTCTGTTTGCCGGTGTTTGTCCGTATCAGTCCCGAATGCTGGCGATATTGAACCGGTGCACGGGAACGGGCATCTCCGAATCGGGGCCTTTCACACTCTTCCAGACGATCTCGTTGAGCTCGAACATGGGCGCGAGGTCATAATCCGAGAAATCCATCTTCATCGACTCGTCGGCGCCCCAGGCGGTCTTGGTGTTGCGCTCCTGAATGTCAATGTTCGGCTCGATGTGCGTGTAGGGCGTCACATCCGGCGTATCGGCGAAACAGGCGAACATGGCGTTCGCCGCGGCATCGTACTGGCTCATGGGTTGCAGCCCGAGAATCAGCTCCATGGTGCGCAACAACGAACAGGTGGTGTAGAAGGTGCTGTCAACCGTTCCGCGCCGCACATAGGGGCTGATCACGAAGCCGATGGTCCGCCGCGCGTCGACGTGGTCCGCGCCGTCCTGGGCATCGTCCTCGATGACAAAGATGGCGATATCGGGCCAGTATTTGCTGTGGCTGACGCGGTCCACGATCATGCCAAGCCCATAGTCGTTGCTGGCGACGGCCGCGCGTGGCGTGGGTTCACCCGGCCGCGTGCCTTTGGTGTGGTCCTCGGGGAGACCCATCACGATGTAATTGGGCAGGCGTTTTTCGGGGTCGGGATTGTCGTAGTTCTTTTCGTACTCATCGAACTCGCGGATGAATTCGGCGGCATTTTCGTAATCTCGCGCACCCCAGTTGAGGTAGTTGGGAGCGACGTGGCCGTGCAGCGCCGTGAGCCGCGGGTCGCGGGCTTCCATGGGGCCGCCTTCGCTTACGCGATAGGCGAACTCGCCGTAACTCCGGTAGGTCAAGCCTTTGCGGGCGCACTGGTCCCACAAGTACCCGGCGCCGGGGATGATTGCGGCCGAGCGCGGGGAATCGCTCTTGCCGCCGTAACTCGCGGGCCAGGTTTTCTCCGTAAAGTCGGTGGCATAGGCGGCGTTCGACCACTGGTGTCCGTCCACGCTCACCTCGGCATCGCAGTAGAGGTTGTCGAGAAGCACGAAGGTCTCGGCGAGGGCGTGGTGGTTGGGTGTGACCTCGCGGCCGAACAGGGTGATGCGCGGATCGCCGTTGCCCTGGGGCAGATCGCCGAAAACCTGGTCGTAGGTTCGATTTTCCTTGATGATGTAGATGACGTGCTTAATCTTGTCGGAACGCTTACCCACCTCGCGCGGCACAACCGTCTGGTCGGTGTCGGGGCGCGCCGTGGCGAGCAGCTCGTCATTGTAGGGGCAATTGGCGTAGGCCTGCTTGGTGAGTTTGCGCAAGTTGCGGCGGTGTTTCGGCACGTCGAGGATGCTGACCGCGCCCTTCATGAGGGTTTTGGTTGTCCCGATACCGTCGCCCTCGCGCACCGGGCTGTGGGGGCCACGCGGGTTGGCCGACGAATGCCCCACGCCTTTGCTGTTGCCGGCGTACAGGGTCTCGCCGTCGGCGCTGACCGCCACCGAGGACGGGTACCATCCCACGGGCAGAAATCCAAGCACGGCGGATTCGCCCGGCTCTTCGACGCTCACGACGCACACGTTGTTGTTATCCCCATTGGCGATGTAGAGGATGTTCTGGGTGTGGTCGAGGGCAAGGGCGTTGGGCGTCGAGCCTTCGGGCGCCTGGGGATACAGCGACGTGACAATGGTCTCGGTCGGCCGGCCCCGTTCCGTGTCAATGACCACCACGGTGTTGTCATTGGCACAGCAGACGAAGAGACGCCCGTCTTTGGAAAGGGCGAGGTCGTTGGGGTTGTCGCCCACGGCGAAGGTTCTGCGGACCGTGTAGCTTTCCGTGTCAATAACCGACACGCTGTTGCTGGCCCAGTTCGAGGCGTAAAGCGTTTTCCCGTCGGGACTGATGACCAGTTCGTAGGGGTTCAGTTCCGTCGGGATACGGGTGATGATGCCGCCTGTGGCGGTATCGAACACGACGATGTAGCTGTTGGTCCGGTTGGCGGCGAACAGAATGCTCTTGGCGGGGTGGTGGGCCAGGCCCGACCAGAATATGCTCCTGGGGTCGATTTCCTCGACCAGCGTGGCCACCGGTTCCTCGGTCAATTGGCCCTCCTTGTAGCCAAACACGTAGATGGGCGCGCGGATACCGTCCCGCGATTTGTTGTTGCCGCCCGAGACGTAGAGGTTGGCCCCGTCCGGACTCCATGCAAGGCCCAGCCACGCCGTGGGCAATCCGATCTCCTGGACCGCCTCGCCCGATGCGGTGTCGATGACGACGAGGCCATGGGGGTTGTAACCGCCATGGAGGGCTACCGCCGCCTTGCCGTCCGGCGCAATCTCGATGTTCAGCAGGAGGTCATTGGTCAAGACAGCTTCGCCTACCGGGGTGATGCGCCACCGGTTCGGAAGAACGTAGCCCTCATCGGACGGGCCGGGCAGCTCGCCCGCGGTGGCAAGAAAGGTTACGGCCAGCAGAACGGTCAGGGGGAAAAGCAGATTCTTCATGGATACACCTCGGTAGTGATGACCCGGTTTCAGTTACGTCACGCATAATCCCCAATATACGCGTAAAGATCAAGTCTTTCAGGCACGCCTGCAGGCTCGGCGTCCTCGCCGGCAGGTCCCTCCTTCGTGGGTCTCGGGCGAGGTGAAGCGCTCATGGCTTGTTGCTTGGGGGGGGCGATGTGGGACTCGGTAAACTTCCGTACGCCGACAATTCCTGCGAGGTTATCGGGCGATTCCTCCGGAAAATGGTATCGAGCTGATCTACAAATCTTCATAAATGACAACCTTTTGATCCGCAGAGGCTGGATGGTCAAAACGGAGGATTTATGCAACTTCGCGCTACAATTGCTTTTATGTTTTTTCTACTATTTGGCATTGATCTTGCTCCTTCAGTTAGAGGAGGGAGGGTGTGTCACGCCTTTCCCGGGTGCGGTGGCTGCAGGGTAAACGAATTTGGTGAGGGGCGTGTCGACGCAGCAAACACGCGAGATAAGAGAGGAGGGGGCGGTCATGCGTGCACAGCCGGTGCTATTACTGACAGGGATGATTGGGGCGGTGCTTTGCTTTGGGATACCCACTCAGGCCGATACCATTTATGACAATGGCGTCCTCCTGGCGGAAGTGGACTCCCGAATCTACAGCGACTTTGACTTTCCTCAGCAAGTGGCTGATTCATTCATTCTGGCGTCCGGTTTCACGACGATAACGGACATTCACTGGTGGGGCTGCTATGGAACCATAGCGCCCGAAAGTGATGATTTCACGATTCGCATCTTCGAAAACGATGGAGACCGGCCCGCGGCGACTCCCTTCATCGAGATGATCGCCGGGGATGTCCTGCGGGAGGCTACGGGGCTCGAACAGGGAGGCGGCCTCAGCTATTTCTATTCGCTGTACCTGAACCCCATCGCATTGTCCGCGGATACCACGTATTGGCTGTCCATCGTGAATGACACGAGTGTGGCCGAGGCCTCGGTTGCATGGGGTTGGCTACGGGATTACGACGCCGGCTCACTTTCATGGCGTCCCGAGGACGCGATTTCCTGGAGAGTTGCCGAGGGCGACACCGCGTTCTATCTGACGAACGACGAGATCATTCCTGAACCGTCGACGATGGTTCTGCTGGCTCTCGGTATCGCGGGTTGCGCGGGCCGCGTTGCCCGCCGTGCGCGCGCCTGAGGCGAGGATGTCCGTGCCGGGCTATTTGATGCGTATCTTCGCGAGGTAGATGCTCGTCTTGCCTTCGTGCGAGGAGTAGTAGCTCATCCATAGCAGCCCGTCGTGCCAGACGAATCCGGGATAGCTGGTGTCGCCGCCGCTGGGCAGCGTCAACACGGGCTCGTAGGTCTGCGGCCCGAATTTCGCCAACACCGTCTTCGCGCCGCCGGGATGGTACCGTCCGCCCGCCCACATCGACCCGTCCGGCAGGATGATGAAATTCGGACCGCCGATGCGGTAGCCGGTTTCGTGCCACGACCAGTCCGCATACGGGGGTTTCGCGGTGCCAATCCAGCAATGGGTGCTGCCGCCTTCCCGCCGCACCAGGGCGAGCATCGTGTCGTCGTCCATGAACCGCACCGTCGTCTCGTTGGGTTTGCCCGATACGCCGGGCTTGCACACGGGCGTGAAATGGATGCCGTCGTCCGCGGCGTACAACGTGAGCTGCCACGTGTCGCTGGTGCCTTCCGACGCATCCTGCGGGACGGGCGCCCGCGAGAAGCCGTAGGCCTTGCCCTTGTGCCACGTGACGCGCCACAGCCAGTCGCCGTCTTCGCAGATGCGCAGGGTGGGGCCCCACTCGAAGCCGTCTTCGGAGAAGGCCACCCGTGGCTGCCGGGTAATGAACTCCTTGCCTTCGTAGACCGAGCCCCCCGCGTTCATCATGAGCCGCCCGTCCGGCGTGATGGACAGCTTCGGGTCGCGCAGGTCGATGCCTTCCTCGGCCAGAAGCGCCGCCGAACTCCAGGTCTTGCCGTCCTCCGAAACGATGATGCGGATTTTGCCGTCTTCACCGAAGACGTGCCCCTCGCCCTCGCGAAACGAGCAGAACCATTTGTCCTGGAACCGGATAATATCCGTGAACGCGTTGTGATTCCCCTGGTCCCAGATTTTCTCGACCGATACGAGTTCCACGGGTGAGGCCTCCTCGCCTGCGAAAGCTGCAACGGCCCACAGCGCGACAAGACACCCTGTCGCAACCGCGACACCCTCACTACCAGTGAATTTCGGCATATTCGTTCCCCCCTGTTCATTCGGCTCACCGCATGATACCGAATAACCGGGACCCTTCACACCCTCGCACTGCTCGGCGGCGCGGGACCGGCGCCTCCGCCACGGGCTGGCCGGCCTCCCCCCGTTGCATCCACCGCCCCGCACGCGTACTATCGGGCAAACCGGCTTCCCCAAAACGCAACACAGACGGTAAAGCGGAAGATATGACGACCGACAGGCAACCCCGAATCCCACACCCGGATTCCGCCCGCACCCCCGAGGCCCTCCGGGAACGCCGCCTCGACCTCGAACGCGAACGCGACGAACTCATGAACGGCCGCACCCGAAAAGACATGTTCCACAGTGCGCCCGAGTTTCCCGAATACTGGCTCGAAAAACTCCTCAACCTGACCGGCCTCCGCGCACGAGGCGAAGCCAACGCCCGCGAATTCCGGCTCCGCGAAATCACCATGCCCTTCGAGAACCTCCCCCCGGAATTCCACGGGTTCCGCATCCTCCACATCAGCGATCCCCATTTCCGCGAAAACGATCCCGGCTTCACCGAAAAACTCTGCGCGTTTCTCGAGCCCATCGAGGCCGACTTCTGCGCCTTTACCGGCGACTACCGCTACGCCTTCACGGGACCCTACCAGCACGTCCTCGACGGCATGCAACGTCTGCTCCACACCGTCAAACCCCGCTACGGCAGCGCCGCCGTCCTCGGCAACCACGACGTCGCCGCCTTCATTGAGCCCTTTCGCGCCATGGGACTCCCCGTCCTCATGAACGAACACGTTTCCCTGGATGTCGGCGGCGGCCGCATCTGGATTGCCGGCGTCGACGACCCGCACCGCTACCGCTGCGACAACCTCCCCCTCGCCGTCGCCGGGCTTCCGCCCGAGGACTTCACCCTCCTCCTCGCCCACACGCCTGAAATCGCCGCCGCCGCGCCCCAATACGGCATCGACCTCTACCTCTGCGGACACACCCACGGCGGCCAGGTATGCCTGCCCGGAGGCATCGCCCTCATCGTCAACGCACGCGCACCCCGGAAATTCTGCTTCCGCCAATGGCAAAACGGCCCCACCCGCGGCTACACCTCCGCCGGACTCGGCACCACCGACATCCCTGTCCGATTCTTCTGCCCCCCCGAAGCCGCACTCATCACGCTTCAGCGCGCCCCATAGCCACCCCTCCAAACCTCCGACCGTCCACCCCGTCCGCCCCGTCCACTCGGACCACCTTCAATGGGAAACAGCAACCATTCACAGCCATCTCGCCTCCGCGCCCTTGCGCACCACGCGAAACGCCTGGGAGCGAGTTTACTTGTCCAGTTCCTTGATGTAGATATTCCGGAACTGCACCAGGCTCGAGGCCGGGTTCCATTGGTCATCGCCCTTATGGTAGCCGCCGTGATGCTGGAGAGCGAGGGGGCCTTCCTCCGGCGTGCCCGGCATTTGGGCGTTCTCGATGACCTTCTTGCCGTTCAACTCGACCGTTAACAGGTCACCTTTCATGGTGAGAATAAACGAGTTCCATTCGCCGATGGGTCTGTCGGCTTTCATCTTGGGCGTTACACCGGCCCGGACCTCGGGCGGCATTTTGTCGTCCATGCGATAGCCATAGACCTCGCCCGAACCGACCGGCCAGCACCAGATGTTGACCTGCGACTTGCTCGAGCCCCGCAGATAGACGCCCGAATCGGCATTGGGCGTCATGGTGATGATGACCTTGCCGTTTTCGTCCAGTTTGTGGCTGCCGTCGGGAAGCACTGTCGGCACCGGATACTCGCCTTTCGTTCCCTTGATCCGCCACTCGATATAGAGCTGGAAGTCGCGGAAAGACTCTTTGGACCAGAGGGTCTTGTCGCCGGGCAGATCGACGCGGGGGTTGCAGTCAATGACACCGTCCTTCACCTGCCAGATCTCGTCGTGGCCGGACTTGTTCTCCCATCCGTCGAGGTTCTCACCGTTGAATAGCGACCGCCAGCCTTCGCCCTCGGGCGGTGCGGCCTGCGCGCTCAGGGCAACTGCAACCAAGGCGGCCAGCGCAAAACCAACGCTCTTCTTCATCGTGTCACGACTCCTCTCTTCCGCCCCGGGGCGGTCTCTCTGTTACAGGTCCAATACGTTGTTCATACGGGCCGCGATATCGGCAAGCCGGTCGCGGTCGCCGCCACCCACCTCCGCGGTGGCCCATCCGGAATAGCCTATCTTATCGAGTTCCGCGCGCACGGCGGCCCAGTCGATGGATCCCTCGCCGATCTCGACATTGAACCCTTTCCACAATCCTTCGTTGAGTTGCTTGTCGCGGCTGTATTCCTTGATATCGAGCTTGCCGATGCGGTTGCCGAGGACCGGGATCCAGTGTTCGGGCCAGGCAAAGCGCACCACGTTGCCCACGTCGAAATACACCCCCACCCACTCGCTGTCCAATTCGTCGATGTAGCGCCGCATCTCGAGGGGGCTCAACAGGAAATTGTTCCAGACGTTTTCCACCAGGAGCTTGATCTGCTGTTGTTCGGCATAGGGGAGCGCGGCCCGGATTTTGGCCTGGGTCTGTTCATAGTTTTCGGCGTAAGGCGAGTTTTCGTTGACGCCCCCGGCGACCAGCAGCACCGAGGTCGCGCCATAGGCTTTCGCCAGGTCCACGGCGTTCTCGATGCCTTCCACGGAACCCAGGACCACGCCGTGCACGGGTACGCCGGTGGCTTTGGCGG
Organism: uncultured Nitrospiraceae bacterium; assembly: GCA_964520685.1. Lineage (GTDB taxonomy): Bacteria > Hydrogenedentota > Hydrogenedentia > Hydrogenedentales > SLHB01 > UBA2224. The sequence continues at coordinate 487 of CAZFOG010000161.1, read as the reverse complement.
CCCGCACCGCTTCTTCGGCGGGGACGTTGTCCTGCACGCGGATCTCGACGCCGTCGAAGCCGGCATCCTTCAGCAGGCGGAACTTGTCCAGTACCGGCATATCGCCAGCGATCATGTTGTATTTGACGGCCTTCTTGATACGCTCTGAAAACTGTCCTGCCGCGGCGTCCGGGGCAGCTCCTGCCAGCGCCGCGCCTGCCGCCACAGCCGCTGCCGTATGGGCAAACTGTCTGCGTGAAATCCGGGTGGACATAGTGAACCTCGCTGTTTGTACGCGCTTACCCGCAACACGAGAGGCATTTTAGAAGGGGCTTGGCCGCAATTCAACCGGTATTGCGGCAATCCCCATGACGAATCGGCGTATTGCATCCTGCCCATCCCCCCACCTGTGCCCGGGCACGAACGATTCCCCCGCGGTCGAAATGTGGTATAACCTCACCCTTGGAACGTGTTTTCAGATGAGGCCCCTGCGGCGGGCGCGCGGGCA
>CAZFOG010000160.1:3358-13127 GCA_964520685.1 uncultured Nitrospiraceae bacterium | reverse complement strand
GCGCAGGGTCGTGTCGAAAATCGCGATTCGTTCCGCCATCGGATGTCCTCCAATATCACCTTCGGTGCCCGCATAAACTTACTGATACTACATGGATATGCACACAAACGTCCCTGGAAGAGAGAGAACTGAGGATATCAAAGCACCCCGAACAGAGTCAATTTTGGCTCTCAGGGTCTCAGGCGACATGGACGTCTTGTCCCAGAGCTCAGACGACCATTCTTTTCGAGTTTGGGATTTCGTGACAGGCCCCGATCGGTCTTGCGGTAAATGGCTTGCTGGGGAGAGTTACTCTTCCGGGAATATGACGCATAGATTGGCACGTTGGCTTCCGGGCACCACTTGAGTACACTGGTGGAGACTCATATCCAGGTTCTGGGGAAGTTTTGGGGAAGGATGGTCACCGTGAGCGAACAACGCATAAAGGAGGATTTCCGCGGCGAACAGCCGGCAGAGGTAAGAGGTTTCCGCCGCTGGTTGCTGCTGTGCCTTCCGGTGGTTATTCCCCTCGTGCTGGCCGTCGCGCCGGCTCTTATGGGCCTGGATTTTGGCTCTCACTGGGACGAACAGCGGCACCTGTATTCCCTGCATCGAACTGTGGACACGGGAATACTTCTTCCGGGACGATACATATACCCGTCTTTCTGCTATTGGGTGAACATGGCCTTGCTGTCGCCTGAATTCGCAACTGCAATGGCAGACGGCGTCGATAAGGACGGGCGCGGGGCCTACATGAACGCTGCGATAGACAGTCATGAATACCTGATGCGCGCCCGCGGGACTTTTGTGCTGCTTTCTGCCCTGTCTATTCTGTGGGTGTACCTTACGTTGTTGTTCTGGCGCAAGCACTGGCTCTGGGCGTTTGTGGGGGCATGCGCCCTTGGCCTGTCGTGGGAGCTGAATTATCACATGCGGTATATCGCCGCAGACGCGGTGACGATGCAGTTCGCTGCGCTGGCGTTGTTGTTTTCTGTCATGGGGCTTCTCCAGAAGGAACGGCGGGTCTGGTTAATCCTGGCGGCGGTTGCAGCGGGGGCGGGAACCGCGACGAAGTACCCTGCCGGGCTGTTGCTGGTCATGGTTATGGTTGCGGTGCTGTTGCGCTGGGAGCGGGGGGCCAGGTTCTGGAATCTGTTGCGGTCGGAGGTCGGGGTCTGCATCGCGTTTTTCGGGACCTATCTCATCATTACGCCGGGCTCGGTTCTGGAGCCATTCGTATTCCTTCGTGAGGTGTTGTTCCACATGCAGTATTACGCGAAGGGCCACGCCTCACACAATGTTCCTGCCGGTCTCGCGCATTTCCTCGGTATCCTGCAATATGTTGGAGTATCCCTGTTTTCGCACCATGATCTGACTGGTCTGTTGCTTGCATTTATTGGTGTTCTGGGCCTCTTCGCATTGATTCGCGATTCGAAGCAGATGGCGCTCCTGGTACTTTGCGTGCCTGTGTTGTACGCGCTTTACTTCTCGCGGCAACGCGTGCTTATCGTGCGAAACCTGCTGATCATGGCGCCATTTGCAGCGGTGTTGATTGGTCTGGGCTTCGAGTGGCTGTGGAAAACGGTTCGGGTCCGTCCGGTTCAGTGGGGGGCGGCGCTGGTTGTCCTGGCGTGCTTCGTACTCAACACGTGGTGGTTGTTTTTCGCAGCCGGCACGATTCAGGATCGTGCTTCCGACCGGTTTTTGCGAGACGCCGGTGCGTACATGGCCTCGAATCCTGAGCCGGCGTTTTATCTGACTGGCAAGGTGCGGGACGGTTTGGTACAGGCTCGCGTCGAGGCCCCCGTTAGAGTGGTCGACAGTCCGGGAGATGCCGAAGTGCTGGCGTTCTACGCGAAGGAAGTGTTTCCGGATGCCACCGGAGACAATTGGAAGGTGGATTGTCCTGGCAACTTCTTCTGGGACATTGCACGCGTGTTCGGCCCCCAGGAAGTGAATTGGCTGCTCTACACAAAGTGGCCTACGAACGAGCGCATTATCATCATGAACGCCGATCGCGCTGCGGGGCTGGGGCTGCAAATCCCATAATCCTGGCCCCATTCACTTCGCCTCGTGATATTCCTCTTCGGTGTTGACTTCCCAGACATTTTTCTTGCCGGTAAAGCCTTCCAGGATGTTGTCGACGGAGATCATGGCGGTGAGCATGGAGTGATCCTGGTTATTGTAGCGGTGCTGGCCGTTGCGGCCGATGCAGAAGAGATTCTGGAAGCGGTCCAGGTAGGCGCGTACGTCAGCAAACCGGGTATACGAGCCGAAATACGCCGGGTAGGTCTTCTGGACGCGAATGACGCAGCCGTCGATGGCGTCGCGGGGGTCGATGATGTCGATCTTTCCGAGTTCCTGTTTTCCGAGCTCGACGAGTTCTGAGTCCGGGCGGGACCAGATTTCGTCGGATTCGTAGCAGAAATACTCGAGTCCGAGCCAGGTTTTGGATTGGTCGGCGACGAGGTAGGGGCTCCAGTTATTGAAGATTTGGAGGCGTCCGATGAGCACATCCGGTTCCTGGATATAGATCCAATTATCGCGAATGCGTTCGCCGGTCGCGGGCTCCTCGAGTTTCATCTTGTCGACGAGAAGGCCGACGGTGAAGAAGTCGCGGTACATCAGGCCGTCCGCAACGTCGCGCACGGATTGAGGCGTATCGGCATCGAGAATGCGCACGAGCTCGCGCACGGGCATGGAACTGAAGACATAATCGGCTTCGAGGGTGGTTTCCTCACCGGTATCTTCATTGCGAAGAGTCACGGCCTTGATGGAGCCGTTTTCGGTACTCAGTTTCGTGGCTTTGTGACGCATGAGTACCTCTCCCCCGCGTTCCCGGATTTCCTCGGCGACGGTTTCCCACATCTGGCCGGGCCCGAATTTGGGGTAGAGGAAGCGTTCGATGAGGCTGGTTTCCGTTCCTTTCTGGGAAACGTCGCCGTTCCGCTTGCTGGTGAGGGCGTGTTTGATGGCCTTGAGGATAGAGAGGCCCTTAATGCGCTGGGCGCCCCAATCCGCCGGAATCTCTTCGCAGGGGACTCCCCAGACTTTTTCGGTGTAGGACTTGAAGAAGGTGTCGTACAACTCGCGTCCAAACCGGTTGATGATGAAGTCCTGGAGGGTGATTTCCGGCTTTACGGGAAAGGCCATCGAGCGCATGTAGCTGAAACCGGCGCGCCCCATGCGGATAAGGCCCATTTTGCGAATGGTGTCAGCCGACATGCTCAGGGGATAATCGAAAAGCCTGCGCCGCCAGTAGATCCGGGATTTGCGCGGGCGGATGAGCATGACCCTGTCGGTCACCTCGGGATTGGGGCCCTCTCCGACGTGCTCGATGTCGCGTGTCTGGCCCTGGTACTGGATAGCGAAGGCCTTCTCGTCGGTTTGCTGCATGGGCATGATATTGAGCCACCAGTTCATCACGCGGTCAGACTTGCTGAAGAAGCGGTGTCCGCCGATGTCGATGTGGTTTCCCTTGAAGCGCTCCGTGCGCGAAATGCCCCCGAGCTGATTGGACTGCTCGAGGACGATGGGCTCGATGTCGGAGCGTTTGAGTAATTCATAGGCCACCGTGAGGCCGGCAGGGCCACCGCCGATAATTACCGCCGTTTTTCGACTCATCTTGTACTTCCCGCCTTATCTTGTGTTCCGTTACTCGCGTCTTTGGACTATGAACCCCTGAAGGGGGTATGATTATGTCCGTTTAGCGGGGACGCTTCAAAAAAGGCGCGAGTCTCGACGAACCGGTCCGGGCGGGTTTTCGCGCTCCGGCGGGTTCCTGCTATAATTGGCTCATGAGTATTTCACCCCACCCCAAACATGTGCGGCGCTTGCTCTTAGAACGTTTGTACGAGCGCTATATGGACGATCCCCTGGACATGCTGGGGCCGACCGATCTGATGGATGACGGGGTCATTACCCGAGAAAGCCTGATTCCGAATATTCATTATCTTCACGACCGCGGACTGGTGGAACTGATGCTTGGTTTCAGCGCGCCCATGTTCGATGGTGCACGCATTACTGCCGATGGAGTTGACCTGGTGGAGAATTCATCCGAGTTTGGGTTGCGGTTCCCGCAGTCGCTGCCGGAAGCCGAGGCGCAATCCGTGGCGATACCCATTCTGATAGAGCGCCTTGTGGAGGAGGCCGACCTGTGTGCGCTGGACGGTGAAAGCCGGTGGGCCTTGCTTCGGGATATTCAATATCTTCGCGAGGAGCTTGCGCGGCCCCGCCCCCGCTGGCGGCGAAACGTCATTAAGACCGTTCTCGAGTGGATAGACGCTCATTTTGGCCCCGGCGTGGAGTACTTGCCCTCGTTCAAAGAGCTGCAGACGCTGCTCGAAGAGCATATGAGACCGCACGGCTGACAGGATTCCGGACGGCACGGACGACCGACGGCCTCACTCCTCGGGAATGGCTCCTATCAGGGCGTCGATGCGCGGGGCAGCCTGCCGCAATTCGCTCTCGATCTCACGCAGCTTATCCTGCGAGATGTTCAGAGATTGGGCGGCTTCGACGGGGCGGGATGGCGTGACCCCGCTGCTTGCCTCACCAAGCCCAGCCTCGTAGGCGGAGCAGTCGGCAATGGCGACGAGCTTGGCGCTGACCGGAAACTCCTGGCCGTTTTCGGCGGTGTGGTGGTCCTGTATGGCTCTTATGATGAGACGGGGGAGGTTCCAATGATTGCTGAGGGCGGCGCCGAGGGCGGCATGATCATACCGGAAGAGCTGCCGCTCGGTCTCGTAAATGCGGGCTTTCTGGGCGTGTGCCTGCAACGCGGCGAGGCGGTACCTCTCGGGATTCATCACGTCGAATACGACTTTGCCAATATCATGAAGCAATCCAGCGACAAAATACGCGTCCGGATTGGGCAAAGCTCCTGCCCGGGCGCAACGGTCGGCGGCGATGGCGGTGGCGATGGAATGGCGCCAGAGCTGAGTACGGTCATAGGCAGAATCGCCATCCGGAAAGGCGTCGAAGGCCGTTGCGGCGAGTGCGAGATTGCGTACTTCCGTGAAACCGAGAACCACGATGGCATCGGGGATTCTGACGATCTCGCGCTTGAATCCATAGTAGGCAGAATTGACGATACGCAGGAGTGTCGCGGCCAAGGCCTGGTCGGCAGCGATGTGCTGGGCGAGGTCAAGCGCCGAGGCATTGGGATCGGCCACCGTGCTGAGAATGCGTGTCAACACCGTTGGAAGAGTTGGCAAGGCTTCAATGTGCTCGATTGCTTTTGGAACAGACGAATTTTCCACGCGGGCGCGGCTCCTACCAGTTGCTTCAATCTGCTGCCCTATCAGCATACTGATTCGGCAACGGACGGCGCAATAATGCCTTTGGGCACTCAGTTCCCCGGCCGTGCCGGGAAATGGCCGGCTGCGAGGGGGTGTTATCTGGAAAGAGCCGCGGTCGTTAATGCGGCAGGGTTGTAAGAGGAAGGAGAAGTGCCATGCCGATACCGGAAGTTGGGAAGAAGGCGCCCGCCTTTGCCCTGCCCTCGAGCGGGGCAGACCAGGTGAGCCTGTCGGATTATAAAGGCAAACCCGTTGTGGTCTATTTCTATCCGAAAGACGACACGCCTGGATGCACGCTCGAAGCGAAAGGGTTTCAGGCACACGCGGCGACGTTTGAAGAGGCTGGGGTGGCCATCATCGGAATCAGCCCGGACAGTGTTGCGTCTCACTGCAAGTTTGCCGAGAAGTACGGTCTCCAGTTTGTGCTCCTTGCCGATGAGAAGCATGAGGTTGCGGAGAAATACGGGGTCTGGGTTGAGAAGAACCGGTACGGGAGGAAGTACTGGGGCGTTCAGCGAAGCACGTTTCTGATTGGCAGAGACGGCAAGATCGCCCATGTGTGGCCGTCGGTGAAGCCCGAAGGGCACGCCGAAGAGGTCCTGGAAGCGGCGAAAGCGCTGTAACGGCACCTATTCGCCGGGCGGCCTGCGGGCCGGCGCGACCCCGTATTCGTGCTGAAGAATAGACAGACAGGTATCGAGATCGTTGGTGAGGATGTAGTTGACGCCGGCGTCTGCGACTCGGCGGATCTCCTCGGGGGTGTCGGCGTAGAAATAGCTGGCGACGATGCCCAACCCCTTGATTCTCTGCATTTCCTCGGGAAGCCCCGCATCGGTTTTATAGTGGACCTGAAGAAACCCGGCCCGGGCATTGTGGGTGGCGTCGACATACCGGGCCAAGGTGTCGCGCCGCTCGCTCATGTTGCAGATGGAGATCTCCGGAGCCACCAGGCGCGCTTCTTCGGCCTGTTCGAGCGAGCACGCGAGAAAACAATGGCCGAGACGGTCCGTTTCCAGGATAGTCCTGGCGACGGTGGCGGCCAGCCCGGGGGCGTTCTTTAAATGGACGTTGCAGAGAATGTAGCGGGGAATCACACCGAGCGTTTCCTGGAAGGTTGGAATGCGGGTTCCGGCGAACTTCGGATCGAACCAGCTGCCGGCATCCAGCTTTCGAATCTCCGCGAAGGTGAAATCGGTGACGTTGCCGGTTCCATCGGTGGTCCGGTCAACGGTGCTATCGTGAATGATGACCGGCACGCCGTCCCTTGTAAGGTAGACGTCGAGTTCGATCATGTGCGCGCCTTTGGCCACTGCGGCGGCAAAGGCGGGCAAGGTATTTTCGGGGAAATGTTTGACGTCGCCGCGGTGCGCGCATGCCCCGAGTGGAACGGCATGGGTGCTCGATGCGGCAACCGCCAACAGTAGTGCCAGGTGCATCATGCAGCTATCTCTTTCGCAAGGGGCTAGCTTTTCTGGGCGGGGTCGCCGTCGACTGTCTCGTACAACTGCCCCGGTTTCATGACTTCGAGACGGGCTTCGTGGAAGATCCGCTGAATGGCCGTCAGGGTCTTCGGCGGAAAGTCATTCACTTTGCGGAGCTGCTCGTAGAGCATCCAGCGGTCGTCCCATTCGCCGGTGACGATAAGAGCATTCCGGTCGCGTTCCCGGCGGGTCGTAGCCTGTTTGTATTCGCGGCTCCGGATGATGTAAAGGTGTCCATTCCGCCGCTCCCATGCGAACCCCTTGTCGAGCAATTCGTTGACCAGTTCTGTGCGGGAGACGCGCGTGGTGATGGCCTGCTGGATGGCGGGGGAGTTGAGAATGAGGTTGGGCTTGTCGGTCAGGTCGGGGCTTATGCCGTCCTGGATGGCCCGTTCGATGTCAAGCGCGCACGCCTTGAGGGTGTCGACCGGCAACTCTTCGTATTCGGGTTTCATGCGCGTGAAGGCCGGCATGAACGTCTGGCATCCGGCGAGCAGGGCCGCTACAGTCAACAAAACCAAGTTTTTCACGTCTTAATCTCCCGCAGTCTTTGCCACGACAACCCGGTTTTTTCCCAGGCGCTTTGCTTCATACAAGGCGACATCAGCTTGGGCCACCAGGGCGTCGCAGTTGTCCATGGTGTCCAAATCCAGCACGGCAACGCCGATACTTACCGTGACCCGTGATTTTGGGGGCATGCCGGGGTACTTATGAGAGCGCAGGACTTCGAGGAGACGTTGCGCCTGTGATCGTGCGCCCTCGATGCCTGTCTGAGGCATGACCACAACGAATTCCTCGCCCCCGTAGCGCGCGCAGATATCGGTCTTGCGGATGAGCCCGTTGGTCTGGGCGGCGATTTCGCGCAGCACCGAATCGCCCTGCAGGTGGCCGTAGGTGTCGTTTACCTGCTTGAAATCGTCGATGTCAAACATGAGACAGGCGAGAGGCAGGTCGTAGCGTTTGCTGCGCTGGTATTCTTCCTGAAGGCGCTGGTGAAAATGGCGGCGGTTGTAAAGCCCGGTCAGGGCATCGGTAACCGCGAGCCGCTCCAGGCGTTCATTGGCCCGCTGGATACGCTCGAAGAGCTGAGCGCGTTCCAGTGCGTTACCGGCGGCTTCGGCGACGATCTCGCAGAAACCGATTTCGCGCAGCGAGAACGGGCGGCGGCGGCGGGTTACGCGCAGGAACAGAGAACCCACATTGGGGTCGAACAAGACTATGGGGATCACCATGAGGATCCGAATGCCGGCCTCGGAAAGCTGCTTTGCGTACTGACGGGTCAGGTGATGCCGCGACACGTCGTTGATGACGACCTTCTGGCGGGTCTCCATCGCCTGGAGAATCTCGGGGTATTTTTCGAGGTCGATGACGAGGTCAGAAATGGTCTCGTCTTCATGCGATGCCTGGACGCGTCCTTTCCGCTCGCCGCCCCACACCTGTACGATGGAACAGCGATCGGTGTCAATGACGCGCGCGATCTGTTCCACGAATACGAAGAGCACGTCGTGGGCGCGCCGCCTGGAGGAGATGGCCTTGAGGATCTCCAGCACCGAAAACAGGTCGTGGCGGTCCATCGCAATGTTCTGCTGCCGGGCGGTGAATTGTGTCACCATGCAGGTCATGAGGCGGGTGGCGAGCATGAGGGATGTGTCGGCTGCTGGTGCGGAAGAGGCCGGATTGGGTAGCGTCTCCGCATGGTGTCCGTATGCCTCTGCAATTTGCAGGAGGGTCGTTTCAACGATTCTGCGGTCGCAGGTCCATCCCCCGCGAAACGATGGTTCTCCCCCGTTTTTAATCTCGAGGCCGGCCAAGGCGAAACTCAGGGACGGCGACACGAACGCAAGAAAGCGGTCGTCAGGCGATTCCTCCGCGCGAGTCAGCGGGAGGACCGTGGCCGCGGTTTCCCAGCCGGCGGGCAGTGCGCCCGCGCAAGCGACAAAGACCGCGTTATTGATGATGCTCTCCGCCTGAGGGACCAATTCCGCGGTCTGGGCGTCGACAAAAATGATGGCACCGGCGCCATTGTGGGCCTCGCTGAAGCGGGCAACCTCCGCGAGCAGCATCTGGAAAAGCCCGTGATCTTCCACCGGCACAAAATTCGCTGTTCCGGATAGTTCCGCGATTCGTTCCTCTATATCATCCCAAAGCGCTTCCATGTATCTCCCGAGCTTCGCATCCCCCTGCAGCGGTGCTTCGTCCTAAGTGCTTTGCTGGTGCGCATTTCCACCAAGCTTGCGTATTATTCAGATTTTCGGTAGTCAAAGTCAAGGCAGTTCGTCGCGCGATCTTCGCGCGCGCGACTGCTCTCCCCTGCGAGGGTTTGAGGAGCTAGAGGCCCAAATCACGGGGCTCTACTGTTTCGACGATTTCGACGGGCGTGGAGCGCACGACGAGATCGTATAATTCCTCGACGTCGGCATTATGCATTCGCGCACACCCGCTGGACGTGTGTTTTCCGATGGTGTCAGGCGCGATGGTTCCATGAATGCCGAGGTCGGTGGGCAACTCTTCGCGCTCGGGCACGAGCGGCATCCAGCGTGAGCCCAGTTCGTTTTCGGGGTCTCCGGGGGGAATCGGGCCGGCATTGGGCTTGAACCACGTTGGGTCGACCTGCTTGTTGCCGATACGGAATTCTCCGAGCGTGGTCTCGTGGCCCGGCCGGCCAAGACCGGTCAGGTAGCGTTTGAAAAGGCCGTCGCCGTCAAGGAGGAAGAGCCTGCAGGTGGAACGTTCAATGATGATCCGGAAGTCTTTCGGCGTGTATTTGAGCCGGTTCCCGACATTGAGGGTCGTGTCTTTGGTGAGGCCATTGGCGCGCATCAACAGGCCCTGAGTGGTGTTGAGTTTCATGCCGATATTGGTGAGGTTGTCGCCCCGCTCGACACTGTAGACCTTGCTCTCGGGGGTGGGCTCCACGGAGAAGATGAGTTCGGCGTTGAGCCGGCCCAGTCCGTCGGCCGCCTCCTCCCAATCGGGCGTATTCCAGGCCGCGTCGCGCACCGCTTCACG
>CAZFOG010000160.1:0-3348 GCA_964520685.1 uncultured Nitrospiraceae bacterium | reverse complement strand
GAGGTCGCGTGCCGTCACCCGGCCGCCCGCGCGCTCGGCGTCGCGGGCGAGACCGCACAGAGCCGGGGCGCGCACTTCGGGGGCGGCGTTCTGCTGCAGGGACGTGAAAATCGCAAGGGCGTCATCGATTTTGCCACTCTTTTCGAGAGCGCGGGCGTATGCCAGTTCCGCCTGGGAGCGGCTTGGGCTTTGAGGAAAATCCTCCACTGCCTGCTTGAGATAGGCGAGGTGCTTTTCGGTGTTCCCAGTCTGTTCTTCCACGCGTGCAAGCAGAAGAAGCGCCTGGGGTGTAATCACATTGTTGCGGACACCCTCGGCGATTGGGAGGAGTTTCTCGCGCGCCTCGTCGAAATTGCCGGTGTTGAAGGCCTCTTCCGCCCGGGCAAATTCCGAAGGGGCGGCTGCTTCGAGTGCTCCGCCGATGTACTCCTCCTTGAACCAGCGGGCCGCACGGTGTACGGCGAATCCGATGACCGCCAGAAGGCAGATCGCCAGAATGATTTTGGTCAGGCTGATATCGTCTTTCCGTTTTGCTGAAGCCATGCTGTCTTAACTATTCCTTTTCCTGTGAGCCGGGTACTGAAACCGCCTGGTATGTTCTTTCCGGAAAGACCGGTATCAAATCCGCGACGCCGAAACGCGCGACAGGTCCATCAGCATTTCCGTAACCGACTGGTACCGCCGTTCCGGCCGTCGGCGCAACGCTTTGAGGATAACCTGATCCATTTGGCGCGGCACGTCGTGGTTGTATTTTGAGGGAGGCTCGAATTTGTACTTGCTGCTGCGAATCTGCCGCATAATCTCGCGCGCATCCTGCCCGTCGCAGGGGTGTCGTCCCGCAAAAAGTTCGTACAAGGTGATTCCCAGCGAGAAAATGTCGGATCGGGCATCGAGTTTCTTTTTTGCGAGCTGCTCGGGGGACATGTAGCGGCGTGTCCCGCCCCCTTCCCGCATCCACCGGGTCCTCCAGCTTGCGTTGGATTTTGACAATCCGAAGTCCACGATCTTGACCTTTCGCATGTCGCGGGAGAACAGGAAGTTTTCGGGTTTGATGTCCCGGTGGACGATCCCGTGTTGATGGAGGAAGTCGAGGCCGTGGCACAGGCGTATGGTCAGGTCGATCATCTGGGGCATGCTGAGGTCGCGTTCCTTGATGTGCTTGCGGAGATTGTGTCCGTCGATGTATTCCATGACAAGGCAGCGCCGGACATTCCCCCGCAAGTCTTCCTGTTCGACGATTTCTTTGTGCATGCGGATGATGCAGGGGTGTTGCAGTGAGGCGGCGATCAGGACTTCGCGCCCGAGATAGTCTTGTTTTCGCCGTTTCTTGTCGAGGTCATACCGTCGGTCCAGGACTTTTATGGCAACGGTCTGGTCGTGCTTGCGGTCGATGGCCTTGTACACGGTCCCCATTCCGCCGCTGCCAATGGGGGCGATGATCTCGAAGGGTCCCACATGGGTCAGCTCAAGGATGGAGGCAGCCTGTTGCTCTTCGGTTAACTCCTCCCCCTCGTCCAACTCTTGGGGGGCTTGCTTGTTTCGTGTGAACAGTCTCATAACGTCGGAATGGTGGCGTTTGCCGGCCCTGTCCCTGCGGTTGTCATTTCGTACCGTTAATATACAACATATGGTGTCTGAAATTGCATCCTAAGTTCAGGGGAGATTATGTACCATTCCGTTCATTGTTTCCAGCTTGCACGGCCGGCGGGTACGGGTACCTGTTCCAGGATATCGTGGAGCACGCTGTAGGAGGTGACGCGGCGCAGGCGGCTTTCGGGGTTGAGGATAAGGCGGTGCTCGATAACCGGATGGGCAAGGAGCTTGATATCGTCCGGGATGACGTATCCGCGGCCTTCGATGGCTGCAAATGCCTGGGCCGCGCGGAACAGGGCCATGGATGCGCGGGGGCTGGCCCCCAGATTGAGGTGAGAGGACTGGCGGGTGGCGGCCACGACGCGCAGCAGGTAGTCGCGGACCTTCTCGTGCACGAAGACCTCGCGCACCCCTTTCTGCATGCGGACAAGGGTCGTGGGGTCGGCGACGGGCTGAAGCGTGTCCAATGGGTGCTTCAGGCGGGTTTCCTCGAGCATCTTTGCCTCGACGACGAGGCTGGGGTACCCCATGGATATCTTGATCATGAAGCGGTCGAGCTGGGCCTCGGGGAGCGGGAACGTGCCTTCGTGTTCGACGGGGTTTTGCGTGGCGAATACGATGAAGGGTTCGGCCATTTTGTGGGTTTGGCCGTCAACGGACACCTGGCCCTCGGCCATGGCCTCGAGCAACGCGGACTGGGTCCGCGGGGTGGCGCGGTTGATTTCGTCGGCCACAATCATTTGGGCGAAGATAGGACCCGGCCGAAACTCGAATTCGCGGGTCTGCTGGTTGAAGATCGAGACGCCCGTGACGTCCGAGGGCAGCAGGTCCGGGGTGCACTGGATCCTGCGGAACGAGCATCCGCTCGAGACGGCCAGGCTGCGCACCAGGACGGTCTTGGCTACGCCCGGCACATCCTCGAGCAGGATATGCCCGCCCGCAAGCACGGCCGCCAGGGCGGTCTTGACGACGTGGGTCTTGCCGAAAACGACCGTCTCGGTGTTGGTTACGATGGTCTTGACGACGTCTCTGAATTCCCCCATGCCCGCTCCTTACATCTCCGGAGTTCTGCAGTGGATACTTCGCACGGCTCTATGGCGGTTCGGGCGCGTGGTGATCATTTCATGCCCTTCCCCGGCTGGCGCTCTTCGGTTCTGTCGGTTGCCGGAGGCGGCTCGACGGAGAGCGCGGCGATTTCGGCCCACTGGGTCGAATCCAGGGCGATATCGAGGCATCCGAGAGTGTCCTCGAGCTGCCCGGTGCTTCGCGCGCCGATGATGGGCGAGGTGACTGCCGGATGGGCGATGACCCATGCCACAGCCAGCGCGGCGGGCGACAGGCCGCGTTCATTCGCGTACGATACAAACCGCCGGGCGGTTTCTCCGTAGACGGGCTCCGCGTAGCGCAGCTTGTACATCTGGTTTTCATCGAGGCGCCCCTTTTCTCCGCGGAAATACTTGCCGGTGAGCAGTCCGGCGGCCAGGGGGTTGTAAGGGCAAACGGCGAGCCCTTCGGAGGCCGCCACGGGCAGAATCTCGACCTCGGCCTGGCGCTTCACGAGGTTGTACATGGGTTGAACGCAAGTGATGGGCGCGTAGCCGCCCGATTCAGATGCCGCGACCGCTTTCATAATCTGCCACGCGGCGAAGTTGGAAACGCCGCAGTAGTGGACTTTCCCCTTTTCGACCAGCGTCGTCAGGGCGGACAGAGTTTCTTCGATGGGGGTCTCGGCGTCCCAGTGGTGAAGGTAGAGAA
>CAZFOG010000159.1:0-13144 GCA_964520685.1 uncultured Nitrospiraceae bacterium | reverse complement strand
GCGCGCGTACCGGATGGCCAATGGAAGATAGTCGTAGCCCCAGCCGCCCGTCGGGAGCACCTCGAGCTCGATGTGGGTGGGCTGCCGGCGGTACGCAATGCCGTTGTGCAGGATGAACAAGTCTTCCCGCTTGGCCCGCGCCATGCTCTCGACCTCGGCCATGAACCGGTTGGTGGTTTGCCAGCAGAATTCGGCGGCCTGCGTTTCATTGAACGGGTCCATCCCTTGCTGTTTCATGGCGGTTACACATTCGGTGCCATAGCAGGGGGCAAGGTCGTAACAATCCAGGAAGATGCCGTCCACGGGATAGCGGTCGAGCACTTCACGTATCATGCCGAGGATATGGTCGTGAAAGCCGGTGTTCAGGCACAGATCGCGGAACCAGTGACCCTTCTCCGCGAAACGATAGACACGCCCTTCCTTGTCCACCTTGCACCATTCCCGGTGAAGCCGGGCATGCTCATGGTCAATGCCCACGTTGAAATAGGCGGCCACCCGGATGCCGCGGGCGTGGCAGGCTTCGACCATCTGGCCGAGCAGGTCCACCTGGAGGCCCGGATACACCTGCCCGATTTCCGTCGGGTAGTAGGCGAACCCGAGGTTGCACTTGGCGAACACGGTGATGTAGTCCACGTGGGCTTCGCTCAGGGTGCGCGCGAATTCGGACGCATCAAACTCCGCCGCGACGTCGTAGATGCCCGGCATGGTATGAGAGTCCAGATGGATGGCCCGTCGCGGAAAATCAGTCATGGTGATACCCCCGGTTTGGGTTGAAGCGGTAACAGTGTCTGACCCTCCCCCGGCGTTCTGCGCGCTGGCGAGTCCGCAGCCCAGCAGCAATACAATCCCCGCACAGGCCACCGTGGATGAAGGTCTCATGATGTTTCTCCTGGCCGCCAGCATACCCTGTACGATCAAGGAAATACACTCCACGGGAACGCGCGACCCGGCGTTCGCGTGCGGAGTGTTGGTTCAATCTGCCAGCGGAAAGAGCAGCACCGCGGAAGGTCCGGTGATGCAGGGCAGCTGGGTGGGGTGGTCGAACCTTGCCGGTCTTTCGGGAGGCACCGAATGGCTGATTTCCGGCCTATCCGAACACCTCGCGCATGCGGTCGCAGTAGTAGCGGACGTTGTCCCATTTGGCGTCGGGGGCGATTCGGTGGTCGGGGCAGGGGATGAAGCCGCCGAGTTCCACGAGGGGTTTGATGCGCTCGACCTCGGCGTCAATGGCGGCGCGGTCGTGTGCGAAGACGACTTTATTCATGCCTCCGACACCGCGGATTTCGTTGCCGTACTGTTCGCGCCAGGGAGCGATGCTGGCGTTCCAGGTGCCGACCTCGATGGGGAACATGGTGTTGACGCCGTTATCGAGCCAGGTGGGTATGAGCGCGTCGATACACCCGTCGCAGTCGAGGGAGACGATGTTGATGCCGTAGCTGTTGACGAGCTGGGTGACACGCCTGTAATGGGGGCCGACTTTTTCGTCGAATACGGAGGGGATGATGAGGGGGCCGTTCTTGAAGCAGATATCTTCCCAGAAATGGGCGAAATCGAATTTGGCGCCGCTATCGAGGACCGCCTTGACGGTTTGATAGGAAAGCTCGGCGCGGGTATCGATGATTTCAGTGAAGAGGGCATCGTCTTCGGCGAAAAGGTAGCTGGCGCCGGTGACGCCGAGAATGTTGCGGACTTCGCCGAAGAGGCTGCCGCAGTGGAGGCCGTAGTGGTAGTTGCGTTCATCTTTTTGGAGGAATTCGAGGCCCCCTGCGTTCCAGGGGACCATTTCGGCGTTCACGAGGACATTCGATTGCGTGATGCGCTCTTGATCAAACTGGAGGCGGTGTCTGTAATGCTGTTCCCAATCCGCGCGTGTCTTCAGGAGATGATCGATCTCCGCGGGGATGGAGGTAGCGCCCGGCCGTTCGAGTTCGATAACGCCCCATCCGTTGCGGACTTTCTTGCCGCCGTCGGGCAATTCCTCGATGACCTTGCGTTCGAAGTCGGGTTTCAGGGCGGTATTGGGACTGAAACAGCAGTAGTAGTTGAAATCGAAGCCGAGCTTTTTGCTGATGACGATATCAAAGGGGTTGCCGTCTCCCCATTCGTCGGCCTCCTCCTGCGTGATGTGGCCCTCAGCAGCCCATTTCTCGAGGGTATCGTTCCAGAATCCGAAATGGACGATGGGCATCTTGTCGCAGGGCTCGTAGCTGAGGATTGCGAGGACGCGTTCGCGGTTTGTCATATCACCCCTCCCGAAAGGACCGGCACGTGCGTTCAGGGAACGTTACATTACTTCAAGTCGGGTATCAGCTTGAGGATATTGCGGTAGTGAATGGCTTCGCGGTCGGGTTTGCTCAGCGTGCATTTCTCGAGAGCCAGCAGCGGGGCGGAACCGTACCGGAGAAGCATGGTGGTGCCGACAGTGAACGTATTGGCGCCGTGCTTCTCGATCTCCTCCTGCAACCGCAGCCCGTTGCGCCCCAGGAAGAGTGTGAGGTCATACAGGCAGGCGGCGCTGGGCAGCGTGTCGTTCAGGACGTGAGGGAAATTCAGCATGAGAAACCGGTTGTCGGGAAAATGGCGGATGACCCGTTTGACGTCCTCGTCGAGGGCCTGGCGGCCGGGGTCGAGCCAGTGGCGCCCGCGCGGGTCCACAATACGCCAATAGAACGCGACACGCATGCCGAGCTCGTGGGCGGCTGCGGCCAGCTCGAGGGCGCACGGGTCGGAGAGTGCGTAGCCATGGTAGTCGGGGGTGAGCCGCACGACGGGCATGCCGAATTGCTCTCGGCACTGGCGCAGGTCGTCGCGCCACCCGTCGTACGTGGGGTTGATGAGGGCGCATGGCACGAGACGGTCTCTGTGATGCTCGATTTCCCGGGCCAACTCGTGGTTGGATTCATGGACGTCCTTGTAAAGGAGCCCGTTGAGATTCCCCGCCAGGGCCTTTGTGATGCCGAGGCGGTCCATCTGTTTGAGAAGATCCTTCGCCGAACGGTGGGGAAGGGCGCGAAAAGGCCAGTGGCCAATCCATGTATTTGCGTCGATGATCATAGTGCGCGCCTCGAGAGAATCCGGAGGAAGTTTGTGCTGAACAGTCTGGTGCGCTGGTCTTTCGTGAAATCGGCGTCGGCGATTTTGCCGAGGCCGCGTTCCATGCTGCCGTCGCAGGCGAAGAGAAGGCGGTCGATGCCGAGTTCGCGGACGCAACGTTCGAGCATGCCGGCGTCGATGACCGAACCACTGGTATCGAGGTACACAGTGGGTGCCTCCCGGAGGCCTTTGATCTGGCGCTCCCAGTCGCCCCCGCCTCCGATATGGCCGCAGATGAACATGGCCTCGGGATACCGTTTGGCTATATCGGCGAAATGGGCGCCCGTCGAGATGCGCGGCTGGCTCTCGCGCAGTTCCGGCGCGGCAGGATAACCGGCGTGCATGAGAATGGGCACTCCGAGTTCGATGCAACGCTCGATGACCGGATACTGAACGGGCTCGTTAATGAAGTACTGATTGTAGAGCTTGATGCCGGCCATGCCGTGATCGACGACGCAGCGGGTGATTTCGTCCTGTGTTTCGGGGGAATTACCGGGATTGACGAAGCACATGCCCATGATGCGGTCGGGGTATTTCCGCATGGAAGCGAGGATCAGATCATTGCGTTTCCGGACGAGAGCGGGCGTGGCCTCGCCGCTGGTTATGGGGGCGGAGCAGCAGATTTTGTGGATGCCGTACAGGTCGAGGCTGCGCACGGTGTCGTCCGCCGACAGGGAGTACGAGCCATCGATGGAACAGTGGCCGTGGCAGTCAATGATCATGCGTGTGATCCCAAAGTGGTCCTTTAAACGGTATGGCGGAATGGTACGGGTTGTGCGGGGGGAATATCAACGGATCTTGTGGCGGGGCGGTCTGGCATCGGGCTGCGCGGAGCCACCGGGTTCAGTGGGCTGGCGCGTGCAGGCCCGACTTCCTTTCCGGTTGCCGGTATATGCTATATTCAGGCTGTTTCGTCTTCAGTCACATGGGCTTCCCGGAGTGCGAGTCCGGGCGAATGAAGAGGAGACCATGTCCAGCGAAAAGTTCAGTCAGCGGGTAGCGTTCATCGGCAATTACCTTCCCCGGCAGTGTGGCATCGCGACGTTTACGACGGACCTGTGCGAGTCCTTCGCGCGAGCTCATCCGGCGGCCGACGTGTTCGCGATTCCCATGAACGATAGTGAAGAGGGGTATGATTACCCTCCGCGGGTCCGGTTCGAGGTGCAGGAGCAGGAGCTGGCTTCGTACCGGCGGGCGGCTGAATTCCTCAATATCAACAACATGGACATTGTCTGTGTGCAGCACGAATTCGGCATATTCGGCGGCGTGGCGGGCAGCCACATCATCAATCTGTTGTCGGACCTGAGCACGCCCATCGTGACGACGCTCCACACCGTGCTCGAGAAACCCAATTCTGCCCAACGGCAGGTGATGGACGAATTGGCCGCGCTTTCGGACCGGCTTGTGGTGATGAGCGAGCGGGGCAGGACGTTTCTCAGGGGAATCTACGGCGTTTCGGAGGAGAAGATCGATTTAATCCATCACGGCATCCCCGATGTGCCGTTTGTGGACCCGAATTACTTCAAGGACAAGTTTGGGGTCGAGGGAAAGTCCGTTCTCTTGACCTTTGGTCTGCTGTCTCCCAACAAGGGCATTGAATACGTCATCGAAGCACTGCCAAAGATCCTCGAGGAATTCCCGAACCTGGTGTACATCATTCTGGGTGCGACGCACCCCCATTTGAGGCGGGACCAGGGGGAATCCTACCGGTTGAGCCTGCAACGGCTGGTCAAGGCGCGGAATGTGCAGGGCAACGTGGTGTTTCACAACCGGTTTGTGACGCTCGAGGAGCTGATCGAGTTCATCGGATGCAGCGATCTTTACGTCACGCCCTATCTCGAGCCCCGCCAAATCGTATCGGGTACGCTGGCCTATTCGACCGGCGCAGGCAAGGCGGTTATCTCGACGCCGTACTGGTACGCCGAGGATCTGCTGGCGGACGGGCGGGGCCGGCTGGTGCCCTTCCGGGATTCGGGGGCCATCGCCGAACAGGTCATCTACTTGCTCGAGCACGAGACCGAGCGCCACGCCATGCGGAAACGTGCGTACGAGTACGGACGGCAGATGATCTGGGCCAATGTGGTGAAGCGGTACGCGGAGACATTTGAACGTTCCCGCGAAGAGAGTTTTCGAAAACCGCGCCGGCGCCGGGGCATCTTGCCATTGGAGTTCACCAAAGGGGAACTGCCCACCATCAAACTGGATCACCTTGAACGCCTTACCGACGAAACCGGCATTCTGCAGCATGCGACGTTCAGCGTGCCCAACTATGATGAAGGGTACACCGTCGATGACAACGCGCGCGCGGTGGTTCTAACGGTGCTCCTCGAAGAACTGGGAATAAGCGGGGGGCATTTTGTGCGTTCTCTGCAGTCCCGTTACCTTGGTTTTTTGAATCACGCATGGGACCGCGAGAGCGGCCGGTTTCGCAATTTCATGTCGTACGATCGGCGTTGGCTCGAGGACGTTGGGTCGGAGGACAGCCATGGCCGTGCGGTGTGGGCGCTGGGCATGGTGGCGGGGAGGTCGCGCTACAGCAGTCTCCGCGGATTTGCCTGCCGGTTGTTCGACGAAGCGCTGCCTACCTGTCTCACATTCAAAGGCACGCGCGCGTGGGCCTATTCGCTACTCGGCATCATGGAGTACATGCGGCGATTCTACGGTCACCGGGCAGCGCAGGAAGCGCGCCTGGATCTGGCCCGCCGGCTTCTGGCCATGTTTGACACGAACGCGGCGGAAGATTGGGTGTGGTTCGAGGATTTCCTGACGTACGGCAATGCGCGGCTGCCTCACGCGCTCTTCCTGTGCGGACAATGGCTCAATGAAAGCAAAATGGTGGAGGCGGGTTTGCGCGCGCTTGATTGGCTTGTACACGTGCAACGGGCTGGCGGGCACCACTTCGTTCCGATCGGTTGCCATGGGTTTTACTGGAGAGGAAAAGAGCGGGCGCGGTTTGATCAGCAGCCTATCGAGGCGAATGCTACCATAGCAGCCTGCCTCGAGGCGTACCGGATGACGGGGGAGGAGCGTTGGTGGGAAGAGGCGCACCGCGCATTCGAGTGGTACCTCGGCAAGAACGATCTGCACATGGCACTGTACCACGCCGGAACAGGCGGCTGTTTTGACGGGCTGTCGTCGGATCGGGTGAATCAGAATCAGGGTGCGGAGTCGACCCTGTCGTTCCTGATGGCGCTGGCGGAAATGCAACTCTCCGAGCATTTAATCCGGGAACCCGACACCGAAACCGTTGTCGAGGAGCCTGCCATGCTCACCGAGGTGGAAACCGAAGCCGAAGAAGCGCTCGAGGCCGGAACGGAACCCGAATAGATAAGTCGTACGTGTATTACGCGGCATGGGACAGATGGGCGCGGCTCGAGGGGGCTTGTCCGTCTGGGTTTGTGCAATCGCGATACATTTCTTGACATTCGGTTTTTTGTCAGGTAAACTTCCGCTTCGCGTTAGCCTCGCAAGTTGGTGAGAACTGTGCTTTTATGGCCACCCAAGGCCTTTGAGGAGAGACAAGCGGTGAAAACGTATGTCCCCCGCGAGGGAGATATCGAGAAGAAATGGTTGGTGATTGACGCCAAAGGCAAGGTTTTGGGGCGGGTGGCGGCGGAAGCCGCGAAGTTGTTGCGCGGCAAGCACAAGCCGCAATATACCCCCTACCTGGATTGCGGCGACCATGTGGTGATCATCAACGCCGAGAAAGCGCGCATCACGGGCCGTAAAGCCGAGGCCAAGAAGTACTATCGGCATTCCGGCTACATGGGCGGGATCAAAGAGACCACCTATGAGAAGATGGTGGTGAAACACCCGACGCGCGCCATGATGTTCGCGGTGAGGGGCATGTTGCCTCACAACAAGCTGGGGCGGCAACTGGCCCGGCGCGTCCGTGTCTATGCGGGCGGTGAACATCCCCATGAGGCCCAAAACCCCGAAATGTACACGTTTTAGTTGGACCATAGCCGAGGATTGAGGAGAGGAGCCCCAAGTGGCAGTCGACGCAAAGACGAATGAAGTGGTGGCCACCGGACGGCGCAAGAACGCCTCCGCGCGTGTGCGCCTGAAGCCCGGCACGGGCCAAGTGACCGTGAATGGCCGCCCCATGGGCGAATATCTCGCCCGTGAAGTGCTTGTAATGCTCGCGAAACAGCCGTTCGACGTGACGGATACGGTCAACCGGTTTGACATTCGCGCCCGCTGCAGCGGTGGCGGATTGACGGGACAGGCGGGCGCGCTGCGTTTGGGTATTGCCCGCGCGCTGGTCGAGTTGGACGAGAAATACCGTCCGGTCCTGCGGAAGTATGGCTTATTGACCCGCGACGCGCGCGAGGTCGAGCGCAAGAAATACGGACAGCCTGGCGCCCGCAAACGCTTCCAGTTCTCGAAGCGCTAAACCGCGCGAGCAGAATTCGTTTCTATACCACGCCCCGGAGAGTAGTATCCGTGGGCGTGGTTTTCTTTCTTATGCGAGGCGAAGGGGCATACACGACGAAAGGGACGAATGTGATTTGGGCGTGTATGGCGCCGTGCGAGCAGAATGCACAACCGTTCCTCGTGGCCAGGTCTATTTCACTACCGATGCAGGGATTTGCCAGCAGCGGACGCGTTCGCGGCGCCAGGTGTAGCACAGGGCGAGGCCGTCCTGGGCTTTCACGATGGCCGGATACGAATATTCGCCTTCCTCGGTTTCGAGACTGACGAGATCGGTCCATGTTTCGCCGTTATCGGTCGAGACGGCGAGATTCAGGGGCGTGCGCGGTCCCCAATTCTTGGGGATTGGGTTGTAGAGAAGCAGAAGGCGCCCGTTATCGAGTTTCAGGACGTCCAGCCCGCTGTTGTTGTTTGGGATATCTGTAAGCCGCATGGGCGACCAGGTCTTGCCGCCGTCGGCAGAATCAGCGCGGCCGGTCCACCCTGCCGCGGTACGCAAGAGTGCATGCACATGTCCCGGGGACGATTCCCAGAGGGTGGGCTGGATGGCGCCGATGCCGGGGATTTTATCTTTGTCGATGGCGAAGTCATCGCTGCGGATCCAGGTCTTGCCCTTGTCTTCCGAGCGGTCAACGAAGGGCTTCCATTCCCCGAGTTCAGTCGAGGCGGGAGCGAGCCAGGTCCCGTCCGCGAGGATGATGGGCTTGTTCTTGACGGGGCCGCGGCCGCCTTTGTCGCCGGGTACCAGTTCCCCGGGTTTGGTCCAGGTCAGGCCGCCATCGGTGGTCTTCATGCAATAGGTTTGCCAATAGGGGATTTCGGGGCCCACTTTGAAGAACAGATACGTACCCATCTCGGGGTCCGTAAAGAGCACGGGGTTCCAGTGGGCGGTGTCGTTGACCTTCGCGAGGCGTTTGGGCGGTGACCAGACGCCATCCGCAAACCGGGAAAACCAGATGCCGACGTCCGGGTCCTTTTCTTCCGTGCCGCCGAACCAGGCAGCAAGCAGCACGCCCGGTGCGGGCTGGGTAATGGTGGAGGCATGACACTGCGCGAATGGACGCTTATCGGCGAAGACGAAATCGACTCTTCCGCCCTGCCCCAGGACTTTTTCGGTGAATGCTTTGGTGTCATAGAGCGTTTCAGGCACGGGGAACACCTCCTCGGGCGGTTTGGGGACCGGCGCGCTCCCGGCCTTGGCGGAGCTGGGTGTTGCACATCCGCTCAGGGTGATGAGTGCCAACAGCGCGGCCAGTCCTGCCAGCATCGACGATACGCAGCGAGATCGTTTTGTCACAGCTTTTGACTTCCTTTCCCGGTCAGCGGGTCTGGATGGGCTTAAATTGTGTTTGTGCGCATAGACTACGGGTAAAAGGAGCCGGATTCAACGATGCGGCACATGGTATAGTGAATACGAGCAGTCATAGTATTTTGAGAGGATTGAATGGAACAGGAGAAGAACAGCAGACTGATCGAATTTGAGCGGCCTCCCATAACGGAGAGGGCGATTCTTGTGCGGTTGGTTCTTCCCGCGGACAATTCCAGCGAGGTCGAGGAATCGCTCGAGGAGATGAAGCGTTTGGCGTGGACGGCCGGGGCTGACGTGGCAGCGACTATTGTGCAGCGGCGTCCGAAGCCATGTCCGGGTACGCTGATTGGCAAGGGGAAGCTCGAAGTATTGAAGGCGGCATGCGACGAGCACGACGCGGGCCTTGCAGTCTTCGATTGCGACCTCACCCCCAGTCAGGGCGCCAACATCGGCGACGTCCTCGGTGTCAAGGTCGTCGATCGCACCCAGTTGATCCTCGACATCTTCGCGTTGCGTGCGCAGTCGAACGAAGGCAAGCACCAGGTCGAGCTGGCTCAGCTTGAATACCTGCTCCCGCGATTGACCGGCCGCGGCTCGGCCATGATGCGTCAGCAAGGCGGTATCGGGGTGCGGGGTCCGGGCGAGCAGAAACTCGAGGTCGACCGCCGCGTCGTGCGCGAACGCATCCGGCGCTTCAAGGCCGAAATCGAGGAAACCCGCAAGCGCCGCCGCATCCAGCGCAAGCGGCGTATCGAGGGCGGTATCGGAACCGTCGCCCTTGTCGGGTATACGAACGCCGGCAAATCGTCGCTCTTGAATGCGCTCACCCAGGCCGGAGCGTTTGTCGAGGACAAACTGTTCGCGACGCTCGATACGACCACGCGGCGTCACGCTTTGCCGAGCGGACGCGAAGTGACTTTCACCGACACGGTCGGATTCATCCGGAACCTGCCCCACTCGCTTGTCGCGGCGTTCCGGGCGACCCTCGAGGAGGTCAACGAGGCCGACGTGCTGCTGATGGTCGTGGATGCAGCCCATCCCGCCGCCGAGGAGCATCTGAAGGCGGTGCGGGTGGTCTTGGACGAGATCGAGGTGGGGGAGAAGCCGACGGTGCTTGTGCTGAACAAGATGGACATCGCGACGCCCATGCAGGTCCACGAGCTGGAGGCGCGTTTCGGGCGGGGGGTGCGTGTTTCGGCGCGCACAGGAAGCGGAATCGATGATTTGCTCCGCGCTATCGACGCCAAACTGTCGCCGCAGATGTGCCGCGTTCAGCTGCGTATCCCCCAGCATAAGGGCGGGCTCGTGGCTCGAGTGCATGATGCCGGGAAGGTGTTGCGGCAGGAGTACGAAGACAATCTCGTAATCCTGGATGCGGAAATCGATCCGGCGCTGCGCCGCCAGGTGGCCGAGTACATCGTATGAGTGGCAGCGCAGCATCGGCGCCGGTTCCGCGAGTGCGTGTCGGGGCGATCCTGCGCCAAGACGACACCATCCTGCTGGTCCAGCATGAAAAAGACGGGCACGCGTATTGGCTGCTGCCCGGCGGCGGCGTGGATTTCGGAGAGACGCTCACAGCAGCCCTCCGGCGGGAGGTATGCGAGGAAACCGGGTTCGCCACCATTATTGGGGATATCGCTCTCGTGCACGACAGCATTCCGCCCGACAAGCACCGCCATATTGTGAATATTTGTTTCTGGGGTGAAATTCGCGGCGGAACCCTGTCCAAAGGCGATGACCCAAGGGTAAAAGAGGCTCGGTTTGTACCAATTGAAGCACTTCCTGACCTTCAAATAATCCCCGATATGCGGGAATCCCTTATCCGGCTGCTGACTACTCCCGAAACACTTGGCCGCGTGTATCTCGGTAACCTCTGGCGGGAGTTGTCTTGAGTACAAAAGTGATCTCCAACTTTGCGTTGATGCACTTTCAGGCTGCAAAACTCTTTTCCCAGAAGACGCGCGAGATCGAGCGTGCTCATGTTGGTCAGGAATTTGGCGATTTCTTTCAGGAGATTTCCATTTACTGCGCATCGTCGGTTATGGCTGCTGGGGCTTCCCTTGAAGCGTTGATCAACGAGCTATTCCTTGCTCCAGGACCACTTCAAGATAAGGTGGCGGACTTTGATGCATTCTTCTGGGGGAAAGATACAAAGCCCAAGAAACGAAGGGACGGGTTTCAGTGGCAGCCCGCATTGGAGAAGTATAAGAAGGCCGTAAGTCTTCTCGGAGGAACCCCGCTTTCGCAACAAGACAAGGAGTTTAGTGCGGCAGAATCGTTGATATATTTTCGGAACTATCTCGTGCATTTCAAGCCGCTTTGGGATGAGAAGAGACGGGACGAGGATCTTGAGAAGAGATTGTCGGGGCTTTTTGAACTTTCTCCGTATCCTGACGAAGGGGCATCATTCTTAGCAAAGAAGTGCATGAGTGCAGGTTGCAGTGCGTGGGCGGTTCAGACAGTAGTCGATTTCGTTGGCTACTTCAGCAACCGGTCAGGGTTGAGTGATAAGAAGCTTGATGCATTTAAGTGAACCTGGCCTGCCAACTGCGTGTAGAGCCGTTTGTCCAGGTCGCATACTGAGTACCGACCATGTCGAGTACCGACCATGTCGCCCGTTTAGCCGTGGTATGTTGCCGCACCTTGCCTGGAAATCGCCTGATCGAGCCATTTTCACCCAACTGGTATGGAAATTGAATCATGTTGTCCGGCTGTTGGAAACTTATGAAATGCGTGTAGCGTTTTTGAACAGCATGTTCGGGGCCGATTTCACGAAGTCGGCGCGGTGGTTTGCGCGGTCACGAGGGCGGGTGCAGCGGCACCCCGACTATCTCTGCACGGCGGCAGCCGTGGTTGAAGCCGAAGGGCACGAGGTTTATTTCCTCGACGCCCAGGCGAAGAACATGCCCATTGAGGATGTTCTGCCGCGTCTGCGTACGTTTGCGCCCGACCTGATCGTGCATCAGGCCAGCACGCCGTCGATTGACTCGGATATTGCCACTGCGGCCGCGTGCAAGGACGGGACAGGCGCGCTAAATGTGTTTGTAGGGCCCCACGTAACCGCGGAACCCGAGGACACGTTGCAGCGGGCCAACGGAGCCGTCGATGTGGTTGCGTTAGGTGAGTACGACTATACGCTGCGTGCTCTGGCCAACGGGACGCCGCTGGAGACGTGCGAGGGTGTTGCCCGGATGGAAGGTGGGGAGTTCGTTCGCAATGCGGCCCGTCCCTTCATCGAAGACCTGGACGCCCTGCCGTTTCCGGCGTGGCGGCATATCGACATCAACGACTACCGGGACGCGGGGAAACTGTTCCCCTTCCTGACGCTTATCAGCGGACGGGGTTGTTTCGGACGGTGCACGTTTTGCCAGTTGCCCCAGGTTATGACCGGGCATGCGTACCGGGCGCGAAGCGTCGAGAACGTGGTTGACGAGATCGAGTACGACAAACGGCTGTTCCCGGATTTGCGGGAGATCATGTTTGAAGACGACACCCTGACCATGCGCACCAGCCGGGAGCGTCTCGTCGCATTTTGCGAAGAGATGCTCCGGCGGCACGCCGGCATCTCGTGGAGCGCCAATGCCCGGGTCGACATGAGCGACCTCGATGTATTGCGCCTGATGAAGCGCGCGGGCTGCCGGATGCTGTGCGTGGGGTTCGAGTTCGGCGACCAGGAAATCCTCGACCGGGTCCGCAAAGGGACGACGGTCGAGATGATGCACGAGTTCGCCGAAAACGCCCGGAAGGCCGGGATCCGCGTGCACGGCTGTTTTATGATCGGCGGCCCCGGAGAAACCAGGGAGACTGCACGGAAGACCATTGACCTCGCCACCCAGTTGAAGATCGACACGGCCCAGTTCAGCGGGGTGGTGGCGTATCCAGGAACGGCGTTCTACGAGTGGGCGAAGCAGGAAGGATTGCTGATACCCGATGACTGGCGCGGCTGGGTCGATGAAAACTACGAACAGGTGACCACCCAAAGCCTCCCTGACTTGTCCGTGGACGAGATCAATGATCTGATCGACGAGGGGCTGCGCAAGTTCTATCTCAGGCCAGCCCAGATGTTTCGCATGGCGGCCAATATGCGGTCCCTGGCGGACGCGCGGGCGAAACTGCACGGCCTGAGGAGTTTTGTCGGGTATTTTTCCGGAAAATGACGATGGGGGCCAAACTTCTCTGGGCGGGGAACTTCCCTTTCCTTTTAGGTATAAAGTACTTCGCAAATGGATAGAATCCGGGTATACTTGTCTGTAATGAGCACGGAACCGATAGAAACGCCTGCGAAGGAAGGGCCGGTCCACCTTCATG
>CAZFOG010000158.1:0-13151 GCA_964520685.1 uncultured Nitrospiraceae bacterium | reverse complement strand
AATGATCGCGGACCACAAAGCAGACATCTTGACCGAGATCCGCTAGCGCGAGCAAGGCGTCGCGGAGCGGCACATCGCTCAGATGGACGGAGACTATCGGCTGGTCGGCGGCCGGGTCCACCACGATATTCACCCCCACGTATTCGCTGAGTCGTTCCGCTATCCCAGACACGGTTATGTCGCTGAAATCGATGCTCACGGGTTGGTCCAAAGCAATGTGAGTTTCGTTCTCGGTTGAATCCGGAAATACGGGCCGTTCTGCGGGGACTCGTGGCGCACCCTCCATGCGGACCAGTGGCCTGGTGCTTCCCGCAGGTTGGGCCGTCATTATCTCAAGCGCCGCGTTGGAACTGGCGAGGGCCGCTTCGAGTCCGGCCAGTCGTTCCTGGGCGGCCAGGAGTTCCTGGGTCGTTCCCACCCCTGCCTGATACTTCTGCTCAACTTCCTGCACGTTCCGCCGCGCAATCTCTGTGATCTTCCTGTCGCGGTGCATTTGAATGGCCTTCTGCGTAGCCTCGAGTCTGGCCTGCCGCAGCCGGGCCTCGGCTTCGCGGAGCTGCGCTTCGGCGATGATGACTTCCGGGCTGGATCGCTGCGCCAGCTCGACGATTTCCTCGAGCCTCTCGGGCGCTCTGTATGGCAGTTCGGCGCGGCCTGGGGGTTGCTCTGCCAACGTGCTGGGAACCACGGGTTGTAGGGGCGGCTCGACGCGCGTGGGGCCGCTCGGGGCCTTTGGCGGCCCCGCCGGAGCCGCACCGGTTACGGGTCGTGCCGCCGCTGCGACCGTGAGCAGGGCCGACAAAACAGCGGCCAAAATGGGTTCAAGAATTCGCGTTTGCATGATGCTCCTCCTGCAGGCGCGCCTGCTTCAATGCCCGCAACAGCCACGAATCGTCAAAACTCGTTCGAGTCCCGTCTTCCAGCGGTTCGATGGACAGAAGCCGCCGGTAATGGTTCAGCGCCTGTTCTACATTGCCAAACTCGTTCAGGTACCGATCCCCCGCGGTTTTGAGCAAACCAATCTGTTCCTCGACAGGCGACCGGGCCAGCAACAGGGCAAACTGTTCCGGATCGCTTAACATGTCGTACGAGGCCGCCGGCAGCTCAGGTTCCGGTGCCTCCATCGTCACCTGATGCGTCAAGTTGGATACCACAGGGGCATGCTCGCGGTCATCCCGCACTCCTCCGAGGGCCAGAAACGCCGTGACGAGTCCAGCGCCATACGCTGCAGCTACTGCACCCGCGAGCATGAAACGCGTGTGTCTGGCCTTTGCGCGCACCGCCGCCGATGTTTGCGCCAGCAGGTCATCACGCAATCCCTCGGGCGCCGGCGGCAGGCGCCACGAATCCGGTAAAAGCTCGCCCGTTTCCAAGAGTGGCTCGTTCTCATCGAATCGGTTCGGTTTCTTCATGCTCGTATCCTTCATGTCCGGCGGTTCCCGCCTCGAGAGCCGACCAGTTCTTTCTAAACGCGTCCCGTGCCCGCGAGAGCAGCGATTCGACTGCTTTCGCGCTGCGTCCCCAGGTTTTCGCGATCTCCGCCACCGGTAGCTGTTCCTCGTACTTGGCCCGGAGTACCGCCACATAGTCTTCCGGCAATGCTGCGAATACCCACGCCACCCGTTCGGCCGCTTCCCAGGAAGCATTTGTCGAGACCGCCTCGGGTACTCCCAGACTCGCCCCTGCAAGGCGCCGTCTGCGTGCCCAACGACGCCGCTGACCGAGCAGCACCCGGTCTGCGATGCCTCGAAGCCAATGGCCGAAACTACCACGCCCGGGGTCGAAGCTGCGTATTCGCCGCACCGCCGTCATCCAGCATTCCTGTACTGTCTCCTGGGTACGGTCCGGGTCGCTTCCCACCCGCGCAAAGACATGGGCGAACAGGGCATCGAAATGGCGCTCGTAAAGCACCCGCCATGCGGCCTCATCGCCGGACAGCACGGCAGCGTGCAAGACCCGTTCTTCCCATTGACGGCTTTCCGGCTCCATCCCCCACCTTTTCGGTTAATCTCTTCACCTATTATATTGCCGCCAACTGCCAATATCCTTCGCGCGGCTGCTTCGAGGTCCGGCCCACTGCGGAAGCACGGTGGGCAGCGCCAGGTCCCGAGCGTCCATTGCGTCCATAGCATCCATCTTGCGGAGAGGCAGCGAACCATGAGCAGACTAGCTCACCCGTAGACGTTGAAAATGGGGGGCGTGATAGGCAAAAGCCTCGCACATGGACCCACACGGACAAACACGGACCCACACGGACGGGAATACGCCGGTCCCACAACAGAGGGTGAACGGGGACATGTTCAGAGCGCCATCCGTGGCGCGGAGCGTCTTCCTGGGATCGCCGAGCGCCAGCTCGGCATCCGGGAAAGCCGAAAGACAAGAGTGCCGAGCTGGCGCTCGGCGATCCCAGGGCGCCCGCAAAACCCATCGCCGTTGGGAATTTTCGAGGCAGCGAAACATGAGCCGTGCGGCTCACCCATAGGCGATGAAAATCGGGACTGTCATGCTCAAAAGCCCTGGCCAGAGCCACAATCATGCGCACGATGCGCATGCCACCTCAACACCGTCGCGCATCTCCCCCTTCGGACTTGGGAGGGGGTGGAACGCTGGAAGGCGTTCCGGGGGAGGATTCTTGGTGTGCAGAAACTGAATTTTCGAGGTAGCGAAACATGAGCCGTGCGGCTCACTGATGGACGATGAAAATAGAAATGACCGGTGAGTGCACCGGTCCCACATTCCGGAAGGGATATGAATTTTCGAGGTAGGACATCGTCCCCGTTGAATAATCGGCACCCGAAACATGTATCATCTGCGGTATGGGAAAATTAGAGTGTACATGCGAATGCGGCCACCGCTTTTACGTATCCGACGCCGCCTGGGGGATGGAGAGTATCTGTGGGAAATGCGGACTGACGTTCAAGGTTACCCAGGATAACGCCCGGCCGGTGGATGCCGAGGTCTCTTCTGAGGAACCTGCGAGGAAGGATAGTGCCGGCCATTGCGCCCGCTGCGGCCGCGCCTTTCGCGGAGAGTGGGACAAGCATGCCACCGCCCAGGGCGTCATCTGCCATATTTGCTCCAATCTCTACGAACACCCGTCGACCACCGAAACGGCCGCCGCAGCGCGCAGCGCCGTCGAGAATGCCGCGCCGAACGCACAGAATCTCGACGTAATCGACCACGACGCGGATGACTTCGAGGCCGAGAAGCCCTCCATTGGAAAGCGCTTCGAGGATTTCCGCGAAACCCCTGCGTTTCGAACGGGTCTCTGGGTCGCCGCAGTCACCGTGATCGTTCTGGCGATTGTTGCCACCGTTATCCCCTCGCCATCCGTGCCCGACGAATCGGAAGAACAGACCAGCGCCGAAAATGCCGGAGGTCTTGGCCTGTACGGGCCGCCGGAGGCGTGGTCGGATTCGCAAAAAACAAGCGTGCGCCTTGTGATGTTCGTGGTGGAGGCGGTGTTTCTCTTTACGCCGACGTTTGCGGCCCTGTTCATCGCACTCGCCTTCGCTGACCGGCTTCCCGGCTACCACTGGCTCTCGAGCGCCGTCCACGTGGGGGTGGTATCCATCGGGGTGGGATTCGTCTTGTATCTCGTATCCCTGATCATCGGGGCATTTCTCGGTTTTATTGGCGTTGGAATCGCCTACCTGATTGCCCTGTTCTTCGTATGGGTCATCTACGACCCGGGTTTCCATACAATTCTGACGTTTGCCGGTCTGCGCATAGTCTTCGGCTTCCTGGCCGGGCTGCTCCGGCTCCTTGCGTATGGCGGACTGGGCCTGCTGCTGCTTGACTAATCCCGGTTGCCGGAAGCGCTTCCTCACTCCTGACTTGTACTAACGAAGGGCTCCGAGTCTTGACGGACACATTGTCGAAACTGACAGGCGGTGCCCGCGTCTGCCATACTGGCGTTTGCGCGAAAACTCAAGCAGCGGCAGGGTTTGCGCGTCGATTACACGGCTCTTCCGGGTCGCGTCAGGAATACACGGCCACCAGGAACCGTTGAATTCTCGGTGGGGGAGGCGTCTACGTGAAAACCACCCCCCCAACAATGGAGGTAATCACATGAACGTGTGCACGCGATTCCCCAAACCCTGCATAGCGCTGGGGTTGGTTCTGTTCCTGGCTTCGGCGGGCTCCCTCGGGTTCGCGGCTGAATCGGGCGGTGTGCCCTGGGTCGGCAGTCTCGATGCCGCCAAGGTGCAGGCAAAGGCCGAAAACAAGCTCATCTTCATGGACGTGTACGCCGAATGGTGTCCCCCCTGCCAGAAAATGCTCAAGGAAACGTTCACCAGCGACGCGGTTATCACCGCGTTGCAGAAATATGTCCCCCTCAAGGTGGATTCAGACAAGAATCCCGAGGTTGCACAGGAATACGGGGTGCAGGCGTTGCCCACGTTGTTCGTGCTCACGGCCGAGGGGGCGCCCATTCTCAGGCAGGAGGGTTTCGTGCCGGCGGAAGGGTTCCTCGAACTCCTTGATGCCGCTAAGGCTCGCCTGGAAGCCATTGCCAAGCTCGAAGAAGATGTGCGCATGAACCCGAATAATGTAACCAAGGCCATCGAGCTTGCCCGCGAGTATCTCGATATGGGCCGGGCCGGCGACGCCGTCACGCTCCTCGAGAGAATCGAGCCCAAGGTTGCGGACGTTGAATCCGACGCGACCAGAGCACAGCATGCGTTCTCCCTGGGATTGGCGTATCTGGTTCATGGCGTGTACGACAAGGGCGTTCAGACCCTCGAGCAGTTCATCAAGGGTCATCCCACGCATTCAGAAACCGAACGCGCCAAAGACCTTGTCCTGCGTGGCAGATTATTCGATGCAATGACCCGCGTGGACAACGGCGAATACGACCAGGCCCGGGCGATTCTGGCCCAGCTTGCGGAATCCACGGACAACTCGCAGGTTACCGAGTTCGTCCAGGAGATGCAGGTTCAACTCGAGGTTCTTGGCAGGACCGCCCCCTCGTGGGCCGTGACATGGGCGGCCGGGAAGTCTGCGTCGCCCCAGGAACTGAAGGGCAAGGTAATTGCGCTGGCGTTTGTAGAACTCGAGAACGCGGAAAGCGGATTCGTGGCCGCCAGGCTCGAAGCGTTGCAGAAAGACCACGCAGCCCAGGGTCTTGCAGCGGTTGCGATCGTCTCGTCGTCCGGCGGCGCGGAAGAAGCCAATACTGCCGCTGTGCGCGAATGGGCCGAGGAACAGGGCTCGACCTACCCGGTTGGAATAGACCAGCAAGGCCGCTCGACATACGAGCGGTACAAGGGCGAACAGGCGCCGTGGATGGCGCTTATCGGCCGGGACGGCGTCGTTCACTATCTCGGCACGTTCGACGAGGGCGAAATTGCCGAAAAGCTGGCCCGGTTGTTGGCCGCGGAAACATAGGCCGGCAGGGCGCCTCGGCTCCCCTCGAGGCCACGAGAAACTGCGTCAGGGAATGGACCGCGTGGACCGCTGGTTTTTTGAATCGGACGTAGCGGGAAAATCCGTATATGCGCCCGTGGCAGGCGGAATACGCTGACGCAAAGAGCAGGGCAAACGCATCATTTAAGTTGACATTTTGCCAGGCATTTCGCTACAGTGCAGCTCACTGGGGCGGACTTCGAGATTCCTTGCAAACCGTTGTTCGGTAATACAATAGCTGGTGCGTATACACAAAAACCCGACCGAAGTAGTGTATCCCGCCGCGGAGCTTCGCGCGGGTCAATTCAGGAGGGAGAGGCAGGTAGTATGAGTTCAGCCAAACTGATCCTTGACGGGCAGGAGCACGAGTTCCGGGTAATCGAGGGCACCGAAGGCGAAAAGGCATTCGACATTACGTCGTTGCGCGCGGCCACCGGCTATATTACCATGGACCCGGGATATGCCAATACGGGGTCCTGCGAAAGCGCCATCACCTTCATCGACGGTGAGAAAGGCGTCCTGCGCTACCGGGGCTACCCTATCGAGGAATTGGCCACATCCGCCCGCTTCCCAGAAGTCTGCCACTTGCTGATCTATGACCACCTGCCCAACCGCGAAGAATTGACGGAGTGGCGCAGACAGCTCACGTTGAACAGTTACGTGCACGAGACCATGATCAACGTGTTCGATCACTACCCGCCCCACTCGCATCCCATGGCCATTCTCTCCGCGATGGTATCAAGTTTATCGGCCTTCTATCCGGATGCCAACACGCCCGAAACATTCGATTTGGCGGTCATGTATCTGCTGGCCAAGGCAAAGACCCTTGCCGCCTATTCGTACAAGAAATCGCGCGGTGAACCCATCATGTATCCATTGGCCGAATTGAGTTACGCGGCAAACTTCCTGCGCATGATGTTCGGGCATCCGGCCGAGCCGTACGAAGTTTCGCCCGTAATCGAGCGCGCTCTCGACCTGCTCCTCATTCTCCATGCCGATCACGAGCAGAACTGCAGCACCTCGACTGTGCGCATGGTCGGAAGCAGCCAGGCCAATTTGTTTGCCGCGGTTTCCGCCGGCATCTGCGCCCTGTGGGGGCCTCTCCATGGCGGCGCCAACCAGGCGGTCATCGAAATGCTCGAGAGCATCAAAGCCGACGGCGGCGATCACAAGAAATACATCGCCATGGCCAAAGACAAGAACTCAGGTTTTCGCCTGATGGGCTTTGGGCACCGCGTCTACAAGAATTTCGATCCCCGGGCCCGCATTCTCAAGAAAGCCTGCGACGACGTGCTCAACGAACTCGGCGTGTCCGACCCGCTTCTTGACATTGCCAAGCATCTCGAGGAAGCCGCGCTCAAGGACGAATTCTTTGTCGAGCGCCGGTTATATCCCAACGTCGACTTCTACAGCGGGATTATCTACCGGGCCATCGGCATCCCCACGAATATGTTTACCGTTATGTTCGCCCTCGGACGGCTGCCGGGCTGGATCGCCCATTACCGCGAGATGCGCATGGAACGCGGCGAACGCATCCACCGGCCCCGCCAGGTGTACACCGGCGAGAACGAGCGCAAATGGCTGCCTCTCGACGAGCGGTAAGCTGAAATCACTGGTCGAACCGCACAGCTCCCCGGTTCTCACGATACGGGTGCGTCTTGGGCCGAGGGGGGCTTCACGCCGTAGAGTTCATCGTAGGCGCGGCAGAAGGGGCAGTTGCGTTCAATGTGGCGCATGAACCGTCCGTAGCCGGACTCGGGGAACATGCGCCGGAGAATACACGCCGGGCATATCCGGCAGATCTGAGCCAGTGCTTTCTTCATAAACCACACTCCTTAAAGTGTTTACGGGCTTGCCGCCCCGGTCTGGGAGGCATCAGGACGGACGCGGCCTCGCATTCGCAGGAACGCGGACGGTGTATCAGGGATTAAGCATACAGCGCACCGCACAATGGCGCAAGCCTGCGAATACCGTCTCGGATATTCTTTGCTTGAGGCAACGGTGGGTAGAAGGAAGGCGCTGCCGGCATGATGCGCGCCGTGGATGGGCCGGCCTGTCCAGGCAGTCCATTCTGTCCACCGCGTCCAGTGCATACCCGGCAAAAGCGCCCCGAGGTCAGTTTGACGCATTGCGGCGCAATTTGATAAACTATTGGCCGCTTTTTACTTACTTGGAGGCAGGCGCCGTGTCCGGCTTGAGGATATCATTGTCGGCACTGGAACGCGGCGAGCATGAGGTCGACGTCACGGTCCCCGAAGCGGTCTTGCGCCCCGAGGGGTCGCGAGAGCTTGGCATTGGGCTGACCCGCATTCAGGGTAAGATGAATGTTGTCGAGCCCCGGTATGTGTTCATCGGGACGCTCTCGGGCGTGTACCTCAGGCAGTGCGACCGGTGTCTTGTGGAAACGGAAGTCCCATTCGCAGTTGAAGTGATCTGGTCGTTTGAACAGGGCGCTGCGAGCGAGCCGTTCGAGGCCGTTTCCGAACGCGATGACGAGGATTTCGCCAGCGACGAGAGCGAGACCGTCCTTTTTGACGGCTGCGAAATCGACATAACCCGTCAGACGTGGGAGGAACTCGTGCTTTCGGCGCCGTCAAAGACCTTGTGCCGCGAAGATTGCGCGGGCCTCTGTCCGCAGTGCGGTGCGAACCGGAATGAGGCGCCCTGCACGTGCGGGGGCGAGGATTTACCGAAGGATTTTGGAAATAGCGGGTTTTCGGGATTGGCGAACCTGTTTCCCGACCTGGACCCTAACCGTTCGAAGGAGTGAAAACGTGCCGGTACCAAAGAGACGCACTGGAAAGACCCGCCGCAACACCCGGCGGTCTCATCATGCTTTGCCGAAGTCGAATCTCAGCGAATGCCCGAGCTGCGGCGAGCGCATTCGGCCGCATCGGGTGTGCCCCAAATGCGGGCACTATAAGGAACGCTTGTCGATCGAGGTCGGAGCGGAATAGTCTGCGTGATGCCCGCCAACGGCCGACGCCCGGTTTCGCGACCGGGCGTCGATTTGTAACGGCGCGACGCTCCTTCATGGTATGTGCCCGGCGGCAATGCCGGGATGCGAGGGGCTGAAGGAGAACCGACAGGGGTACCGCATGCGAATCGCTCTCGATGCCATGGGTTCCGACAATGCACCGGGTCCTGAAGTGCGGGGGGCCGTCGAGGCCAGCCTTCAGGATGACACGGAATACGTGCTTGTGGGGGACCAGGAGCGGCTGGAAGAGGCCCTCGCTCCCTACAAGCGGCGCGGCCGCATCAGCATTGTTCATGCATCCGAGGCGATTCGCATGGACGATCAGCCCGTGATGGCCGTGCGCCAGAAGAAAGATTCGTCGCTGCTGGTGGCGCTGCGGCTGGTCAAAACCGGCGAAGCCGACGCGTGCGTCAGTGCGGGCAATACGGGCGCGGTCATGGTTGCCGCGCGCACGATTCTCGGGCCGATCAAGGGCGTTTCCCGTTCCGCCATCTGTCAGACCGTTCCCACCATCAAGAAGCCCGTGCTCCTCATTGACCTGGGCGCCAACGTCGACTGCACCGCACGCCAGCTCTGCGATTTCGCCGAAATGGGGCTGCTCTACATGGAGCACGTCTTGCGGCGCAAAAATCCCCGCGTAGGGCTGCTCAATATCGGCGAGGAGCACGTCAAAGGCAACGATCTTGCCAAGGCGGTCCACCGGAATCTGAGCGCCTCGGACCACATCAACTTCGTCGGTAACATCGAGCCCCGGGCCATCTACAATGGGGACGCCGACGTGGTGGTGTGCGACGGCTTTGTGGGCAACGTCGTGCTCAAGACCACGGAAGCCACGGCGGCCCTGATCAAGAGCAGGCTGCATCGTGAATTGATGTCCACGTGGCTCAGCAAACTTGGCGCATTCTTCAGCATGGGGGCCTACCGGCGGCTGAGGCGCGAAACCGATCCCAACACGTACTCGGGAGCGCCTCTGCTCGGCGTGAAAGGCGTGGTCATCATCCTTCACGGCTCGTGTTCATCCCTCGGCGTAAAGAATTCGCTTCTCGGAGCGCGGCGGGCCGTGCGCTCGCGCATCAATGAGCATATCCGGAGCGGGATCGAGGCCCTGCGCAACACGGAGGCCCATCTAAACGCACAGGAGACCAGCTCATGACCGCTTTCCTCTTTCCCGGCCAGGGAAGCCAGGCGCCCGGAATGGGCGCCGATTTCTACGAATTCAGTCCACCGGCACGGGACGTTTTCGAACGCGCCGCGGCCTTGACCAACGCGGGATGGCTTGACCGTATCTTCCGCGGGACCGATGCGGAGCTTGCCGATACGCGTATGGCGCAGCCGGCGCTGCTCACCGTCGAAGTCGCGATCGCCGCCCATCTGAAATCTCACGGCGTGATGCCGTCGGTGTGCGCGGGGCATAGTCTCGGGGAATACTCGGCCCTGGTGGCAGCGGGCGCCCTCGATTTCGGAGAGGCGTTTCTCCTCGTGCAGGAACGCGCCCGGGTGACGTCCGAAGATGTGCCTGAGGGCGCCATGGCAGCAGTATTGGGCCTCGAACCCGCGGCCATCGAAGCCGTGCTGCCCGAGGGCGCGCAAGTTGCCAATTACAACGGCCCCGGACAGACCATCATCTCGGGCACTCTCCCCGCACTGGATGCCGCCGAGCAGGTTCTCAAGGAAGCCGGCGCGAAACGTGTCATGCGGCTCAACGTATCCGGACCGTTTCATTCCGAACACATGCGCCAGGCCCGCGACCTCTTCCGGGCGTTCCTTCAATCGGCTGCCCTGAAGACCCCCGAAACCCGGTTCATATCGTCCGTAAGCGGCCGCGACGAGCATGACCCCGAGCGGATCCGCGGGCTCTTGGGTGACCAGATCTGCGCTCCCGTACGCTGGACCGATGTCATGGCGGTCATTGGCCCCGTCGAGGCACTCGAGACCGGCCCGGGCCGCGTCTTGCAGGGATTGGCGAAACGCACCGAAGCGGCGCCGGTTGTGACACCGGCCGGCACGCTCGACGCACTGGCGGCACTGGGAGAGAATGCATGAATGAATTCGACGGAAAAGTGGTTCTGGTCACGGGCGGCACGCGCGGTATCGGCCGCGCATGCGCCGGGTACTTCGCCGCGCGAGGTGGAAAAGTTGCGATCTGCGGGCGCAACAGCGACACGGTTGCTGCCGCCGCGGAAGATATCGGCGGCGATACCCGGGGATTTCAGGCCGACATGGCAGAGCCCGGCGCTCCCGTAGCGCTCGTGGCCGCTGTCGAGGAGGCCTTCGGCCCGGTTTCGATTCTCGTCAATAACGCCGGCCTTGCCCACGATACCCTGCTCATGCGCATGAAAGATGACGATTGGGCACAGGTTATCGACGTGAACCTCACGGGGGTCTTTCGGTGCTGCCGCGCAGCCGTCCGCGGCATGATGAAACAGCGATGGGGACGCATCATCAATATTTCAAGCGTCATCGGTCTCGTCGGACAGGCCGGACAGGCCAATTACGCCGCGGCGAAGGCTGGGCTTCTCGGACTGACCAAGTCCCTCGCCCAGGAACTCGCTTCGCGCAACATCACCGCCAACGCCGTCGCCCCCGGCTTGATCGACACCGAGCTGACCGCCGGTATTCAAGGCGAAAACCGCGACGGCGTCCTCGCGCGGATCCCGGTGGGACGCGCCGGCACCCCCGAGGAAGTCGCCGGGCTCGTGGGCTATCTCGCCTCCGATGCCGCCGCATACATCACCGGCGCTACCATCACCATCGATGGCGGCCTCACCATGCACTGAGAACGACGGCGGGGACGCGCGCGGATTTCCAGGACATCTGATGTGGTTTCAGCCGTTCCGTTTTGCGCCGATCTGGCGAATGGAACCGGCGTTCCGGTGTATTATCGTGTGAGGAGAACGAAACCTTTCACGAGAAGGGAAACAGTACACCGATGATTAACGTGGTGAACCTCACGCAGCATTATGGAATCCGGCCGGTATTGCGCGATCTCGACCTGCACATCAATCCGGGCGAGCTGGTGGCCGTGATGGGCCCGAATGGGATGGGCAAGACGACGCTCCTGGCAGCGATTGGCGGGATTCTCTCGCCGCAGAAAGGATACGTCGAAATCAACGGCCGCAGGCGCCGCCGTACCATGGACGAGGAGGCCGCCATCCGCAAAGAGGTGGCCTACTTGCCCGCGGATGCGTGGCTGCCGATGATGGCGGTCCGCGATTTTATCGTCACCGTGGGCCGTGTCTATGAAGTGGAAGACGAGCGGCTGCTGGACCACACCGGCCGCTTGCTGCAATTGTTCGATCTCGAAGGCGTGCAGGATGCCCCCATCGGCTCGTGTTCGACGGGTCAGCAGAAGAAGGTGGCGTTGTGCTCGGCGCTGATTACGGATGCGCCGGTGATGATTCTGGATGAGCCGTTTTCTGGCGGCCTCGATCCCTCGGGTATTCTGGCCCTGAAACGGGTGTTGCAGCGGCTGGCCGAACGGGCCGACGTCACCGCCGTTATCGCGACGCCCGTCCCGGAAATTGTCGAGGAGATCGCCCAGCGTATCGTCATCCTGGTAGACGGCCGCGTGGCCGCATGCGATACCCCGGATGGCCTGCGGCAGCAGACGGGTTGCACCGGCTCGCTGCAGGAAGTCATCGAGCACATTCTCAACCCGGAAACACTTGCCAACATCGAGCACTATTTCGAGGGGGAACGGCGATGACGGATTTTGTGAGATGGTTTCGGAGGGGGATTCCGCTGTTCTCGATAATGCTGCAGGGGCTGGCAGTGTTCGGCTTGTCTCTGCTTATCGCCCTTGCGGCGCTGCTTGCCGACATGCTTCTCCTGACGTATACGTCGATGCCACCTGAGCACATCATCCGGAGCATGGTCGTTGGATGCACAAAGGGGTTGCCCGTAATCTCGGCGGGCCTCGGGCTCGTCGTCATGATAGCCTGGGCGGGCCTGCGTGTCTCTACGTTTCATCCCTTCGTGAACCGCAAGTATCTGGCTTGGCTCCGCATGAATCCGTGGCAACCCGGTGACCCGCTGCCCCTGGGGCCTCTGGGCGTAACCACCCAGGACTGCGTGGTCATCGTCGTGGTTTCGCTGCTGCTGTATTTCTTCGCGCCGGTGGCGATTTACGTGGTTCCGATGGTATTCCTGGCGGCGTACTGCCTGGCCGCCCTTTGTGTTCTTGCCAGTGCAGGCCGGAGACCGCATGCGTACGCGGTGGCCTTCGGCCTGGGTATTCCTATCGGCCTTCTTGCATGGCCGTGGGCATCGTTTGCGGCCCTGGTGGCGTTGTATGGCATTGCGCGCCGGGGACTCGAACGCAGTCTCGATAACTTCCCCTGGGAGCCCGAGGAAGAGGCGATGGTGGCAGGGCACGGGAAACGGGGAATCGAGCTCCGCCTGCATTCGGCATCCAAGACTCCTCTGCTGAGCTCGTACCAGGGCCCGAAGGTGGCGGCTCTGGTGTCGGAACTGGGGTGGCCTCTGCAAGTGCTGCGGTATCGATGGCAGCGGCCGGCCTTGTCGCGCGTCGATGCGGTGCTGCTCGCCCTCCTGCCCGGGTATCATATCGCGCTGCTTTATGTGATGTGGTTGACGCGCTTTCCGGGCGACCCCGGCAGCGACTCATTCTCCTTTATTAGTCTGCTCTTTTGCATGTACGGGGCTTTTGGCAGGCTTATCAACTACATTCGCGGATGTGCGCCTCCCATCAGCTTTCTTGGCCGCATTTCCACGGGCAGAATCATCATTCCCCGGTACGATGTGG
>CAZFOG010000157.1:4621-13161 GCA_964520685.1 uncultured Nitrospiraceae bacterium | reverse complement strand
TTTCGATCTTTCGCGGCATCGAACGGTCGCCAATCCATATCCAAATTCCCCTCTATACGTTGCATACAGTAACCCATTCTCCTCGGACCTATGCGCACCGGCCGCTCCACGTTGAGCATAACAGGATTGCACCCGTTGCGCGAAGGCGGTATAGTCCTGAGTAGCGTTCTGGGGAGAGCAGAAACGGTGCAGCCATACCCTTCGCCGGGGCAGCGATGCCGGAAGACAATACGTCCATAGCCATCGTATTTCTCATTTACCTGGCCGCCATGCTCGGCCTGGGGATCATCTTCTTCCGCCGAACTGAGAGTACCGCCGACTATTTTCTCGGCGACCGCAAGCTCGGCAAGTGGGTGGCTGCCCTGAGCGCCCAGGCTTCGGACATGAGCGGCTGGCTCTTGCTCGGATTGCCCGGGGCGGCCTACCTCTCGGGCCTCTCGGCCTCCTGGATTGCCATCGGGCTCCTCGCGGGCACCTATCTGAACTGGCGTTTCGTAGCACGGCGACTGCGGCATTTCACGGGGGTGTCCGAGGACATCATCACCATCTCTGACTACCTCGAACACCGTTTCCGTGAGAAACGCAATCTTCTTCGGATTATTTCAGCGCTGTTCATCCTGGTATTCTTCATGATCTACACCTCATCCGGCTTTGTTGCGGGCGGGAAACTCTTCAGCACCGTGTTCAACATACCCTACGCCACAGGTTTGCTGCTCGGCGCGGCCGTTGTGGTTTCCTACACATTCCTCGGGGGGTTCAATGCCGTCTGCTGGACCGATTTCTTCCAGGGTACGCTGATGCTTGTCGCGATTCTGGTGGTGCCGGTCGTGATTCTCGACTCCGCGGCTATGAGTGGAATGGTTCGCACGAGTTTTGAAGAACTCAAGATGTCGGACCCATCTTACTTCACCGCATTTGGAAAGACCCATGCGGGTGCAATCGCACTCGTCATTGGAACCGTATCGTCACTGGCGTGGGGCTTGGGCTATTTTGGTCAACCCCATATTCTGGTGCGGTTCATGGCCATTCGGTCGGCCGGCGACGTGGCCGTAGCGCGCCGGATTGCCATGGTTTGGGTCACGCTGTCCCTTGCTGGAGCGGTGTCCGTGGGCATCCTCGGGCGAATGGCCGGTCCGATGCTGGAAGGCCCCGACGCCGAGAAGATCTTCATGGTGCTTGTCGGAGCGTTATTCCCGGGCATTCTGGCGGGCGTATTTCTGGCCGCGATTCTCGCCGCCATCATGAGCACCGCCGATTCGCAACTTCTCGTCACGACTTCGGCGTTTACGGAAGATTTCTACCGGGCATTTCTGCGAAAAGACGCTGGGGACGCGGAACTGGTTTGGGTAAGCCGCCTGACGGTCATTGGCGTAGCTCTTGTGGCGCTGCTCATGGCCTTCGTCTCCGAAAAGCTCGTTTTCGCGATTGTGGCCTATGCCTGGGCGGGATTCGGGGCAACGTTCGGCCCGGTACTCATCGGGTCGCTGTATTGGCGGCGCATGACCTGGCAGGGGGCCCTGTGCGGTATGATAGCCGGAGGCCTGACTGCGCTTCTGTGGGGACAGATCGACGGCGGCATTTTTGACCTGTACGAGATCCTGCCTGGTTTTATGCTCTCGACGCTGACCATCATTGTCGTGAGCCTGCTGAGCCCGCCGCCGCCGGAGGAAGCCGCGGCGGAGTTCGATCGGCTTGTTGCAGAGTTGACGGACCCCGACTCAGCGCCACAGTGACGCACACGCGCCACGGTACATCGACTGAAAGGATTTATTGATGACCTGCCTCTTGACAGCATTCTTCGTCCCGGCATTCGCCGCGGCCCCGGAATCGATGCCGACAATTGTGCTGGTATGCTCGGAATCCAATGACCTTTACCAAGCGCTGATCAAGACCGGCGTTCGCGCTGCGCGTT
Source organism: uncultured Nitrospiraceae bacterium (assembly GCA_964520685.1). Taxonomy (GTDB): domain Bacteria; phylum Hydrogenedentota; class Hydrogenedentia; order Hydrogenedentales; family SLHB01; genus UBA2224. The sequence goes on along the minus strand of CAZFOG010000157.1, from coordinate 11,249 downwards.
TCGACTCTCTCGCGAAAGCCATCGATTCGTGTGGGGAAGGAAGGGGCCTGCTCATTCTGGCGGACGGTTATCCGGACGAACGGACCGAAGCGCGTGAAGATGACTTCCAGGCTGCCGCCAACAAGCGCCTGCGCCTGTATGTTGAGTTCCCATCGCAGCTACCCGGGATTGAACTCGGTGCTCCCGAGGAAACCCGCTGGGAGCGCGGAGTGGTTGCTTCCGGCTTCTTCGGCAGCGGCTTGGCTTCTGGACGCATCCTGGCGATTCACGGATGCCACTACCTGCCCGTCGACGCTCCGAATCCCCATCTCGTCGTGGCCCGGGTAGCCGGCTTCGATACGGCGGTCTTCGGGATCCCGGAAAATGCCGTGCCCATACTGTTCGAGCACCCCGAGCGGCCCATTCTGGCCGCAACCACCTGCCTGAGCCGCTTTGTGATTGCCCGGTATGCCCCGAGCGACGCGTGGAAAACGATCTGGACGCGCATTCTGATGTGGGCGGAGCCTACGCTCAACGTTGACGCGCTTGCGTGCAGACCTGTGGTCCGTCCGTCGTTCCCGTTAGACACTCCGCTGCCAGATGACGTAGAGTTCTCGGCGCTTCAGCGTGGGATCAACTGGTTTTACAACGCGAAACTTTTCCCAAATCCGGCGTGGCCGGACGACCGGAGCTCCTATCCCGACCGCGTGGGCCCCAAGCCGGAACCCGATTGGCCCGCAGGCGACGGCAGCGGAGGCATGCTCGAAGGGTTCAATTCCACGATTCACCCGGATGGTTCGCAGGACATGCGCTGGTGGATGCGAAACGACTGCATGAACGAAGGCATGATGGCTTTGGCCTTCCACGCCAAGCTCACCGATGACGCCCGCAGCCGCAAAACAGCCAATAACCTGGGCGATTTCATCTATTTTGAATGCGAGGCCACCAAAGGGCCACGCGACGACCCCGAAAATCCCTGCTTCGGACTTGTAAGCTGGGACATCAACCAGAGCCTGGGGGTCTTTTACGGCGACGACAATGCCCGTGCCATGCTCGGCGCGCTGGCAGCTTCCGCGCTCCTCGAAACCGACCGCTGGGACAAGAAATTGTTGCGCTGCATGCTCGCCAACCTGCGCACGACGGGCCGGTTGGGGTTTCGCGGTGGACGCATCGACGAAGGTCCCCTGCTCGAAAACGGATGGCAACACTATTTCCGTGGCGAGATTACGCATTTCGCGCCCCACTATGAATCCTATCTCTGGGCCGTGTTTCTGTGGGCCTATAACCAGACCGGTTACGACCCGTTCCTCGACCGCGCCAAGAACGGTATCCGTATGACCATGGAGGTTTACCCGGACCAATGGCGCTGGACCAACGGTCTCCAGCAGGAGCGCGCCCGCATGCTGTTGTGCCTATCCTGGCTGGTGCGCGTTGAGGACACGCCCCAACACCGGGAGTGGCTCGACCGAATCGCTTCGGATTTGCTCGCATCGCAGGATGAATGCGGCGCGATTCGCGAGGAACTTGGCAAGACAGGCTTCGGGAGCTACGCGCCACCCGCCTCGAACGAAGCGTATGGCACCTCCGAGGCACCGCTCATCCAGGAGAACGGCGACCCGCTATGCGATCTTCTCTACACCGCCAACTTCGCATTCCTGGGTCTCCACGAAGCGGCTGCCGCCACAGGCAGCCCTAAATACGCCGAAGCATCGGAGAAACTGGCCAAATTCCTCTGCCGCATCCAGATTCGGTCGGAAACGCACCCCGAACTCGACGGCGGCTGGTTTCGCGCCTTTGATTTCAACCGTTGGGAATACTGGGCCAGCAACGCTGACCTGGGCTGGGGCGCGTGGAGTATCGAAAGCGGCTGGACCTGTGGGTGGATTAATGCCGTGCTCGCCATGAGGCATATGAAGACCTCGTTGTGGGACCTCACCCATGCCAGCGCCATCGAGAGACATTTCGGCGAGCTGCACCCCCTGATGTTTCGCGGACTTGAAGACAGGGCTCCGTGAGGACGACAATCAGAGGCGGGCGCGTTCCGATCCCGCCAGAATTATGGAGATTGAGTGATGAGTGCAGTGCTTTGTTCGTTGTGTTTGCTGGTCAATGCCGCGCAATCCGAATTCGCGGCGGCGAAACCGGTCTGGCCCGAGGGCCGCGAGACCGAAATGAACCTGTTCGTGGGATTCCGCGCGGTATTTGACCATCCGGGAGAGGGCCCCGTCATGGTGCGTCTGACGGGGGCGTCCAACTACCGCGTGTTTGTCAACGGCCAATTCCTGTCCCACGGTCCTGCACGCGCGGCTCACGGATTTTTCCGGCTCGACGAATACGACGCCGCGCCGTTGTTGCATGCCGGCAAAAACGTCGTGGCCATTGAAGTCGCCGGGTATAACGTCAACAGCTATTACATCATCGATCAGCCCGCCTTTCTCCAGGCGGAGATTGTGAGCGGCGAGACCGTTATCGCCGCGACCGGGACCGGGACACCTTTCGAGGCCACGATTCTCGAACAGCGCATTCAGAAGGTTGAGCGCTTCAGTTACCAGCGCCCGTTCATCGAAGCGTACCGTCTCGACCCCACCAGCTACGCGTGGCGCACGGCTCCCGAAACGTCTCTCGAGCCGTGTACGCTTGCGGTTGTTGCCGGCAAGAACCTGATCGCCCGCCACATCCCCTATCCCTCCTTCGAGACCCGGCCTGCGCTGAAGGTCGTGGCCCAAGGCGGCCTTGTAGCGAAGGAGGATGCCGGGAAACCCTGGGCAGGCCACGCGGGAAGCGTCAATCCCGAGTACAAGGGCTACCCAACCGAGGCCCTCGAGGTGCATCCTTCGCTCGAGTTGCAGACGTTCGCTTCCGTTGACGCCGTGACTGTGGACACGCCGCTCTTGCCGGGCGCCAAGGTCGAATTGGCCGCGAACAGCTTCTGCATTCTCGATTACGGCACGAATTTCAGCGGTTTCCCGGGCGCTACGCTCACGTGCACGGAGCCTGCCACCATCTATTTCGCGTTCGACGAAGTCCTGACGGACGGCGACGTTCTGTGGCACCGCATGCAATGCGCCCAGTTCGTTCCCTACTACCTCGAACCGGGCACGTACTCCGTCGAGTTCTTCGAGCCCTACACTATGCGTTACGTAAAGATTCTGAACATAGGAGGCGCGTGTTCCGTCGAGAACATCTATCTGCGCGAATACGTGTATCCCGACGCTTTCGAAGCCACATTCGCGTCAAGCGATCCACGTCTAGCCACGCTTTTCGAGGCAGGACGCCAGACTTTCATCCAGAACGGCACGGACATCTTCATGGACTGCCCATCGCGCGAGCGTGCGGGGTGGCTGTGCGACAGCTTCTTCACGGCCCGGACAGCCCTCGTACTGAGTGGCGACACACGTCTTGAGCGCAACTTCTACGAAAACTTCCTGTTGCCCGAGCGCTTTGCGCACCTCCCCGAGGGCATGCTGCCCATGTGTTATCCCGCCGACCACTACAACGGCAATTTCATTCCCAACTGGGCCATGTGGTTCGTGGTGGAGCTGGAAGAATACGCTGCGCGCAGCGGGGACCGCGCGATGGTGGATGCCCTGAAGCCCAAGGTCATGGCGCTGTTCGATTATTTCAGGAAGTTCGAGAACGGCGACGGCCTGCTCGAGAAGCTCGAGCGGTGGGTCTTTGTCGAGTGGTCTGCGGCCAACAGTTTTGTGCAGGACGTCAACTATCCCACCAACATGCTCTATGCAGGCACATTGGCGGCGGCGGGCCGTATGTACGGCATGCCCGAGCTCGTCGAGAAGGCGGACCGGCTGCGAGAAACCATCCGCGAGCAGTCTTTTGACGGCGAATTCTTCGTCGACAACGCCGTTTATGAAGACGGGCAACGCAAGATCACCCAGAATCGTACGGAGGTCTGCCAATATTTCGCGTTCTTTTTCGACGCCGCCACCCCGGATACCCATGGTGAACTGTGGAAGAAGCTGCACAGCGAATTCGGTCCGGATCGGGGCGAAACCAAAGCCTACCAGGAGGTCCATCCCGCAAATTCGTTCATCGGCAACATGCTGCGCTTCGAGTTGCTCTCGCGATACGGCCTCGGGTCGCAGATCACGGAGGAATCGGTCGGGTATCTTATGTACATGGCTGAACGCACCGGCACGCTTTGGGAGAACGTGCACGACAAGGCGAGCTGCAATCATGGCTTCGCGTCGCACATCTGCTACACCCTCTATCGCGATGTGCTGGGCGTCTACCGGATCGACCCCATCGGAAAATCCGTCACGCTGCGCTTCGATGACGTGGGCCTCGACTGGTGCGAGGGCGAATTTCCGGTGCTGGACGGCATGCTCCGTTTGCGATGGGAACGAGACGGCGATACTCTCCGTTACGTCCTTGGCCATCCCGATGGCTATGCCGTTCAAGTCGAGAACCCGGCGGGCTTCGCCCTGGAACGGGTGGAGGACTGAACCGGCAAGTGCGTTCCGGAGTACGCATCTCGCTGCGCGACCCCGTAGTCGTTTTTCGCAGCATACGCCTTATTGGCAGTATTTGACACCCGAAAGCTGCGGATAAGAAGATAATCTCGGCGGATACCGCTCCTTTTTATAGGGAGATTCCCCACCCTTGCACGGATGGATTCACCTATTGCCGCGTCGCTGCCCGTGTGGGAGAGTAGGAAACAGCAGAATCTGGTGGGTTCGGGGCACGCGATTATCTCGAAATTGCAGGCAGGAGTGCCCTCATTGTCTGATCGAGGTGTATGCAGGGGAGGTCAGCGACATGAAGTTGATGGTCGTCACGGACAACCTGCGCGGATGCGGAATCTGGCCGGTGCGGTTACGGTCTGAGGGATACGAAGTCGTGTGTCAGAATATCCGGCAAGGGGGCGTAGTACTCTCTCCTCATGCGGCCTATCCGGTGATTCTCATGCATTTCACAGACATACCGGACGCGCAAGCTTTGGCTGCGGTCAGGATGTTTCACCGGTGTTACGCGAATTCCAGCATTGTCGTCCTGGCGCGCCCGACAGCCGAATACCGGGCATTCGAGAAGTCGGGTGCTCAGATTCACCTGTCTGAACCGGTCGACGCGTCACTCGTTTTCGATATCGTGGCAATGCTCTGGCCAAGGCCATTGGGGACAGGCACACCGGCGGGGAAAGAAGCGCTTTGCGCGACGCATTCAGGGCCGGACAAATCCTTGGCGCCACGCGCCGAATAGGCCCGCGCCAAGTTTGCATACACCGGGACTCGGGCCGTTTATAGAGACCCGGGTCCCGCAATCATTCCTCGCTGAGCCGTCCCGAGCCTTCATTCAGGCGCCCCGGTCTGGTATCGTTGGGGTGTGGCTTTCACAGCCTTCTTGAAGGGGGATACGGTTCATGTCGATTACAACGTGCATCGCGAGTGTTGTCCTGCTTGCCGCAGCCCTGGAGACTTCGGCTCCTCCGGAACGCTGGTTTGCCTACCGGTCGTTCCGGCCTGCACCGGAGCCTGTCCGTCAATTCGCTGAACTGGGCGTCGATACCGTCTGCATCTTCCCGGCGAACACCGACTGCTCGCTCGGCGTGCCGTACTGCGTGTCGCCTCCTATCTGGGTGGGACACGGCCAATACGATTTCGAATCCCTTGATGCGCAAGTGTCGATGATCCTCGAGGCCAACCCGAAGGCCAGACTCCTCTGCCTGGTGGACCTCAACACGCCTCTCTGGTGGGTGCGGCTGCACGGCAGGCAATCCGGCTTCGAAGACACGTTTTACAACCAGGGGAGGACCATCGCGACGCCCAAGTGGCGCGAAGACACAAAGGCCTATCTCCAGGCGTTTCTGACCCACATGCAGACGACGTACCCGGGACTTGTGCAGGGTTATGTGCTCGCGTGCGGCGGCACAACCGAATGGCAGGACTGCAGTTGGGGCGAGGAGAGCGCGACGCGCCGGGCGGCGTGGCGCGCGTGGATGCAGGAGCGCGGCAAACCCGACCCCATTGATATCCCGCCGGCCTCGGTGCGGGAGCATGTCACCCATGGCATCTTCCGCGACCCGCAACAGGATGCGCTGGCCATCGAGTATTGGCGGTTCGCGCACTGGATTACCGGCGACGGCATCCTGTATTTTGCCCGCGCCGCTCAGGAAGTGGTGAATCACGAGGCGGCAGTGGGTGTGTTCTACGGCTACATCCTCGAGCATGCCAGCGGGCGCCTGCTGTACGAAGGCCACCTGGACTTTGATCGCGTGTTTCAATCCCCGGACCTGGATTTTTTCATTTCACCGGGCACCTATCATGACCGGCAGATGGGCGGCGCCAGCGGGTACATGGTTGCCCTTGAGAGCCTCCGCCATCACGGCAAACGGTTTCTGCACGAGATCGACCACCGCACCCACACCTCCAAGTCCACTGTTGACCAGGGGGTCACGGTGCCCGGCCACAACAACGGATTCCCCAATGAACAAGCCACCGTCGCCGGGTTGCGCCGCGAATTTTCTCTCGCGCTGCTTGAAGATACCGCACTCTGGTGGTTTGATATGTTCGGCGACTGGTTTAAGGGGCAGCAAGTCCTCGATGCCATCGGTCAAATGGAGAGGCTCTGGACCAATTTTGCGTCCGAACCCCGCGAATCCGCGTCCGAGGTGGCCCTGATCGTCGATGCCGGC
>CAZFOG010000157.1:0-4611 GCA_964520685.1 uncultured Nitrospiraceae bacterium | reverse complement strand
GCATGTTGTACGTCGACGGCAGAGCACCACTTATCCCCGAGTTTATGTATAACCAGCGGGCGGGCCTCTACCGCATGGGCGCACCGTTCGATGTGCTCTCGATGGCCGACGTCGCCGAAATAGATGTGACGCGCTACAAACTGGTGCTCTTCCCCAATCTCTTTGCGGTGGATCAGGCCAAGCGGGAGGTTCTGGAGTCTAAAATCCTGCGCGACGGCAAGACCGTCGTCTGGGTCTACGCTCCGGGCATCATCGACGGAAACACATACGATCCCGCACATGTCGAGGCCCTGACCGGCCACCGCCACGGCGCGCAAGAGCTGGCTTCGAAGGATATGGATGGCTGGGTCTCGGTATTCGCGCCCAAACCCAATCTGCCCGCGGCGGTGTTGCACGAGCTCGCGCAGCAAGCGGGCGTGCACGTGTATTCGCAGGCGCAGGAACCCCTGTACGCCAATGCGCGGTTTCTCGCGGCACACAGCCTCGATGGCGGCGATAGAACCTACCATCTGCCGCGCACTTGCGCCCGAGTGACCGAACTCTTCAGCGGCCGGGTGGTCGCCGAAAACGCCGGCGAGTTTACCGACCGGCTCGATGCTCCGGATACCGTGCTGTACCGGCTGGACTATTGATACGACAGGGGTCCGGGACAGGTTCAACGGGTCTTATGGGTCCTACAGGCCATATACGACCTGCAAGAGCCATCCGGCCGAGTGCGTAGCAACTGTGAAATATGCGGGCCGAATGCGCTAACGCGCAATTCTCACCAACTCAGGCGTGCCTGAGTTGGAAAGAAATGCGCAGCCTTGGGTTACGAAGACAGCATCCGTTCTTCCCGCGAACAGACTGTTTTGGGATATTTCACAGCAGCCGGCGGCGTCTACGAATCGCACTGCATTCATGCGAAACCGGTTGAGAAAGGCTGGGATGCTTGCCGGTTGAAAGCTGTGAAATATCCGGGCTAGAATCGGCCTTTCTGAGTGGCTCTTGCCAAAGCACACTTCGCGTGTTTCTGCAGGGAGAATCATGGTGACCCGCCCTCCACGCCCGGAAACCGGCCGAATCCCCGGCGCCGTTCTTGAGAGCGCGGTGGCGGTCACGTGTGCGATAGGGTGTTGCCTGTTAGCCGTCGTCATGGCGGGGTGCGGCGGAAGCGCCGGCGAGAACGCGGAGGAAGATGCGCACCGAGGGGCGGGCGGCTTCATCCGGATGGACCTCAACGTCTACAATCCCGGCACCATACCCGTGGGCATAGGCGAGCCCAACAAGGTGTCGGCCGAGCTCGCCGGCGAATGGCATGCCATCCGCCAGGGGGCCACAATACGCTACCAGCCCCTAATCAACACGGGCAGCAGCGAAGGTGAATGGCTGAAGACCCAGCTCATCGGCGGCGTGGCGCCCGAGATCATCCACATGAACGCCGAGATCGCATGGCCCGACGTCGGCAAAGGCTGGTACGTTGCGCTCGACCCATATATCGAGCAGCCCAATCCGTATGCCAAAGGCAACGAACGCTGGCTCGACCTCTTCAGCAATCAGGACCTCGTTAATGCAAAGCGCGCCCCGGACGGGAACCTCTACTGCATTCCGCTCGACATCGTCGAGACGGGCATCTACTACAACAAAGACCTCTTCGCCAAGGCCGGCGTCACCGAGTTTCCCGAAACGTGGGCGGAGATGGAAGAGGTATTGGGCCGGTTCAAAGACATGAACCTCATTCCCATGACGTCCGGCGGGAATCTCGGGTCCGACTGGGGCCAGGACATTCTCTTCGAGATGCTCTACCACGACATTCTGCCCGACATGGACCTCGTCGCCTCGCGACCGGATGCCGAGGGTTACCTGGGCCACTACCTCGAACCGCGCGAGGCCGGCTTTCTGTTCACCAAGGGCTTTTTCACGACCCGCGATCCGCGATGGCACGAGATGAACCGCATTCTCCTCGAGTGGCGCGGCTATTGGGCCAGGGAATTGAAGAACAGCGACCCCATCCGGCTGTTTCTGACCCAGCGGCTCGCCACGTTGTGGGACGGCTCGTGGTTCATCCGCCGCATGGCCACCGACCCCTATGTCGATTTCGAATGGGGCGTGGCCTATATCCCCACCATCACCCAAGAAACCAGCCCCTACGGACCGGGCACGCCCGCGACGGTGGTCGGGGGCGCGGCGGTACAACTCCACGTGACCAACAGCGCCGTGCTGAATGGTAATCTCGAGGATTGCATCGACTACCTGATGTTCCTGACCGCACCGCAGAACATTGAGCGGCTGGCGTCGGAAGCCCTGGTATTCATCCCGAATATTGACGGGGCGGAGATGGATCCCCGCCTCGAGCCCTTCAGTGAGATCTTCCAGCGCCGCTATTGCGCCATCAAGTGGCTGGAATCCTTCGACGGCGAATACAAGAAGTACTGGCGGCGCATGCTTGACTATTACCTCAATGGCGGGGTCGAACTGGACGAGTTTCTCGTCCTGCTCGAGGGCAATTTCGCCCAATGGGTCGAAGCCCACCGCAACGAACCCGGCTGGGATTTCGCGCCGCTCGAGGAAGCCTGGCAGAAAAGGGAGGGCATTCTGCTCCGTGAGCTCGAACCAGCCCCATAACATGGCCATTGCGCCCACACCCGCGTCACGGCGGGGTCGCCGCCGAAAGGCCGGCCAGCCGCCTTTGCCGCTGCTCTACGGTCTGTTGCTGGCGCCTGTGGCGTTTCTCGTGACCTTCAACTATATCCCGGCTATTTCCGCCTTGTACCATGCGTTCACGAAGTGGGACATCGGCGGCGAGAGCACGTGGATCTGGCTGGCGAATTTCATTGAACTGGCCCAGGACCCCGTGTTCCACAAGAGCATCGTCAATCTTGCCAAATTGGGGACGTTTGTTTTTGTAACCCACCTTACCGTGCCGTTTGTTGTCGCGGAGATGATTTACCACTTGAAATCGGAACGCTGGAGCTATTTCTGCCGTGTAGCCGTCGTCATGCCCATGATTGTCCCCGGTGTGGTGACGTTCATGCTCTGGGGTTACATCTACTCCGATGCGGGTATCCTGACTGAGCTGCTGGTGAGCCTCGGCCTCCACGACTGGGTGCGCGGATGGCTCTCCGACCCCAGGACCGCGCTCTGGGCCGTTGCGTTTGTTGGATTCCCGTTTGCGGGGGGTTTTAATATTCTCATCTACTACGCCGGCCTTGCCAACATTCCGGCGAGTATCCTCGAAGCCGCCGAACTGGACGGACTGGGCGCGCTGGGCCGTATCGCGCGTATTCATATCCCCCTCGTGCTGCAGCAGTTCAAGTTGCTCGTGGTGGTGACGGTCATCGGCGTGGTCAACGGTTTCGAGTCAATCTACATCCTGACCCTCGATGGCGGCCCCGGCTACGAGACCACGGTGCCCGGCCTGTACATGTATCTGAACGGATTCAGTTACCAGCGCATGGGATTTGCCTGCGCCATCGGGTTGCTCATGCTGTTGTTCCTGTTGGCATTCACGATTACGCTGAACCGCTTCATGCGGACTGAGAATTACGAACCGGAGACCTGACACATGGCTTCCGAATGGCTCCAGAGACAGTGGCGGCGGCTTGTGGGAGCGCTGTGGCGCGCGTGCCTCGTGCTCATCCTGGCCATAACGTTCTTTCCCTTTCTGTTCATGTTCATGACGTCCCTCAAAGACACCCACCAGTTCTATCACTCGTTCTGGCTGCCCGCGTGGCCGGTCCACTTCGACAATTATGCGGGTGCCCTGACCGATATGCAGGCCTACATCGCCAACAGCATCTTCGTGACAGCGGTAAGCATCACGGGCATTTTGGTGTTCGGGTCCGTTGCCGGGTTTCTGTTTGCGCGATACCAGTTTCCCGGCCGCGAAATCATCTACTACGGCATGATCTCGATGATGATGGTCCCCGGCGTGCTCTTGCTCGTACCGTCGTTTCTGTGGGTAAAACAGTTGGGACTGCTCGACTCGTACGCGGTGATGATTCTCCCCTATGTCGCCGGCGGGCAGATCCTCGGGATTTATCTTCTGCGCGGGTTTTTCAGCCAGATCGATAACGACCTCTTCGAGGCCGCGCAGGTTGATGGCGCGGGGCTCCTCCGTCAGCTCTGGCATGTGGGGCTTCCCCTCGCGAAACCGGTGCTGGGGGTCGTGGCCATCGTGAGCGCCCTCGGAGTCTGGAACCAGTTCCTCTGGCCCCTCGTCACCACCTCCAGCGAAGACGTGATGGTGCTGACGGTGGGGATGCTCCGGTATAACTCCCGCGTCGGTGGACAATACGGCCGCATGTTCGCCGGGTATACTGTCTCCGCGATCCCCCTGGGGATTCTGTTTCTGCTCGCCACCCGCGTTTTCATGAAAGGCATCACCGCAGGCGCGCTGAAGGCGTAACGGAGGACGGGTTTTCCAACCCGTCCAGTAGAGCACCGCGGGCGGACACGCCCGCGCTCAGGTCCAATCCAACAGCGGAAGTGCGGTCCGTTCGGCCCGCACGCTGATTCAATGGCGGGTAAGAAAACCCGCCCTCCGTTACGCCCGTCATCTGAGTTCTCTCGAATGTGTTCTCTCGAATGAAGAGGCCGACGGCCTCTTCTACGTTTCCGGCTTTCGCGTCT
>CAZFOG010000156.1:12959-13166 GCA_964520685.1 uncultured Nitrospiraceae bacterium | reverse complement strand
GAAACCGTAAGTATCATATAGTTTGAAAGCATCGTCACCCGAGAGAACGCCACCCTGAATCGCTGCACCAATGGCGACCACCTCATCCGGATTCACGCCACGATGCGGTTCCTTGCCGAAGATACTCTTGACGATCTCCCCCACGGCCGGCATCCGCGTCATACCGCCCACGAGAATGACTTCCTGAACATCTTTGGCCGCCAGCCC
>CAZFOG010000156.1:0-12949 GCA_964520685.1 uncultured Nitrospiraceae bacterium | reverse complement strand
CGAACCCTTGCGGCAATCTCGAGAGGGTTGCCTTCGCACAGCGCCATATCGGCGTCCTTTCCGGGCGCGAGGCTGCCGATGCGGTCGCTTACCCCGCAGATTCGCGCCGCGTCAATGGTTATCGCGCGAAGCGCGTTGTATTCTCCGAGGCCTTCTTTGGCCGCCAGCCCCGCGTCCTCGAGGGCACGGAAACAGGGGCTCTTGGTCCGCTGCAGAAGGTCGTCGCACAATTGCTCGAGCTTGGCGCGCGTCAGCGTATAGTTGAGGTGTTTGGGACCCGAGGCGTCAGCGGTAATGAACGGCAGGTTGATATCGGTCTGCATCGTCGTGGAAAGCTCGCACTTGGCCTTCTCGGCAGCCTCCTTGAGCCGCTGGAGCGCCATGGGGTCTTTCCGAAGATCGATCCCCTGGTCCTTGAGAAACTCCTCGGCAAGCCAGTCGATCACGCGCTGGTCAAAGTCGTCGCCCCCCAGATGGGTATCACCACTGGTGCTCAGCACCTCGAAGCTGTCATCGCCAATGGCAAGAATCGAGATGTCGAAGGTGCCTCCACCAAGATCGTAAACCGCCACCTTCTCGTCTCTCTTGCGTTCCAGGCCATAAGCAAGCGCCGCCGCCGTCGGTTCGTTGATGATGCGCAGCACCTCGAGACCCGCGATGCGGCCCGCATCCTTCGTGGCTTGGCGCTGGGAATCATTGAAATAGGCCGGAACCGTAATCACCGCCTGCGTCACGGGCGTGCCGAGATAGCTCTCCGCCGTCTCTTTCATCTTCTGCACGATCATGGCCGAAATCTCGGGCGGGCGATACGTATTGCCCATGACCTCGACCTGGCAGTCCCCCGAAGCGGTCTCACCCACTTTGTAAGGAACTATCTTCTCTTCCGACGTCACCTCGCTATGGCGGCGCCCCATGAACCGCTTGATGGAGAAGATCGTGTTCTCAGGGTTCGTTATGGCCTGACGTTTCGCGACAGCGCCAACCAGCCGTTCTCCATCCTTCGTAAAGGCGACTACCGACGGCGTCGTCCGGTTCCCTTCCGCGTTCGCGATGACCGACGGCTCGCCGCCTTCCATCACCGCCACGCACGAGTTCGTTGTTCCCAGATCGATGCCGATAACCTTGCCCATATCCTGACAACCTCCGTAAATTAAGCTGAGATGGCATTACCACCCGCGCGAAATCGGTCCCGGCAACAACCGAAACCGTTTGGTTCGCTCATTCTTCCTCCGAAACCTCGTCTGGCCCTTCCACGGCCTCATCAGCAGGAGCTGCACATACCACCACTTTCGACGGCCGCAGCACCAGGTCTCCCATCCGGTATCCGCGTTGAAACTCCTCGACCACCGTATTCGGCGCCGCTGTGTCATCGGGCCGCTGCATCATCGCCTCGTGCACGTTGGGGTCAAAAACTTCACCCAACGCGGGGATGGGAACGACTCCGTGCCTGCTGAGCACGTCGGCAAGCTGCCGTGCAACCATCTCCACACCGTCCGTGACGGCCCGGGACGCTTCGTCGGCGTGCTTGAGTGCAAGCTCCAGGTGATCCACCACCGGCAGCAAGTCTCGCACCAGCGCTTCAGCGGCCGTCTTGCGAATGCGTTCGTACTCGCGGGCGCTGCGCTTGCGGTAATTGTCAAACTCGGCAAGCGCGCGCAGCAACTGGTCCTTGAGCTGGTCGCGCTCCACAAGCAAAGCCTCGGCATCAAGCCCTTCCGGCTCCCCGCCCGCAGGCGGCGTTGCCTGGACGCCCTCGCCGGACGCACCCGCACCTTCCGCCGGTGCCCCGCAAGATTCCTCGGAACCCGCCCTCTCCTCGCCGACCGTCTGAACCTCTTGCTCCGCCTCTGATTCGAGTTGCTCTTCCAGAAAGCTCTTCTTCGTGCTTTTCTTTCGCATTCCGTCCACAGTCTCTATTCGTGCTGCTCGTCGCGGGGCCCATCCAACAAGGAGGTCAAACCGCTGTCCTCATCCATGGTCAATCCCGCGATACCGGTCAAATAACTGCCCAACAAGGCCGCGGTATACTCTACCAGTCCCGCAAGCCTCGAATACTGCATCCTGCGCGGGCCTATCACGCCCACGACCCCGGCCGCCTGCTCGCCCACCAGGTACGGCGATACCACAATGCTGATTTCGTGCAACTCGTCGTCGGGCACTTCAGAACCGATCACGATGGACGTCCGCAACGGTTCGCCGTCCCGAATCGCCGACCGGATCAGGTCCACCAGACGATCGTGTTCCTCGAGAAACCCGAAAACCTGCCGCGCCCGGTCAAGATCGCGAAACTCCGGCTGCTCGAACAACTGCGCTGTGCCTTCCAGAATGACCTCACCCTGGCGGCTCGGCGGCATCAACGCCAGCACGCGCAAGGCCTGCTCGGCCAAACGACGCTGTTCATCCATAAACGTGGCCGTCCGCGCCGTAACCGCCGCACGCAGACCCTGAATCGAAACGCCTCTGAAATTCGTGTCCAGGAAACGGCCAATCCGCTGCACGCCTTCGGGAGACAGCTCTTCGTCGACTTTGGCCACAAGGGTGCGCACGCGCCCATAGTTGTCCACCAGCACAACACCCACGCGGCGCGCCCCAACCGGCACCATCTCGATGCGGCACACCTCGGCATTGCGCTCGTCAGGCGCCTCGACAAGCCCCATGTGATGCGACGTGAGCGCCAAAAGCCGGCTTGCATGGCGCATGACCTCGTCCGCATCGCTGATCCGCTCGGATAACTCCTCCTGAATCCGGGACCGCTCCGACCGCGTCAATTCCTGCACGTTCATCAGGAAATCGACATAGTAGCGATAGCCTTTGTCCGTGGGCACCCGCCCCGAACTGGTATGCAGTTGCCGGAGATAGCCCGCTTCCTCGAGATCGGCCATCACGTTCCGAACTGTCGCCGCGCTGACGTCAAGGCCAAAACGCTTTACGATGGCACGGGACCCGACCGGCTCCGCCGTGGTGATGTACGTATGTACAATCGCCTGCAGAATGAGCCGCTCACGTTGGCTGAGTTGTTCGGCACCGTGGTCCAAGAGAGTGGCACCTCGCACTTAGCACTCAATGCTGTTGAGTGCTAATAATGGGCGAAGTCTACCATACCTACCCGCCCGTGTCAAGAAATACCACGACCGGCAGCGGCCGGCCCGTGCCGCATAACTCTTTTCTAACCAAACTGTTAGGTGCTCAATACCGACCGCCCCTGTCACAAGCCCTGAGTTGACAACACGCGAGACTGACCGTACTATGAGCACGTCCGAGGCAGCAACAACGAGCGAGCAGATGCAAGTTGGGATAGACATTGGTCCCGTAACAGGTGGCCGCACCGGGGTCGGCCACTATTGCTTTTACCTTGTCAAGAACCTCCTCCAACTGGACGGAGAGTGGGAACTTAAGGCCTTCTCGACAGGCCTGCGCCCGGTGGACGCGGGACCATTCGGCAAGTCACTCTTTCACCGGCATATCCCCCTGCCAACGCGCCTGGTGTACTCGCTGTGGGAGACGCTGCGGTGGCCGCCCGTCGACGCCCTTCTCCATGGCGTAGATGTCTATCACGCAACGAATTACTTCCTTCCCCCAACCGCTTCGGCAAAACGGGTGGTCACAATTCATGACCTGACCTTCCTGGCGGCCCCGCACCTCTGCAGCCCGAAAATCGTGGGGCCATTCTCGCGAAATCTGGCCCGATTCGCCCGCGAGGCTGACGCCATCTTGACCTACTCGGAATCGACCACTCGCGATATCGCCGAACATCTGGGAGTCTCTTCGGACAAAGTCACTGTGGCGCCGTTAGCCGTGGACGAAGACCTCGCGCCCCGCGACCGCGAGGAGGCCGCCGAGCACCTGCGGCGAACCTACGGCGTACGGGCTCCCTTTATCTTATTCGTCGGAACCATCGAGCCCCGGAAAAACGTGCCCACACTGCTCCGCGCATTTAACAAGATACGCAACGACGTGCCCCACCAGCTTGTGTTGGCCGGCGCAACCGGCTGGAACCCCTCGGAATTCAATGCGGCGCTGGCAATGACGGCTCTCGGCGACCGGGTGCTGCAAACGGGCTACATCCAGAACCACACGGAACTCGCCGCCTTCTACTCCGCCGCCGACCTCTTCGCATTCCCGTCATACTATGAGGGTTTCGGACTCCCCGTCTTGGAGGCGATGGCCTGCGGGTGCCCGGTCGTCGCCTCGGACAACTCCGCGATACCGGAAGTGACGGGCAACGCCGCCGTGCTCTTGCCCGCGGATGCTCTCGATGCCTGGGCAGAGTGTCTGAAGTCCCTTCTCGCGGACGAGGACCGGCGCGCCGCACTGTCCGAGGCTGGAAAGCGCCGGGCCGCACTGTTCTCGTGGCGTGACTGCGCGCAACGCACCGCCGCCGTATACCGGAGTGTCGCGGAATGCGCGTAATCGTCGACGGAACCCAGGCTGGCAACAACAGCGGTACGGGCGAATACACGCTTCAGTTGGCCAAATGGCTTCCGCGCGTGGCCGAGGATCTCGAAGTGGCTTTTGCCTGGCCCGAAGAGGTCCCGCCTCCCGGCGAGGCCACGGTAATGCCCATTCGTGGGTACCGTTCGCGCGGCCTGAACTACGTGGCCACTCGGGGAGCCTGGTTGCGGCATGCCGGTCTCATCCACTATCCCGCCAGCATCGGCCACCCCGGCAATATGAGCCGCGCCGTATTAACCGTGCATGACGTGAGTTGCCTGGTCAATCCCGCGTGGTTCCGTTGGAGCCATGCCGCCTACTACCGCACGATGATATCAAGAAGCGCACATAAAGCCGCCTCCATCATTGCTGATTCCAAGGCAACGGCATCCGACCTCGAGCAGCGCCTCGGAATTAACCGGGACCGCATCTCCGTCATTCCTCTGGGTGTGGACGAGATGTTTCGGCCGGCCCCGCCGGAAGCCGCGGCACGCGTGCGCGCCCAATACGGACTTCCCGAACGGTTTCTGCTGTTTGTGGGCACCCATGAGCCGCGCAAAAATCTGCCGCGCCTGGTGGAAGCCTTCGAGCGCGTCGCCGGTGACATCCCCCACGCCCTGGTGCTGGCGGGCCGGCCAGGCTGGAAATGCGAGCCTCTGCACCGCGCACTGGCATCGTCGCCCGTGAGGAGCCGGATACTCACTCCGGGATTCGTGGCCCGCGACGCTCTACCGGCCCTGTTGACCGCGGCCGAGGCCTTCGTATGGCCGAGCTTGTATGAAGGCTTTGGCCTGCCCCCTCTGGAAGCCATGGCCTGCGGCACGCCGGTACTTGCGTCAAACACGGCCAGCCTGCCCGAGGTGGTGGGAGATGCTGCACTGATGGCAGACCCCCAGGACACGGAGGATATCGCCCGGAAAATGCTGGCGCTGACAACGGATACATCCCTGCAACATGCGTTGCGGGTCAAAGGAATCGAGCGCGCCCGCCAATTCACGTGGCTGCGGACAGCCCAGCGGACGGCTGAGGTCTACCGGCAAACCGGTGCGGACATCGGACTGCCATGAAGATTCTGCATGTATACAAGGACTTCGATCCCCCCGTCCGGGGCGGCATGGAGCGGCACATCGCCCTGAGTTGCCGGTACCAGCGGCAATGGGCGGAAGTCGAAGCCCTTACCTGCAGCCGCGCGCTGCGCACCCGCGTGGTCGATCGGGACGGAACCCGCGTCACCGAAGTGGGCGAATGGGGCCGTTTCCAGAGTGCCCCCCTTTCCCCTCTCTTCCCCTATTACCTCCGTAAAACCCGCGCTGACGTGGTCGTAGTGCATGTGCCGAACCCGACCGCCGAGGTGGCCTGGCTTCTGGCACGGCCACCAGGAACCCTCATTGTGCGATACCACAGCGACGTGGTCCGCCAGGCTGCGGCCATGCGCGTATACGGCCCCGTCCAAATGCATTTTCTGCGAAAAACTGCTACCATTATCCCGACCTCCGAGCAATACGTCGCTTCTTCGCCTGTATTGCGCGAATTGGCCGCCCGGTGTACTGTTGTGCCTCTTGGAGTCGTCCCGGAAGAGTTTCAACACCCCGACGCCGCCAATGTCCGCCGGCTTCAGGAGCGGTACGGAGGAGAATACGTGCTGTTCGCGGGCAAACACCGCTATTATAAGGGATTGGAGTATCTTGTTCGGGCTGCGCCACAGATTAAGGTGCCAGTTGTAATAGCGGGTGACGGTCCCGAACGCAAGCGTTGCCGGGAATTGGCTGCCGAACTCGGGGGGGCAGTACATTTTCCGGGGGAATTGCCGCAGCAGGACCTGGTGGACCATCTCCACGGATGCGCTGTATTCGCGTTTCCGTCGGTGGCGCGAAGCGAAGCCTTTGGTATCGCCATCCTCGAGGCCCATGTCTGTGGCAAACCGGTCGTGGCAACGCGTCTGGGAACCGGGGTCGAGTTTGCGAATCGCGACGGCGAGACCGGGCTGAACGTCACGCCGCGAGACCCCCAAGCCCTCGCGGAGGCGATCAACCATCTGCTCAGCCATCCCGAGGAGCGGCGGCGCCTGGGCGAAGCAGCTAGAGCACGCGTCTGGAAAGATTTCCGTAGCGAAGTGGTGGCACGGCGTGAATACGAACTCTACGTGGCCGCCCATGAACAAGCGCTGCGATAGGACGGGCTGAATAACCATGCAACCATGGACGAATTGGTATCTGGTCTATGCGGTCACCCTTGGCCTGTCCTTCGGAATATCAATGGGGCTTACGTCTGTAGTGCGGTTTTTCGCCCTGCGGTGGCACATTCTCGACCACCCCGGCGATCGGAAGATGCAGAAACGGCCCGTACCCCTCCTCGGCGGCGTGTCGATCGTCGTAACGTTCTACGTAATGGTCATGGGAAGCTTGCTGCTCATCCAACCGGTCCGCCAATTCGGGATTGACTGGCTCGAAATCCACGTCTTCCAGTTTCTGGGAAAGGACCACGAGATAAAGCTCCTGGGCATCTTCGCCGGGGGAATCCTCATCGCACTCCTCGGGCTGACCGACGACGTGCAGGCCCTGCGCCCATGGCTCAAGCTGCTCGGACAATGTGTCGCGGCTACGGTCCTGGTCTTGAGCGACATGAAACTAAACCTGTTTTCAGAAACGTGGCTTGGTGCGTGGCCCATGACCTCGTACGCCGTCTCGGCGGGACTGACCATTCTCTGGGTTGTGTTCATGACGAATTCCATGAACCTTCTGGACAATATGGACGGACTCTGCGCGGGCGTCGCGGCCATTGCCGCGTTTTCATTCTTCGTGTGTGCCCTGCGAACGGACGAGGCCTTCATCTGCGTGCTCTTAATGGTATTTGCCGGCGCCGTACTCGGATTTCTCGTCCACAACCTGCACCCCGCCCGCATTTATATGGGTGACACCGGAGCCATGTTCTGCGGCTACATCCTCGCCACCGTGTCCATTCTTATCACGTTCTATAATGAGAGCACGCCGTCGCGCATCGCCGTCGCCGCGCCCGTACTGGCCCTCAGCGTGCCGATTTTCGACACGGTCAGCGTCATCTTCATTCGCTGGCGCGCCAAGGTGCCAATCTTTCAGGGCGACCGGCGGCACTTCTCGCACCGGCTGGTCAACATCGGCATGACCCAGCAACAGGCAGTCGAGTTCATCTTCCTGGTGGCCGCGGTAACGGGCCTGGGCGCGGGGTTGCTGCGGCAGGTGAATACCGTCGGCATTATTATCGTCATAGCGCAAACGTTTGGCATTTTCCTGCTGATCGTCCTCATAATGAGCGCGGGAAATAAACGATGGCGGGTGCACGTAAATGAGCCGGCACAAACAAAAAAAGAACCCCGGGGCGGTCGCGACTGAGCCCGGCGCGTCACTCGCCGCTCCTTCCCGGCACCCGTCCAAGGTAGAATCGCAGGACGCCTCAGCCGAGCTGTTGACGGCGCTGGCCCTGGGTGGAATCGCCATACTGCGGCCCTGGAAAGATGGGATGGCCTTCCCGGCGGTAAACGACTACTACCTTTGGGTCCAGGCCGCGCTCTTTGCCCTGGTGGCCGCACGCATGCTGGTGCGCCGTGAAGCGCTGCGGTTCCCCTTGCTCGTTACGTTGCTGGCCGCATACCTGGGGATAGCCATTCTGGCAACGCTCGGCACCACGCAATACAACAGCAGCTACCGCGCCTTGCTCGTATGGACCGGGCATTTCTTCCTCTTTGCGGTCGCAGCCCAGACCCTCCGGAACCCGCGCAGTTTTGCGATTGTGCTATCCGGCTTCGTCGCCGGCGCCTTCGCCGAAGCCCTGTTCAGCGTGCTGCACTTGAAATACTACATCCCCCTCGTGCGCGAACAAGTACGTCTGAATCCGGGCCTCGTCCAACGCTACTTCAACGCGGCGGAATTGAATCCCGAGATCGCCCGGCGTCTGAATTCGAACCGGGCTTTCGGGACCTTTCTCTTTCCCAACGCCCTGGCGGGGTATATGGTGCTGGGCGTGCCACTGGCAATCGGAGCCTCCGTCTACAGTATTCAGACGGTTCGCAGACTGCTAAATCAGGAAACGAAGGCGGCGCGCCACGCAGCGACACCCGGGGAAGCAACCGCGGCGGCACTCAGCTCATGGGCCCTCACCGCCCTCATTACCTACACCGCCTTTTCTTTCTTTCACGCTGTGGCCTACCGGGATCAGCCCTTGCTCGCCCATTGGCTGCAACTGGGATTCTGGGCGGGCATGCTCCCTGTCGCCGTCGGCATACTCATCTACATGGTGACAAGGCGCCACGGGCTCCTCGTGTGCTGGTGGACAGTTGCCTCATGCGTATTGCCTGCCTTTGGCCTGGCCGCGATGGTGGCGCTCTTCTACAGCTTCTCGCGCGGAGGGCTGCTCGCATTCCTCATCAGCACGGCAATCACCGGCGCCATGCTGTTTGTCCTGCTGCGAAAACCCCATCTGATACCACCGAAATGGGCAAGCGCCGCACTTCTGGCGCTCGTATGCTGCGCCCTCATACCGGCCTTCGGCGTGCCAGTATCGGCGGCGCCATCCGCGGAGTTGGTTCCGGAAGGCGTCGCTATGAGCGTCGAAGAACTGGCAAACCCCGCGACCATGCTGCTGCGAACAAGCTACTGGCGAACGGGGCTCTCGATGATTGCCGCCCATTTCTGGACCGGCGTGGGGCCCGGCAACTTCGGCGTGATGTATCCGCAATACAAATACGTAGGCGCGGGAGAAACCAAACACGCCCACAATGACTATCTGCAGGTATTCGCGGAGACGGGCGTGTGCGGCGCCCTGGCATTCTGCGCATTTTGGGCGGTGTGTGTCCTCACGGCATTCTACCGCCTCGTTCAAATGCGGAAATCGCCGCGCTTGTGGCTGGTGGCCGGCCTGTTTGCGAGCATACTCGCCTTCTTGCTCCACGCCGCCGTGGATTTCGATTTCGTCAATCCCAGTCTGGCGAGCATGGCCTTTCTGCTCGCGGGTGTCCTGTGTGCCGCCACCGCAGTTCCCGGCTCGGAAGAACGGGAATCCCGCTACGCGAGGCCTCTCGCAGCCGTGTTCCTGGCGTGTGTGGCGGTCGCCGTCGGGGCCAGTTTCCGCGTGCACCGGGCGGATGCGTTGGCGGGTAGCGAGACGGAATTCCGCACCCGCCTGCTCGCCGCGCAGTTCTTCGTCTTCCAGGCCCCCCAGCAATACGAGAAGGACCGGCGCTCCGTCAACATTCCCATTCAGGATGCCCTGGCGCTCATCCCCGACATCGAGGCACTCAAGCAGTGTGGAGCGTTCTGGGTGGTGGAACCGGGCAAATCGCCCAGAAAACTCGGCGCCTATGAACCGCTCTCGCCCAATGTCTATCTCAACGTCACCGATCCGGACCGTGCGCGCGAAGCGGCCCTGCGCGCTGCGGAAAACGCCCTTGTGCTGCTCGAAGAAGCCGATTCCATGTTTCCTCATGATCCAATTCGCGCGGTGCAGCTCTCAACGTGGTGCGATTTTCTGTCAGAAGCAGCCGGGGATGGCACAGAACGCCTCGAATGGAGCAACCGCGCCGTGGAATGGGCACGGGAAGCGCTCGACCGAAGTCCCCACGAAGCATGGTTTCACGAACAGTACGCCGCGGCCCTCTCGAGCCGCGCTCAGGTCGACCCGGACCCGGCAAAACGGTTGGACGGCCTGTTCAGAAGTCTTGAGCATTATGAACAAAGCGCGGTACTCTTTCCCTCGAGTCCCGTCGTGTGGGAAAACTATGCGCGGGCGCTCGGCGATCTGGGAGAGATCCTGAAACAATCCGGCGAAACCGGAAAGGGCGAGGCTATGCGGCAAAAGGCGGATGAAATGGCGGTGCGCGCCCATGAGATCCGTACCGCCGAATACCGGGCAAACCGCCGGCGCGCCGGCCTCGAATAAAGGAACGCACGATGAATGTACTGGTTGTCCACGGCCCAAACCTGAATCTCCTGGGCACACGCGAACCCGAAGTCTACGGTTCCACGACCCTTGAAGACATCAACCGCATGCTCGCGGAAGAAGCCCTGCGGCTCGGACTCGAACTCCGAATCGTGCAATCCAATTCGGAAGGAGACTTGGTGGACGCGATACAGGCGGCCAAGAACTGGGCCAAGGTGATTGTCATCAATCCCGCCGCGTACACCCACACCAGCGTGGCGCTGCGGGACGCGATCACCGCCGTGGGCATCCCCACGATCGAGGTGCACTTGTCCAATATCCATGCCCGGGAGGAATTCCGGCACCGCTCGCTACTCGCTCCGGTTGCCAAAGGCCAAATCGCCGGGTTCGGCCCCGAGAGTTACCGCCTGGGTTTGCTCGCGGCGAAAGGTATTGCCGAAACATGAAAGCGCGCATCGAAAAGCTTCGCGAGCGGCTTGCGGGAACCGGCGGAGACGCATTCTTCAGCCTCTCAGCCCCCGCCAACCAGTATCTCACGGGGTTTACCGGGTCCACTTCTGCCATCGCGATAACCCAAACGGAAGCCCATTTTCTGTGCGATTTCCGCTATACCGAGCAGGCAGGCTCCGAGGTCGCGAATCTGGCGGTCGAGGAAGTTTCCGGGAGCTTGCCAACCCGTCTTGGCGAACGGCTGGTTTCTCTGGGCGCCAGGATGGCGGTTTACGATCCCCAGGTCGTGACGGTCGCCGAACTCGACGAGATTCAGAAGGCCTTCGGGGGGACCCTCAAGCCAGACAAGGAAATCGTCTCGGCGTTGCGGCGCATCAAATCCTCCATCGAGATCGACGCCATTCGGCAAGCGTCAGCCCTCGCCGAAGGCGTCCTGGCGGATCTCCTGCCGGAATTGCGGGAAGGCCTGACGGAACGCGAACTGGCCGCCCGTTTCGAATATGAATTCAAACGACGAGGCGCCTCAGGGGCGTCCTTCGAGCCCATCGCGCTGTTCGGACCCCGGAGTTCGCTCCCCCATGGAGCGCCGGGCGGTACACCCCTTCGCGTTGGCGACGTGGTGCTGCTCGATTTCGGTTGCCGCCTCGCCGGATACTGCTCCGACTTGACTCGCACCTACGCTTTCGGTACGATCCCGCCGCCGTGGTTTGAGGGGGTATATGAGTTGGTTTTGACCGCTCAGCGCATCGCCCTCGAGGCCACTCGCCCTGGAATCGCTGCCCGAGAATTGGACGCAACGGCTCGCGATCTCATTGAAGATGCCGGGCATGGGAAGCATTTCGGGCATGGTCTGGGGCATGGTGTTGGCATAGAAATTCACGAAGCTCCCCGGCTGAATCGCGATTCCGATACTAGACTCGAACCGGGCATGGTGATAACCATCGAGCCCGGAATTTACTTGCCTGGACTGGGAGGCATACGCATCGAAGATCTCGTCGCCGTGACTGAGGACGGTGCCGAGATACTGTCTGCAACCTCCAAGGAGTTGAGGATGATCGAAGCATGATATCAACGGCTGATTTCAGAAACGGAATTGTCATCATCGAGAATGGCGATTTGATGGAACTGGTTGATTTTCAGCATGTTAAGCCCGGAAAAGGCGGCGCTTTCGTGCGCACGAAACAGAAAAACGTGCTCACCGGCCGCGTTATCGAACGCACCTACCGTTCCGGCGAAAAATTCGAGGAAGCCCGCCTCATCGAAACCCCCCACCAGTATCTCTATCACGACGGCGACCTTTATTACTTCATGCATCACGAAACCTTTGAGCAGATTCCGGTGGGACCCAACATCGTGGGCGACAAAAGCGACTGGCTGAAAGAAAACGAGGAAGTCAGCCTGCTCCTCTACGAAGGCAAGGTGATCGCCCTGAATCTGCCGATTACGGTAATCTTGAATATCACACGATGCGACCCCGGCGTGCAGGGCGACCGGGCATCGGGGGGAACCAAACCGGCAACCCTCGAGACCGGAGCCACCATCCAGGTGCCCCTTTTCGTCAACGAGGGTGACACGGTAAAGGTCGACACGCGCACGGGTCAATACATCGAGCGCGTGAGTACTTAACGAGGGATACGAACCGGCGTGCGGCACACGCCCCAAGGGGGGAGGGTGTGAATGTGGATATCGAGAAGCTCCAGGAGCTGCTGACCATCTTTGAGACTTCCGGATTAAGCGAAATCGAGATCGAGGAGGGCGGAACTCGCATCCGCCTCAAGAAAAGTGCGCCGGACCAGCAGGCCTGTCCTCCCCCCTATGCCTATTCAATGCCCGCGCAACCGCGTATCGAGACGGCCCCGCCCTCTGCCGGCACGGCCCGGGCCGCCAACGCGCCAGACGAACCGGACCAGGGCATCGTGACCATCAATTCCCCCATGGTCGGCGTGTTTTACGTCGCCCCTGCCCCCGATCAGCCGCCCTTTGTCAAGCCCGGAGACGTCGTGCAGGAAAACCAGACCTTGTGCATCGTCGAAGCGATGAAACTCATGAACGAAGTGACCGCGCAGTACCCGGCAAGGATCGTCAAAGTCCTCGCCGAAAACGGGGAGCCGGTCGAGTTCGGGCAACCCCTGTTCGCGGTCGAACCTCTCGAATAGGG
>CAZFOG010000155.1:0-13189 GCA_964520685.1 uncultured Nitrospiraceae bacterium | reverse complement strand
CACCCTCGTGAAAGGACCGGTTTTCACGACCTTTCTCCTGGCCGACGAGATCAACCGCGCCCCCGCCAAGACGCAGTCGTCGCTGTTGCAGGCGATGCAGGAGCGCACAGTTACCATCGACCGGGAAACCCACGCCCTTTCGCCCGAATTCACGGTATTCGCCACGCAGAACCCCATCGAATACGAGGGCACCTATCCACTTCCCGAGGCACAGAAGGATCGATTCGAACTGAAGATTACCATGGCGGCCCCGGAACGCGAGGACGAGATCGCTTTGGGACGCCGCATGCTCGGAGACGACTCCCCCGAAGCGGCCCTGGCGCGGGGAGCGGCGCAACAGGTCCTGAACATCGATGACCTGCCGCGTATGCGGAAAGCGCTCCAGACGGTCACGGTGCGGGATGAACTGCTGGCGTACGTCGTGGACGTGGTGCAAACCACGCGCAATCACGAGACCGTCCTGGTGGGGGCCAGTCCCCGCGCCACGCAGGCGTTGATTCTGACGGCCCGCGTACAGGCCGCCATGAGCGGCCGGGATTACGTGACCCCGGACGATATCAAGGACATGGCCTATCCGGTCCTCGAGCATCGCCTTATCCTGCGGCCCGAATACGAGATCGAGGGGCTCACGGTGCGCGAGGTCATACAGCGGATTCTGCAGGAGGTGGCGGTCCCCCGATGATTGTACCGCAGAACAGACTCCTATTCTGGGCGGGAGCCGTGCTCGTGCCGTTTTTGTTTCTCGGGATTGCGTTTGGACCCGGCGCCTCGGTGAAACTCCCCGGGTTTGGCCAACTCGAGGAGATGGCCGGACCCCTTTCCTGGACCATTGTCTGGATTTTCATTATCCTGGCGGCACTGGATGCGCTGTTGGCCCTGAACCGTCTTGACAACGTCTCGGCGGCGTGCCCGGATATCGTTCGATTCTCGAAGGGCCGCGAAAGCGAAATTCCCATTTTGATTGAGAATCCGCAGGGGCGGATTCGCCACATGCGCCTGGGTATCCCTCTCCCGCGGTCGTTTCGGTACGAGACGGAGGACGTGCGCACGCGCCTGCCCGAAGGCGGCGGCACAAGCAGGGTGACGTGGGCCTGCACCCCACTCGAGCGCGGAAACTTCCGCGTTGACGCCGTGTATCTCGAAACGTCTTCATACTTGGGGTTCTGGGCCATTCGCCGGTCCTCGCCGACGCAGACCGAGCTTCGTGTCTACCCGAATCTGCAGCAGGAGCGCAAGAATCTTGCCGCGTTGTTTTTGAATCGCGGGACCTTGGGGATTCATGCACAGCGCCAAATCGGAAAGGGGCGCGAATTCGAGAAGCTCCGGGAGTATCAGCCCGGCGACAGTTACGAAGACATCCATTGGAAAGCGACGGCCAAGCGGGGGCACCCGATTACGAAGACGTATCAGCTCGAACGCACGCAAGAGGTGTATGTGGTGGTGGATGCGTCGCGCCTGAGCGCCCGAGTCACCCCGCCACGCCCCGAGGTGCCGCAGGAGGTGGCGGACCGCACGCAGCTCGAGCGGTTTCTGACCGCGAGCCTGGTGCTGGGTCTGGCGGCCGAGCGGCAAGGCGACCTGTTCGGCACGCTGGTCTACAGCGACCGGGTGGATGCCTTTGTGCGGGCGAAGAACGGGAAAGCCCATTACAGCGCGTGCCGCGACGCCATGTACGCTCTCGAACCGCGTGTGGTGAACCCCGATTTCGAGGAGTTGGGCGCATTCATCCGGCTGCGCATGCGCCGGCGCGCCTTGCTGGTGTTCCTGACTAATGTGGACGACCCGGTGCTGGGCGAAAGCTTTCTGCGAATGGTCGACCTGATTGGGAGGCACCACCTCATTCTGGTGATGATGATTAACCCGCCCGGGGTACGGCCGATTTTTTCCGGGCGCGACGTGAGCGGACCCGATGACCTGTACAAAGAACTGGCGGGGCACATGCATTGGCATGACTTGCGGGAATTCGAGCGCAGCCTGTACCGCCGCGGCGCGTCGCTGCACCTCGTCCCCAACGAACAACTGTGCACGGAACTGGTCACCCAGTATATGAGCATCAAACAGAGGCAAGCGCTGTGATCATCGATTTGGAACGCTTCATTACCGAGGAACGGCCGCGCTGGAACGAATTGGAGCGCCTCCTCGAGCACTTGGCCAACAACGCGACGTACCGTTTCAACATGGCGACCGCCCGCCGGTTCCACTATTTGTATCAGCGCACCTCGAGCGACTTGGTAAAGCTTGACACCTACGGCGCGGAACCGGAATTGCTGCACTACCTCGAATCCCTGGTCGCCCGGGCCTACGGCGAAATCCACGAGACGCGGAAACGCCCTCATCGGCTGGCCATCTGGCACTGGTTCCGAAATGTGGTGCCTCAAACGTTCCGCCGTCACGCGGGAGCGTTTTATCTTTCCCTGGGAGTTACGTTTCTCGGGTGCTTTCTCGGCAGCATATTCGTCCTGAATCCCGAAGCGAAACGGACGTTGCTGCCCTATGCCCACCTGCAGATCGACCCGGCGGAGCGTATCGAGGAAGAGCGTCAACGGTATGAGCAAGCGGACGAGGAAGGGAGCGATCCTCTGGCGGGCGCCAAAGCCCAGGGCACGGCCTTTTACATCATCAACAATACCCGGGTGTCCTTTATCACGATGGCCCTCGGGATGACCTGGGGCATCGGCACAGTCGCGGTGCTGTTCGGAAACGGCGTATTGCTGGGGGCCGTGTGCATGGACTATGTCCGGGCGGGGGAAGGCGTTTTTCTGGCGGGATGGCTTCTCCCGCACGGCGCAACCGAGATCCCGGCCATCCTCATCGCGGGCCAGGCAGGTTTTGTGCTTGCCCATGCGCTCATCGGCTGGGGAACGCGCGACCCTCTGAGAGAGCGGATGCGCGCCGTGGGCACGGACGTTGTCACCCTCATCGGGTGCGTGACGCTGCTCCTTGTCTGGGCGGGATTTGTCGAGGCATACCTGTCGCAATACCATTTTGTGGTGCCCTTCTGGCTGAAGATTGGCTTCGGACTCATCGAGCTGGCACTGTTGTTTCTGTATCTGTTCTTCACGGGCTGGAATGTGGCCGAGGACGCCGGGGAGGCCAACGCCGGCGCGCGCGATACGAGAGGTGCGGCATGAGCCGGTATGACGCCCAGAGAATGGTGATTCGCACCCCTGAAGGGGTCGAATTCGGATTGGTTTTGGCAGGCCCTGTTTCGCGTTTCCTGGCCTGGCTCGTCGACACGGCCTGTCTTGCCCTGGCAGCGATGATTCTTTCGATGATCCTGTCGACCTTCATTCCCTTTCAGGGTGACCTGATGGCGGGTCTGTTTGCACTCACACTCTACGTCCTGTTCACGGGATACCGCATCGTCGCCGAATGGGTCATGCGGGGACAGACCATCGGCAAGCGCCTGCTTCGGCTTCGCGTCATTGACGCCCAGGGGCTGCGTCTGGGGTTCAGCCAGGTCGCTGTGCGCAATCTGCTCCGGTTTGTCGACGCCATGCCCCTGTTGTACTTCGTGGGAGGTTTGCTGTCCGTATTATCCAGGCGGTGCCAGCGCCTGGGCGATCTGGCAGCCAACACGGTGGTCGTTCGCGAGGAAACGTTCGCGGCGCCGAATCTCGAGAAGGCATTGCCCGGCAAATTCAACTCCCTCAAAAGCCACCCCCACCTGGCAGCCCGGCTCCGGCAGCGCGTGTCGCCCGAGACGGCGAAGCTGGCGCTGCAAGCGTTACAGCGCAGAGAGTCCTTGAGCCCCGAAGCGCGCGTTGATCTGTTTGGCGAGCTGGCCGAGTACCTCAAGTCCCTGACCATGTTCCCCGAGGATGCGACGTTCGGGATTTCCGACGAGAACTACGTGCGCAACGTGGTCGACGTGGTGTTCAGCGGGCGAAAGCCCGCCATGAGGGACGCCCGGCGCGCCACAGCAGGGAAAGAGTGGGAAGAAGACGGCTCGTTGCCCACTAGCCCATAACGGCCTTGGGAGTGCCCGCGGCATCGCTTCCTGAACGGGAACACGCAGTCGCGCCGCAGACGGCGCTTTGAACATGTCTCCGTTCTCTTGGGCACCGTCCAGAGTCCCGTCAGGGACGATAGACAATAGCCCACCGCTTCCAGTAATGGGACCCAGGCATCCGCCAAAACACGGGGTCCTGGAGGGAGGGCAGAACAGCCTGTGGGAGCCGCAACACGTACTGGAGGCCAAAAACCCTCCTCCGGAACACGCTATCCGCCTACGGCGGACAATTGAGGGGGCATGAGCATCCTGCTCCTGATTGGAGCGCCGGCGCCGAGGTTTTTGAGCATACCGGCACCCATTTTCATGGTCAATGAGTGAGCCGAGCGCCTCATCCTTCGCTGTTCCCCAGTTCAAATGACCGGCGAGGGCGCCGGTCCCACACCAGAAAACACCGTGGCAGACAATGCCGCATTGAGAACTTGGCCTTCTGGGCCAGGACGCGTGGTGGGAGAGGACTCGATGCCCCAGAACTGCCGATTCACGCGAGGTTCTGGTGCGGTTGCCCTGGCGCAGCAGTCTTGACACCCATTTGAGCCCTTGATATTGTGCGGGTTCCGGCGAAGAGGACCCCGTGCGCGGAGTGCACGCCCGGGAATTCGGCAACGGGCTGCGAACCAGCGATGGAGTGTGTCATGGCGAAGAGCGAAACCATCCAGGCGGCGGTGATTATGGGCAGCAAATCGGACTGGGAGACCATGCGCCCGGCTTCCGAGACGCTCAAGGAATTTGGAGTACGCCACGAATGCCGGGTACTGTCAGCCCACCGCACGCCCGAAGCGCTCGCCGAGTTTCTCCACTCCGCCGAAGAACGGGGCTGCCAGGTGTTCATCGCGGGCGCTGGCGGCGCGGCGCACTTAGCGGGCGTCGTGGCCTCGAAGACGCTTAAGCCGGTCTTTGGCGTGCCCATCGAAAGCAAGCTGCAGGGGCTGGATTCGCTCCTCTCGACCGTTCAGATGCCCGCGGGGATCCCGGTAGGGACGCTTGCGATCGGTTCAGCCGGCTCCACGAACGCGGCCTTGCTGACCGTGGCCGTCCTTGCGCTCCAGGAACCGGGCCTTGCCCAAAAACTCGCGGCATACCGCGAGAAACGCGCGCAAAAGATCCTGGACACCACCCTCGACTGAACCCGGCCTCGCGAGAGATGCCAAGCCTCGCCCTGAACCGCGGAACGCAGCAACACAGCGTCGTGAGTGTTGTTTACGGGCGACGCGCTGGCGCCCGAAATCGCTCTCTCTATTTCTTCTTCTTTGCGGCCCATTTCTTCTTCATGGCCAGCATTTCTTTGTTGGGCTTGATCTCGCGCGAGGTGGTCTGGTTGCGCTTGTCGTGGAGCCAGTTGCCCATATTATCGCGGAGGACGGGCAGGCGCTTGGCCAAAACCGGCGGCTTGGCAACCTTCGACGGCTTCTCGGCGTACCAGTAGGCCACGCTGCTCATTTCGTTGCGCAGGTGGTTGCCGTGGCCATGTTCGATGGTCACCTTGATGGATTTTGTGAAGCGGACGGGATTCTCGATGTGGTGCACGTAGCTGGTCTGGTAGCCGTTCGTGTTCTCCTCGTGGATTGCCGAGCCGTTGCGCATGAAGGCGTTGGTCTGCATGCCCCAGGCTTGGTTCAGGTAGTCCTCGCTGCCGGTCCCGTGGAGGTCGGGCGGCCAGCGGTACCCGTCGACCCAGATCATGTCGTCGCCCTCGCCCCACCACGTGCCCTGGAAATTGGTGACGCTGATGTTGCAGCCAATGTAGTGTCCACGGCCTTTGGTCTCGAGGATCACATAGTTGTTCTCGCAGGCCATTTCGCCCTTGTTGACGATGTTCGCCTCGGGCGTGTTGACGGGAATCTCCATGCCCCAGCCGCCGAAGGGATTCTCGCGGCGGAATTCGGCGTGGAAATAGCCCTCGTCGGGGTCTGGCGGCACGCCGGTCTCGTAGTCGATGTAGAAATACTGCCCGTGGGGCTCGTCGCTCTCGTTGACGAGTTCGATCAGCGCGCGTTCTTTGAACGGCATCTGGGCGTAGCAGTTGAGAGCGCACCCCTGGTTGAACCTGTTGTTGTTGCGGGTGGAGGCTGTGAAGAGGAAACTCTGGTACGAGTTGACGATCCCGTGCCCCAGCCCGAAGAAGTCCCCCAGCGGCACCAGCACGCTCGGATGGCGGGCATTGTCCCAGGTGAATCGCAGCAGGCACTCGCGATAGTGCTGATACTGGGTCATCCAGATGTGGGTGATGCGCCCGGGACCCTTGATGTCGGCCAGCACGCGCGCCGATTTGGGAGGGATGCGCCACGCATCGGCATTGCGGCCCGACACGTCCCATGACGACAGCCGGGCGGTTCTCGCGGACTTCAGTTTTGTAAGGTCTCCGTACATGGTGTTCTCGCTCCTCTTTTCTGCCATGGTGGACTACGGCCGCGTCACTGGAACCGCATTGACAAGAGCAATCAGAAGACGATGACGCCCCATTTGCCAAACGCTAGAGACTCGCCTTCGTTCGCGTTCTTCTGGAACACAGAAACAATATTGCCCTCGATATCGCCGAACAGCAGAAACTCGGGTATCTTCGCTTTCGCGAATCCCTGGGCCAACAAGGCTTCGCTGACGCTGTCCTTGTTGCGGTTCGGCAGGGGCGTCAGCACATACACGACACCGCCTTTTGCGCACGCGGCCTCGGCGCCGTCAATACTTGCACGGATAAACATCTTCCCCGCGAGAAATTCAGGGAGGTCCAAGGCCGTGTAGTCCCGGTTCGTGAACAACCGGGCACCTTTGTTAAGGGTGTCTTTCGCGCCATCGGCAGGCTCGAACACGGCCCGGTCGCCACTTAGGAGTTCCTGGCCGTCAGCATTGGCGTTGTACTGGAATTCCTTCCTGCCGGTAGCCTTATTGACCAGGACCCGAAAACGCGCCTTATCGGAAACGGGCTCGCCTGCCGCCACATCCTCTTCAGTAAACGTTGCCATGAGGATTTCCTTGGCCCTGGTGCGTTCCCAGTCGTAGATAAGGTAGATGGTCCCGTCAGGCGCCTGCATCGCGTCGGGATACGAGACCGACATCCGCTCGTCAATCATCAATCCGCCATACCATGTCATGCCGTCGTCATCGGAAAGATAGGCCGTCAAATGGGACCGGCTTTTCTGATCGGGCGGAGCGTGCTTCACGAATAGGAGTCTTCCAGAATTCAAGCGGCGGATAAAAAAGCGCGCGTGAGGAATATGGGTAACGGTCTCGGCCACATGCCGCTCGGTCCACGTTTTGCCGCCATCCGTCGAGACGGCCTCGCCGAGGCCGGTTCTGGTCCGCACGAGCATCCACAGGGAGCCGTCATTCCGTTCGACGAGCATGTGCTCATCGCACTGGCGTTCATCCACATCTGAACGGCCGAGAAACTCGAAGGTCTCGCCCTGATCGCGCGAGAGCCAGACGTTTGAACCCGTATTCTCCGCAATGTCGTGGGCATATTCGTCTTTCATGACGCGGGCATCGAAGGCCCAGATGGCAACCGGCAGAAGCCATTCGCCCGAACGCAGGACGGTGGGCTTGTTCATCATAATGCCGTCGCAGATGCGGCGCGGTTCCGACCACTCGGGCTCGGCTTCGCCGGACTCCGCGGTGGTGATGGCCCACACGCCCGACCGCCCGTCCCAATGGCTGAAACCCTGTGCCCAGAAGAACCACAATTTGCCGGTAGGGTCATGCCAGAGGCAGGGATCGAAGGCGCGGACGTCTCCGGGAGGGTCGATAACGAGCTTCACCTCGGACCATGTCGTGCCGTCATCGCCGCTTGTCACAAGCGTACAGTAGTTATAGGGGCCCTCGTTTTCGCCGCCGGCGTACCAGGTGGCCCAGAGCCGTCCGTTGGCGGCGCGCTCGATACCGGGAATTCCCTGAAAAAGCCGCGTGTCATCGGCGTATTCGGGGCCAGGGTTCCTATTCACGGGCGGCGCGGCCAGGGCTGCGTCCGGAACCGCGGATTCCTGAGCCTGAGCCGCAAGACCAGCACCTACCGCCGCCATCGCAAGTACAACAAGCAAACGCGCCATCAAATCGACCTCCATCAATAAAGAGGCGCCCGCGAAAATCACGCGAACGCCAGACCGGGAGCTTTACTTCAAGAATGCAGCCTCGACCTTCGCCAACGCATCCGCGATGTCCTCTGCTTCGCGAAGGGTCATACCTTCATGAACCTTTACGAGAAGCATCGATTCATTGTTGGCCTTCCAGTTAGGCAGTTCGTACCGCTTGTTGGGGTCGCCCGTATAGAGGGGGCAGTTCCACGGATACCCACTGCCTCCAAATACAGCGCGGTTCTTGTACCAGGCGTGGTGGATAAAGGGCGTGGTGTAATGGGCGCTGAATGGCAGACCTTCGGCTTTCAGGGCCTCGACAAAGGTATCGACATCGCAGGTGATCTTATCCAGGGCCAGGCGAAAAACCATGAACCAGAAAGCGCTTTCCGCACCCTTGGGCCCCTGATCGACGCTGACGGCCTGCAGCGGTTCGCAGAGGTCGATCACTTTCTGCGCCACCAGCCGGATCCGCTCGAGCATGCCGGGAAGTTTCTTCAACTGCACCATGCCTACTACGGCGCTCAGATCGTTGAGGTTCATATTCAGCGAGCAGGTGACGTTGTCGTGGATGTCCACAAGGCCGAAGGGTTTACCGCGATCGGAACACCGGCGCGCTTTCCAGTAGAGGTCTTCGCTCTTGGTATAGACAATGCCGCCCTGCGCCGCCGTGGCGTGGTGCTTGCCCGACATCGTCGAGAATGCAGCAATATCTCCGAACGTGCCCACATACTGCCCGTTGTACCGCGCCCCATGGGCCTGGGCACAGTCTTCCACGACCTTGATGCCTCTGGCCCGCGCCAATTCCATAATCGGCCCCATATCCGCCGGCGTGCCGGCAATATGGGCAACCACGATCGCGCTGGTGCGCTCGGTAATGGCCTTCTCAACCTGTTCCGGCCCCATGTTGTACGAGCCCGGCGCGCAGTCCGCCGGGACAGGCACACAGTTCATCAGGGGAACGGGCATGACACCGCCCATATCAGACACTGAGGGGACGATCACCTCTGTGAAGGGCTCGATGTCGAGTGCGCGAAGGGCCACGTATACCGCGGTCGTACCCGAATTCACGGCATCGGCATAGCCGCCCCCCACGAACTCGGCGAACTGCTTGCAGTAGGCTTCCTCCTCGGGTCCGTTGTAGCTGAAAGCCTCGCCGGTCTCGATGCTTTTATCAAAAAGCGCGATGACCGCCCGCTTCTCTTCTTCCCCGAAGAGATGGCGCGGCGGCATGGGCGCCTTGCGCACACGCGGCCCCCCTTTGATGGCCAATTCCTCTTTTGCTCGCGTCGTCATGACCTGTGTACTCCCTTTTCTCCGTGATGCGATGAGCGCATTCGCCGAATGATAGCAGCCTTACCAGACCTGCTCAAACAGGCGGACAAAGTTGCCGCCCAGGATTTTCATGATATCCCGTTCGCTGTAGCCCCGCTTGACCAGCTCGGCCGTGATGTTCGGATAGTCTTCCGGTTCGCGCACGCCTTCGGGCATGACGACGGGCCACTCGAGGTCGACGGTCCACCACGGCTTTGTGCGGCCAGCCTGGAACTTTTGCAGTTCTTTCTTGCCCCGCTTGATGCAGAAGTCGCTGGCGATGGCGACAAAATTGATACCCACCAGGTCCACTACGAAATCAATGGTGTCGACATAGTCGGAAAGAGTGGATTTCATGCCCTTTTTCAGGCAATCCGGCCAGAATGAGCACCCGAAAACGCCGCCTTTCTGCGTCAGGAGCTTGATCTGCTGGTCTGTCTTGTTCCGCGGATAGTCACAGAGCGCTTCCGGGCTCG
The DNA here is from genome assembly GCA_964520685.1 of uncultured Nitrospiraceae bacterium. GTDB lineage: Bacteria > Hydrogenedentota > Hydrogenedentia > Hydrogenedentales > SLHB01 > UBA2224. The sequence goes on along the minus strand of CAZFOG010000155.1, from coordinate 3,323 downwards.
AGTGCATGATCGCAACGGGCGCCTCGGATTTTTCGATGGCCTCGAGGGTGCTCTGCGGCCCCATATGCGACACGTCGATGAGGATGCCATGCTCATTCATGCGTTTGACGACTTCGATGCCGAATCGCGTCAACCCGGCATCGACGCGCTCGAAACAGCCATCGGCAACGTAGTTGCGTTCGTTATATGTCATTTGCATAATGCGCAAGCCCATGCCCTTCAGAACCGGAATGAGTTCGAGGTCTTCCTCGATGGCCGCGGTATTCTGGAGTCCAAGAATCACCCCAACCTTGCCGTATTCCTTCGCGGCCTCGAGATCGTCGGTGCGGTGGACTGGCATCAGGAGGGTCTCGAACTGGCCGAACATGCGACGCCACCAGCAGAACTTGAGCATGGTCTCCTTGAAATCGTCAAACACGGCTACCGTTGCGTTGACGGCTGTCACGCCTCCCGCCAGCAATTGATGGAGCAGTGCTTCGTCGTACTTGCTGGCATTGGCGCCGTCGATGACTACAGCCTTACGGTGGATTTCCAGCGGGTCAATATCTGCCATGATGTGTCCCCCTCCAATGCCGTCCGGACCACCGCCTAAGGATACCACACGCACAGAGCGGCGGAGAATCAAACGAGGACCGGGCACGGGAAGCATGGAAATGGCGGGAGGAATGGGGAAAAGACACAAGACGACTTTGCGTCCGGCGCTTCCCATGATCCCCCTAACTCCCATACTTCGCAGGAGCCCAAAGCACAGCACCCCGTCATTCCTCCGCCGGGCGACCCGAGGACGTTGAAATCCTTCCAGAACGCCGACATCCTGTACGATTTCACCTTTCGGGTTACTCACGCGTTTCTTGGGCGAGGCGACCGCACGATTGACCAGATGCTCCAGGCCGCTCGCTCGGATAAGAAGAACCGCCTGGAAAGGGGTTTTGTGGAACAAGGCGGCCTGCGCGAATAGATGATGCGCACCAGGCTGGCGGATGCTGAAACTCGGCGAGCTGGATGAATAGGATGCTTGCGTCACTGAAAGAAAGTCGGTAGCGTGATTTGCGATAGGGTGTGAGTATAAACTGCCGGTGATAGAGAAATGACCACCCCGGTTCAAAACAGAGACGAAATCTTCGCGCGCCTCAGCAGTGCCGGTCAGGAACTGGCCGCGCTTGGCGTGATCGGGATCGGTCTGTTCGGTTCCTTTGCGGCGATGACCCAGACCGCGTCCAGCGACATCGACTTCCTCGTGGAATTTGCGCCAGACAGGCACACGTTCGACAACTTCATGGAACTGTCCTTCCTGCTTGAGAACCTGATGGGACGCCGCGTGGAACTCGTGACACCCGAAGCACTCAGTCCACACCTTGGACCGCATATCCTCCGGGAGGTGGAACGTGTCCCGCTCAGCGCGTGAGTATGTCCGCCACATTTTGGATGAAATTGACTACATTCAAGGTGAGATTTCGGGACAGGATTTCGACTCCTTTCGCCAGGACCCGACCTTAAAGCGGGCATTTGTGAGGAGCCTTGAGGTCATCGGAGAGGCCGCGAAGAAGATTCCGCTTGAAATCCGGGAGCGGAATCCCCACATCGAATGGCGTAAGCTCACCGGAATGCGAGACAAGCTCATCCACGACTATTTTGGCGTTGATTACACTATCGTATGGGATGTTGCCACCAAGAAACTCGATGCACTTCGCGATCAATGTAGATGATGAATCACTCACGTGGACCGAGAGAATCATCTCTCCGAAGTTTGACGCGCTCCGATCCAAGTAACCCGGCGGCAGACAGCCTCCCCGCGATAACACCCTCTCCCCCGTCCTTGGTATACTGACAGCGGTGTATCCGAGTGCTGCAATTCTTCGCGGAGGAAGTTATGGCCGCCGTTTTGCTCGCGTTGGCGTTGACCGCCGCTCAGATCCCGTTGACTCCGGTGCCGCAGCAGGTCACCTTTGACGGGAAGGACGTGTTCCGGCTTTCGCCGGCGGACCCCATCGTGGTGCCGGATGCCCGGACGGCCCAGCGCGATACGATGGTCGCCCTGATTCGCGGCGCCTCCGGGTTTGACCTGCCGGTGGTGACGGCCGATTCCCAGCGGCGGGGCGTGCGGGGCATCTATGTGGGCGAAACGGGCTCGCGCGAGCGCCTGAACCTCCGCAAACCCGGCAGCATCATGAATATCGCAAGCAGTGCGCCTTCCATCCCTACCCAGGGCTACTCGCTGCGCGTCACGAAGGACATGATCGTCGTAACCGGCGCCGACGCGGCGGGGACGTTCTACGGGGTGCAGACTCTGTGCCAGCTCATTGGACCAGGGGGCGCAATTCCTTGCGTGACCATCGAGGATGCCCCCGATTTGGCATGGCGGGGCGCGTGGGTCGAGGGACCTTTGTCCGCGGCTCAACTGGACGCATTCGCCGCCCTGAAGTGCAACCTGATTGCCTTTGAAAGCGGCGATTTTCTCGAGCTGACCCCCGAGCGGCTCCCCGTCTGGCAGGTGGTATTCGAAGAGGCCCGCCGCAGGTATATCGAGCCCGTCCCGGTGATTCGCACGCTGAAAAACGTCGCTCCGCTCCTGAAACGCCACCCGGAAGCGGCCTTGGCCCGTACCGTCACGGAGAAGGTCCGGCTCGAGGAGGACGACTGGGCGTTGCTGAGCCATCCGAACGTCCTCGTAGCGCCGGAGAGTCCGATCAGCGTCGTGCTCTCGTCAAAACCCTTTCAAGAAGGCCGTGATTACGCAATTGACCGCGGCGACTTCAAATACCCCTACGAGGAGACCAGCGCTCCGTGGCTCATTCGCGGCAACATCGGAGGCCGCATCCCCGATGGCGCAGTGGTGTCGGTGACGTATGCCTATGTGCCTCCCGGCACCACGGCATGTGTCCCCTTCGGAGAAGCGTCCGAACAGGCATGGCTGGACGTGCTCGAGACCATCACCCGCGAGTTGATGCCCCGGTTCATTGCCGCAAGACACGACTGGCCGGCGGACGTCATGGAAGATCCCCGCCTGGCGAAATTCAACAAGGCAAATGAATTGTTGAAAGCCGATTCCTTTCTCATTCTTGACAAACTTGCCCGGCGCGCCGACCCGGAAGTGCGTTTACTCGTAGTCTCGGACACGTTTCAGGGGCCGCCCTCACTCGTCCGGGAACTCATGGCTGCATTACCCGGCACCGCGGCCTACATCGTCCGGACAGCCGAATCTGAGCCTAGGTCTCCCGACGATGTCGAAACAGTCCTGGAGCCGTGGTTGACCCACAACCTCGAGGTCTTCGGCATGCCCCACCCGGGCGTCAGCGGGGTCTATGCCTGGGGCGATGTTGTGT
>CAZFOG010000154.1:8407-13415 GCA_964520685.1 uncultured Nitrospiraceae bacterium | reverse complement strand
GGTCTGGTTTTCAAGATGTACGCCAACGAATCAAAGGGGGAGAAATTCCCGCCGAACAAGTACCGGAACTACGTGGGGGGCGCGGTCGCACCATATGACTGCAGCGACCCGGTCAGTCTGGACTTTTTCTTTCAGGGCGATGTGGTGTATCCGGAATACCTGACGGATGTAAACGTCACCATCTGCCCGTCGGACTCGAACGCACAGACTGACCTTGACGAAGGCAAGTACCACTGCGACGACAATCCGGATATCCTTTGCCCCTGCAAGTGGAACAGCCGTTCCTACATCTATTTTGGGTGGGCGCTCGATGAAGACATCGCGATGGTCCCCGGTGTCAGCCCGAACGACGCGGCGTTCGATTCCGTTACACCTGGTGGAGGTGTGCTGGCGCTTGCTCCGTTGCTGGGCACCGCGATTAGCGGCGGCTTTGCCGGCTGGTACATGTTTATGGATGGCGCGATGCCTGCGGCGACTCTCGTCGAGAACAGCAATATTGTTGAGTCAGACTACTCGCTAGACGACTACGAGCCAGGCAACCCGCATACGATCTACCGGTTGCGCGAAGGCATCGAACGCTTCTTTATCACCGACATCAACAACCCCGCGGCCTCGACCATGGCGCAGAGCGAGTTGGCTATCATGACCGACGAGATAAGCATCGACGTCCACGAGTTCAACCACATTCCCGGTGGCTCGAATGTGCTCTATCTTGACGGGCACGTCGAATTCATCCGCTATCCGGGGACATGGCCCGTTACCAAGATGTACGCGGCTATGACGGGTATATAAACCGGAACCAAATGACATCTTTGCGAGGGCCGGGAGGATTTCCCGGCCCTCTGCGTTGTTTGGGGGCGGCTTTGGCAACTGTGCGGGCGATTCACTGTTTTCCAGTGGGGAATTCTTTCTGCGAAAATTCTTCGTTGAAAAGAAATACCGAGTGTGCTAGATTGAAATCCCGTTAGGGGACGGGAAACCTTCCTTACTTCCTAACCTTCTCGATTTCAATGGTTTATATCAGTGTGCGCCGCAACGGCCATGGCTTGGAGATGAGCTATGTCGAAATCCGTCTCTCCGGTTGTGTTAGGGGTGATTCCTGCTCGCTATGGTTCGACGCGGTTCGAGGGCAAGGTAGTCGCTCCGCTTGCTGGAAAGCCAGTTGTGGTACATGTCTATGAGCGCGCCCTGCGGGCCAGCCTCGTGTCGAAGGCGATTATTGCCACCGAAGACGAGCGAGTTCGGGAGGCGGTAGCGCCGTTCGGGGTTGAGATCGCGATGACGCGGGCGGACCATCCCAGTGGCACGGACCGCATCGCGGAGGTGGTGGCGAATACCGACGCGGAGATTATCGTCAACATCCAGGGAGATGAGCCGCTGATCGATCCGAGGGTGATTGACGCGACAATCCAGCCGTTGCTGGATGATCCGGCCGTGCCGATGTCTACCGCTCGGTGCCTGATTCCGGACCAGGAGTCGGTGGACAATCCGAACGTGGTGAAGGTGGTTTGCGATGCGCGAGGGCGTGCGCTGTATTTTTCGCGGTGGCCGATCCCGTATGTCCGCGGCGAGAAGCCGAAAGCTGCGTTCGGATGTTACTGGCAGCATATCGGATTGTATGTGTACCGGCGGGACTTCTTGCTCGAGTATGCGCGCATGGCGCCGACGCCGCTGGAACTGTTGGAGAAGCTCGAGCAGCTCCGGGCTCTGGAGAACGGCTACACCATTGCCGTCGTCGATACGGAATATGTGAGCGTGGGGGTGGACACGCCCGAGGATTTGAAGAGGGTCGAGGAATTACTGGAGCAGGAACACGGGGAGAACAGCATCAATGCCTAAATACGTCTTCATCACGGGAGGGGTCGTGTCGTCGGTTGGGAAAGGAATCGCGGCGGCCAGTCTAGGGCTCTTGCTCGAGTCCCGGGGACTCAAAGTGGCGATGATGAAGATGGATCCCTACATTAATGTTGATCCGGGCACGATGAACCCGTATGAGCATGGGGAAGTGTTCGTTACGGACGACGGGGCGGAGACGGACCTGGACCTGGGGCATTACCAGCGGTTTACCCATGCGAAGCTGTCGCGTAAGAGCAATGTCACGACGGGGAGCGTCTACAACGCGGTGATCCAGAAGGAACGGCGTGGCGAGTATCTGGGGAAGACGGTGCAGGTCATCCCTCACATCACGGACGAGATCAAGTCGCGGATCCGGATGCTGACGGCGGAGCCCGAAGACGACGCGGACGTGGCGATTGTCGAAACCGGGGGGACGGTGGGCGACATCGAGAGCCAGCCGTTTCTCGAGGCCATTCGTCAGTTCAATCTCGAAGTGAAGCCTGCGCCCTGCTGTTTTATCCACGTGACGCTTCTTCCGTATATTGACGCGGCAGGAGAATTGAAGACCAAACCGACGCAGCACAGCGTGCGTGCCCTGCGGGACATCGGAGTGCAGCCGGATGTGATTTGCTGCCGGACCGGGAAGCGGAATCTGGGGCCGGACCAGCGGCGCAAAATCGCGATGTTCTGCAACGTGACCGAGGATGCCATAATCGGCGCGCAGGACATGTCGCCGATCTACGCAATACCGTTGAATCTTCATGAGCAGGGTCTCGACCAGACCGTTTTGAATGTGCTGCGCATTGACGCCGGCCCCGCGGCGCTGGAGGAGTGGCGGGACCTCGTGGAACACATGCAGCATCCGCGGGAAGAGGTGCGGGTGGCGGCGGTGGGCAAGTATGTGGCTCACGAAGATGCCTACAAGAGCATCAACGAGGCCTTTACCCACGCGGGGGTTGCGAACGACTGCAAGGTGCGCCTGGAGTGGATTGATTCGGAGCAGTTCGAGACCGGCGCCTCCCCGGAAGAGGTGCTGCGGGATTTTGACGGGGTGCTGATAGGCCCGGGATTTGGGAAGCGCGGTGTTGAGGGGAAGGTGCGCGCGGTACAATATGTGCGCGAGAACGGCAAGCCATTTCTGGGCATTTGCCTGGGCATGCAAATCGCGTGCATCGAAATCGCGCGAAATCTGGTAGGATTGAAAGAGGCGAATTCGACCGAGTTTGAACCGGAGACGCCTCACCCGGTAATCAGCCTGCTGACGGAGCAGAAAGGCGTGAAGGACATGGGTGGCACGATGCGTTTGGGCGCATACCGCTGTGTACTGAAGTCTGGCACGAAAGCCTATGAGGCCTACGGGATGGATCTGATCAGCGAGCGGCACCGCCACCGGTATGAATTCAACAACGGGTACCGGGAGCGGTTTGAAAAGGCCGGGCTGCTCTTCAGCGGCGTACATCCGCGCAAGGATCATGAACTGGTTGAGATCGCGGAGTTGCCGGGCCATCCGTGGTTTTGTGCGTCTCAATTTCATCCCGAGTTCAAGAGCACCCCATTAAAAGCCCAGCCGCTGTTTCGCGAGTTTGTGCGGGCGGCCCTGGCAGAGAAGAAGTCGCGTGGCAAGTAATGCGGAACTGAGGGAACGCTTTCAAGTCGCGCTCTCCTATCGCGAGAAGGCGCAGCGGCTGCAGCAGGAGAGCGCACGGGCGTGGTCTGCGGGGAAGATTGATAACGCAGCGTACGAGACCGTGTCGCGGTTCTATGCGGACCACCTGCGCCTGGCGGAAAAGGACATCGTCCGCTGGCGCGAGGAGATAGCGGCGCGCAACGATCAACTGCTCACGGAGCAGAACCAGCTTGTTCGAGACGCCGAGCGGTTGCGTCAGGAAGAGGCGATTGGCCGGATTGTTCCGGAGCGTGCCTCGAAGGAGCGCGGGCGGCTCGAGCGGGAGATAGCCTGGCATGGGGCGGCCATCGCGGAACTTCAGCAGCTTGCCGGGGCCCAGAGCAGCGAGTCGGTGGGGGGGCATGTCGATTTGCCGCTCGATGCCTACCGCGGGGAGCGCGGTGCGGCGGTGCCCGAGCGGCGTCGCGGCTGGCGCTGGACCTGGGAGGCCGCGGTTCTGGCGCTGGCCTTGGTCCTGGTCGGGTTTGCGGTGATTCTGGCCCTGCCGTTGTTGTCCGATTCGGACTGGTCGCTCTGGGGAAACACGCCGGCCGTGTTGCGATGCGGGTTTTCGATGGATACCGAGCAGGAGAAGAGCGTGCAGGTCGATTGCCGCAACGAGGGTGATCGTCCTATTCACCTCTACCAGCCGTGGCCGGATGCGCGTCCTCCGGACGGTGAATTGAGCGAGCGTTCGCTGGGCGGGATCGAGGTCCAGCTTCGTGAGCGGGGAGACGATGCCTTCCAGACCTATCCTGTTCCGTCGGAATGGTGGACCCACAATGGGAGGCCGCTGAATGCCGGCGAGCCAGTCGTCATTGAGCCGCTGCTTACGGCCCGGCTGGTTCTCGATACCACCATGGTCAAGAGCATTGGGCAGGGCATGGATGCCGTTCGATTGATCGTGAAGCGCGGCGATGGCGAGGTGTTTGATACGTACGAGACGGTCTTTTCCGAGGCCCGCGGTATTGGTGTTACCGAAGGTGCGACGCGTACGGCTGGACCGCCGGGTACCCCGCGGGTGTCCACGAGGCCGAGGCCAGAGTCTCCGGGCGCGCGCACAGTGCCATCCCCCCGGCCTGCTGAAGCACCTGCGTCTCCAGCCCGTCCCGCCGTCGAGCCAGATGCGTCTGCGGCGCGTGAAACGGAGACCGAGGAGGCCCCCTCGCCGCAGATCTACGCGCATGTCAGTTTCCTGGGCAGGGTTGGCGGCAAGGTTGCGCTGTCGATTCGGCGGCCGGCTGACGAGCGTGCGCGCCGGACCACTGTCGAGGCAGGGGATGATATTGGAGGCGGTTGGCTGGTCGACGAATTGGAGCGTGACGCAGAACAGGCGGTGGTACTGATTCATCCCGCGACAGGCCGCAGGGTGCGGGTGCCGCAGGGCGCGGGCGAACCCGTGGCGCTTACCGAGCCCGAGCAATAGGCAGGCGAGTCACGGAGTATCGGGCGGAGCCAGTTCCATCCAGGCCACATATTGCAGCGCGGCCAGATAGCTGTCGGGTA